>NZ_DALZPW010000004.1:0-163262 GCF_032017425.1 Moraxella sp. CTOTU47618 | reverse complement strand
GGACACTATCTCTAATTTCTTATGTGTGGAAAAGATGGGATGGTCGGATGCTTACCTTTTAAGTTCTCCATCGTTATTATGATAAAGCTCACTTATATAGAATTCAATTATCATTAGTGTTACTTGCGAAATATCTTTATTGATAGATGTTTTGATTCTTTCAACATAATAGTCAAATTTAGCTTTAGCTTTTTTTCTATCGTTTTGTGAATATGTTAAATTAAGATTTTGCTCATCAGTAACTATTTGGGAAATGTCAAATGTAGCATTGCTGAAGAAAATTTGCATCTTTGAGGCAAGACTCAAGCAATTTTGTTCTAAGAACTCGACAATCCCGACTTCTGGTGTTATAGGTAGAAAATTAATCTTATTAGTGTTATTGTTGTAAATATTTAATAACTCAGAATCGGCTCTGCTTCTATTAGGATTATTCTGATGTGCTTGAATAGATGTTTGTGCATCTAAGTCCAAAAAGGCGAAAGATGCTGTATTTCTTGATGTAAGATATCCAGAAGAATTAACCGTAAACTTCATGGTTTCAGACCAACTAGCAACTGCTAAAACTTTTATTATTGGTCTACGCTCCTGGAAAATATGTTTAAAATAGTAATCCAACATTGAATCTAACAAGTATTTTGCTTTTACATCCTCAACAAAGAATACAAAATCAGGCTGTATTTCTTCTTCAATAGCTATATTTTGTAAAACTAGTGCTGGAAAACAATCATAACTAACATATATTTCCCCATTGCTTTGCCTTTCAAGATGAATAAGTTTTGGAGCAGATTTTATTAAACTACTAGAATGTGTCGAAATAATTACTGTCAAATTCTTTTGTTGGGATATTAATTTCAGAAATTCAAGAAATTTAACTTGAACTTTTGGATGCAATGCGAGTTCAATTTCATCAATAAGTATAAGTGAGTTATTTCTAACTTTGTGAATAGCATATAATGCATTAAGAATCAAAATTTCTCCAAGGCTAAAATTCTTTTCTGTATAGTAATTATTTTGTCCATTAACTGTACCTTTAGGTATAATAAAACCATAATTCCATCTACCATCACCACGTCCTTTTCCTATTAACTTAACACGTCTTAAATCATTGAATCTCGTAGTTTCAAAAATTAAGTTCATGTTACTTTTAAAAAACGAAGATGCACCTGAAATGTTACGTGTATTTAATTCCTCATCTTGTACATAAAATCGTTCACCAGTAGAACCTATAAAAATAACTTCATCAAAACCAAAAGTTTTTAGAACTTCAGCATTTTTCTTAGGGCGAGGTGCCCATCTCGTGTTACGATATTGATATGTAACTGACTGTCCGTCATGGGAATATTTGATTAGCGAAGATTGATAACTATCAAATTGATTTGCACGACTAGTTTTAAAATTTCTGGGAAAAGCAGTAGAATTTGAAAGTCTTTCTAAGCAGGCTAAAAGTGTAGTTTTTCCGCAGCCATTTATACCTGTTAATAAATGTACACCACTAGTAGGCACGTCAAAAACTAACTTTTTAATATTTTTTAAATTTTCAATTTCTATACTTGCCATAAAATATGCTCACTTAAATATATTTAGTCGATTCAAAATTTTAACAGATAATGTAAAAAGGTAAGCTTATTAAAGCATACCTTTTTATATAAAGTTTTAGATATATCAACTAAATATTACGCCACTTCACCTTTTAAGAAATCTTGCGCGAATTTTTGTAGTACGCCCCCAGCATTATAAGTATCCACTTCCGCTTGGGTATCAAGACGGCAGGTCACAGGCACTTCAAGCGGCTGCGAGCCTTCTTTATTAATCACCAGCGTCAAATCACAACGTGGCGAGATGTCACCAATCACATCATAGGTCTCAGTCCCATCTAGCCCTAGCGTGATACGCGTCGTCCCAGCTTTAAATTCAAGCGGCAGCACGCCCATACCGATAAGGTTGGTACGGTGAATCCGCTCAAAGCCTTCCGCCACAATCGCTTCCACCCCAGCCAGACGCACACCTTTGGCAGCCCAGTCACGGCTAGAGCCTTGACCATAATCCGCCCCTGCGATGATAATCAGCGGTTGCTTACGGTTCATGTAGGTCTCAATCGCTTCCCACATCCGCATCACTTGACCTTCAGGCTCAACACGAGCCAGTGAGCCTTGTTTGGTACTGCCATCGTCATTTTTCACCATTTCATTGAACAGTTTTGGATTGGCAAAAGTCGCACGTTGCGCGGTTAAGTGGTCGCCGCGGTGGGTGGCGTAGCTGTTGAAGTCTTCTTCGGGTAAGCCCATTTTTGCCAAGTATTCGCCTGCCGCCGAGCTTGCCAAAATCGCATTGGATGGGGACAAGTGGTCGGTGGTGATATTGTCAGGCAAGATGGCGAGGGGACGCATACCTTTTAGCGTGCGTTCACCCGCTAGCGCGCCTTCCCAGTAGGGTGGACGGCGGATATAGGTTGACATGGGTTGCCAGTTATACAGTGGGCTGTCGGCTTTTTCGCTGCGGTCAAGGTTGAACATCGGGATATAGATTTGACGGAATTGCTCAGGTTTGACGTGTTTGGCCACAATCGCGTCAATCTCTTCATCCGATGGCCAAATGTCGATAAGGCGAATCTCTTTCCCATTGACCACGCCAAGCACGTCCTTTTCGATGTCAAAACGAATCGTCCCTGCAATCGCATACGCGACGACTAACGGCGGGCTTGCCAAGAAGGCTTGTTTGGCATACGGGTGGATACGTCCATCAAAGTTGCGGTTGCCTGACAACACCGCAGTGGCATACAGGTCACGGTCGATGATTTCTTGCTGAATCGCTGGATCTAACGCACCCGACATACCGTTACAAGTGGTACAGGCAAATGCCACGATACCAAAGCCCAGTTTTTCCAGTTCTGGCAATAGATTAGCATCTTGCAAGTACAGTTCAGCCACTTTTGAGCCAGGCGCGAATGATGATTTCACCCAAGGTTTACGGGTTAAGCCAAGTTCGTTGGCTTTTTTGGCCAATAATGCCGCTGCCACCACGTTACGAGGGTTTGAGGTGTTGGTACACGAGGTAATAGCTGCGATAATCACCGCACCATCAGGCATTAAGCCATTCTCTGACTCAGGCACCGCTTCACCTTCGGCATGAGCAATGCCTTTGGCAGAGAGCTCAGAAGTCGATACACGCGCATGGGGATTTGAAGGACCTGCCATATTACGGGTCACGAGTGACAAATCAAACTCAAGCACACGCTCATAGTCGGCATTGATGAGGTCAGATGACCAAAGCCCGGCGGTTTTGGCATAGTTTTCTACCAGTTCGACTTGTTTGTCTTCACGCCCTGTGAGGCGTAGATAGTCGATGGTTTGCCCATCAATATAAAATAGCCCTGCGGTTGCGCCATATTCTGGGGTCATGTTGGCGATGGTGGCACGGTCACCGATGGATAGGCTGTCTGCGCCTTCACCGAAGAATTCCACATAGGCACCGACCACGCGCTCTTTACGCAAAAACTCAGTCAACGCCAACACAATATCGGTGGCGGTGATGCCTGCTTGGCGTTTGCCTTTGAGGTGTACGCCCACGATATCAGGCAGGCGCATCATTGATGGGTGACCGAGCATCACGGTTTCTGCTTCCAGTCCACCGACACCCACCGAAATCACCCCTAGCGCATCCACGTGCGGGGTGTGGCTGTCTGTGCCCACGCAAGTATCTGGGTAGGCGACCCCATTTTGTACTTGGATAACAGGTGACATTTTTTCCAGGTTGATTTGGTGCATGATGCCGTTGCCTGCGGGAATCACATCGACGTTTTCAAAGGCAGTCTTTGTCCAGTTGATAAAGTGAAAACGGTCTTCGTTGCGGCGGTCTTCGATGGCGCGGTTTTTTTCAAACGCATCTGGGTCATAACCACCACATTCCACAGCAAGCGAGTGGTCAACAATCAGCTGAGTTTGTACCACAGGGTTGACCTTGCTTGGGTCGCCACCTTGCTCAGCGATAGCATCACGCAAGCCTGCCAAGTCCACAAGGGCAGTTTGACCTAAGATGTCGTGACACACCACACGCGCAGGATACCAAGGAAAGTCTAACGTACGCTCGCGGTTGATGAGCTGTTTAAGCGCAGCGGTCAATTCATTTGAATCAGTGACTTTACGCACCAATTGCTCAGCTAAAATACGCGAGGTGTAGGGAAGTTTATCATACGCGTCTGGGGTGATGTCGTTCACCGCTTGGCGGGTATCGAAGTATTCTAAATCAGAATTGGGTAAGGGTTTGCGGTATTGGCTTGTCATTTGGCTTAACCTTAAAATTAATAATCCATTAGAAAAAAAGCCCTTCAAATCAATGGGTAGGCTGACCTGAAAGGCTTTTTATACGATTAAAACGCTAATTATTGACGCTCATCCAGTGGTATAAATTTTTGGTCATCAGGTCCTGTGTAATTGGCAGAAGGACGGATGATTTTGCCATCGGCACGTTGCTCAAGCACGTGCGCTGACCAACCTGCGGTACGCGCAATCACAAATAATGGGGTAAACATCGCTGTCGGCACGCCCATTTTGTGGTAGCTGACCGCTGAGAACCAGTCGAGATTTGGGAACATTTTTTTGTTGTCCCACATCACGGTTTCTAGGCGTTCTGCCACATCAAATAAGGTCATGTCACCCGTTTCTTTGGACAAGTTGCGAGCCACTTCTTTGATGACCACGTTGCGTGGGTCGCTCACGGTATACACAGGGTGACCAAAGCCAATGATAACCTCTTTTTTCTCAAGACGTTCAAGGATGTCTTTTTCTGCGTCGTCGGCATTGCGGTAGCGTTTTTGGATATCATACGCCACTTCATTGGCGCCGCCATGTTTTGGACCTTTTAATGCACCAATCGCGCCGCTAATGGCTGAGTACATATCCGAGCCAGTCCCCGTGATCACGCGGCTGGTAAAGGTTGATGCATTGAACTCATGCTCAGCGTATAAGATAAGCGAGACGTGCATGGCTTTGATATGCGATTCACTGGGTGCTTCACCTTGTAGTAGCTCAAGGAAGTGACCGCCAATGCTGTCTTGGTCGCTCTCAAGGCTGATGACTTTGCCATTGTGGCTATAGTGGTACCAGTACAGTAGCATTGAGCCTAACGAGGCAATAAGCTTGTCGGCGATATCACGGGCTTCTGAGGTAGGCTGGCTTTCACGCTCAGGCAAGGTGCAGCCCAGTGCCGATACGCCAGTACGCATCACATCCATCGGGTGGGCGTGGGCAGGCAAAGCTTCTAACACTGCCAGTACATTGACCGGTAAGTTACGCAGGGTTTTGAGTTTTTTCTTGTACGCCGCTAGCTCATGACGGTTTGGCAAATGACCATGAATCAGTAAGTGCGCCACTTCTTCAAATTCGCTGTCTTTTGCCAAATCCAAAATATCATAGCCACGATAGCTTAAGTCATTGCCTGTACGCCCTACGGTACATAGGGCGGTGTTACCGGCGGGTACCCCTGATAGGGCAACGCTTTTTTTGGGTTTTGGCTTGTTGTCAGTCGCATCTGTCACTGGGGTGTCTTTTGACATGGTAAAACTCCTTTTTAGCTTTATTAAATGGTTGGCATTAAGTGTTTAGCCTTAAGTGTTGAGCATAGTTCGCCAATTATTTTTTTGATTTAAATAATGCGTCCAATTTTTGCTCGTATGAGTGGTAGTTTAAGAAATCATACAGCTCCATGCGGGTTTGCATGGTGTCGACCACGGAGGTTTGTACGCCTTCATCTTTTAATGCTTGGTAGACATTGAGGGCGGCTTTATTCATCGCACGAAACGCAGATAATGGATAAAGTACCATGTCAACGCCCACGTCAAACAGCTCTTTGGTGCTGTAAAGGTCGGTTCGCCCAAACTCAGTCATATTGGCAAGCACGGGAATGTCTAACACGTCGGTAAATTTGCGGTACATGGCGATATCGGTCAATGCTTCAGCAAAAATCATGTCCGCGCCTGCTTCTTGAAACGCCACCCCACGTTCAACCGCGGCATCCAAACCTTCCACTGACAGCGCATCGGTTCGTGCCATCACCACAAAATCTGGGTCAACTTTGGCATCCAGCGCAGCTTTTAGGCGGTCAACCATCTCGCTGGTTGAGACGATTTCTTTGTTGGGGCGATGACCACAGCGTTTTTGCGCTACTTGGTCTTCGATATGAACCGCGGCAACGCCTGCTTTTTCCATTTGTTTGATGGTTTGGGCGATGTTAAATGCACCGCCCCAACCCGTGTCGATGTCAACCAATAATGGTGTGTCAACCGCATTGGTGATACGGGTGGCATCGGTCAATACATCGTTAAGGCTCGTCATACCGAGGTCGGGCAAACCAAATGAGGCGTTGGCAACACCGCCACCTGAGAGATAAATTGCTTTATGACCGACTTGGCTTGCCATCATGGCAGTATAGGCATTGATAGTGCCAACGATTTGAAGGGGACGACCTTCGGCTTTTTCAGACTCAATGGCGTCACGGAATTTGCGACCTGCAGAGATAGGTGCCATGTTGCTTCCTTTTTACATGATTGAAGGGGGAAATAGCAAAGTTAGGGTTAATCAGCCCTGCTTTAGGTTTAGGGCAGGTTATTTGCTGCTTTGCCTTAGTATATCCATAAGTATACGCACAAAAAAATCACCTGTCAGTACGCGATTTTTAAAAAATAAGTTAAGTAAAAATACAAGTATGTGAAAAATGAATAGTAAACTCCTATTTTTACATAATTAGTCGCTATAACTTTTAAAAGGTGAATATTTTGCGCAAAGTGTGAAGCGTTTATTTACATTTATTTACAATAAACAGGCGCTCGTTGCTACATTCTTCTAAAATAAGTTTAACAAACTAGGCATGATATACGGATTAAAACTTGAGGAATTACTTATGGCACAATCAACGTTACCGAGTCATATCAAACAACTGGTCGATAAAAAAAACTACGTCATCGCCATCAAAACCCACGCACAAGAGCAGGGGATTAGCTTAGATGAGGCAAAACAACAAATTGATGCATATGAAAACCAAGCATTAGCGGCAAACAGTCAAACGCCGCCTACTGCCCATCCTGCGCCATCAGTAGAGACTAAAGAACAAGGCTTTAGCACATTGACACAAGGGCTTGATAATCATCTTAAACAAGAAAATATCACCCTACCGTTATTGCCAAGATGGGTGAAACGGGTGAGTGTGATTATCTTGGTCATCTTGATAATAGGTTGGTTGTTTTATCGATTGTTTAAATAATTAATTGCTCAAATAATTGTGGGTTTAGATGATAAGCACTGCAATAAAAAAAGCGTATGACGATTCAATACGCTTTTTTAATGAAATGCTCGTGTTGTTGGACTACAATCAATTACCAATTTGCATATATTTTTGGAAGTTTTCGGCATAGTCATCGATATTATCCGACAGCATATGCTCAAAATTCTTGGTGAAATGTTCGATAATATCTTGCTTTTCTTTGGCGTAGTCACTGCCTTTGACAAAGCCAGTTGCCGCTGTCCACGCGCTAAAACGCGCGACCGCATACAGCATTGAGGCATTGATTTTACCTGCGTGTATATCATCGGTGCGAAGAGTATTGGCAAGCTGGATAAACTCATCAGCGCGCTCATAAAACGCGTTCATTTCTTCGGTGATTTGGTTAGTGTTTTCGCTCATAATTTTTCTCTACAATTTTCTACATCAATTAAACGTTAAAAAGGTGCGTAAAACGCACCCTACAAATCTTGTACTTGGTCAATAAAATTATAAACCTGCGTCTGCTCTAAGTAGTGCTGCGCGGTCAGTACGCTCCCAAGTAAAAGAGGTTTCAGTGCCTTGGCGACCAAAGTGACCATAGCTCGCCGTTTGCTCATACATGGGCTGGAGTAGGTTAAGCATACGCGTGATGCCATACGGACGTAAATCAAAATGCTGGCGAATAAAATCGACAATCTTGTCATCACTGATTTTGCCCGTGCCAAAAGTATTGACAGAAATAGAGGTTGGCTCTGCTACACCAATGGCATAACTTACTTGAATTTCACAGCGCTCCGCCAGTCCTGCCGCTACGATATTTTTGGCAACATAACGCCCTGCATAGGCTGCACTGCGGTCCACTTTTGATGGATCTTTACCTGAGAACGCACCG
Source organism: Moraxella sp. CTOTU47618 (assembly GCF_032017425.1). NCBI lineage: Bacteria > Pseudomonadati > Pseudomonadota > Gammaproteobacteria > Moraxellales > Moraxellaceae > Moraxella > Moraxella sp. CTOTU47618. The sequence continues at coordinate 155,116 of NZ_DALZPW010000004.1, read as the reverse complement.
CCGCCGTGACGCGCCATACCGCCATACGTGTCTACGATGATTTTACGACCCGTCAAACCCGCATCCCCCACAGGACCCCCAATCACGAATAACCCGGTTGGGTTGATATGATACTTCGTATCCTTGTGCAGCATCGCAGCTGGGATGACAGGCTTGATGATTTCTTCCATGACCGCTTCATGCAAGTCTTTTTGCGAGATACTGGGATCGTGTTGGGTTGATAGTACCAGCGCATCAATAAACGCAGGTTTGTCGCCATCATAGCGTACGGTGACTTGCGCTTTGGCATCGGGACGCAGCCACGCTAATGTGCCGTCTTTACGCAATTGAGCTTGCTTTTCCATCAAACGATGGGAAAACTGAATGGGGGCAGGCATCAACACATCCGTCTCATGAGTGGCATAACCAAACATCAAACCTTGGTCACCTGCACCTTGCTCCTCAGGGCGCGAGCGGTCAACGCCTTGGGCGATTTCGGGAGATTGTTTGCCAAGCATATTGATAACCGCACAGGTGGCGCCATCAAAGCCCAACTCTGAGCTGTTATAGCCGACGCGCAGGACGGTATCACGCACGATTTTTTCAAAATCAACATTGGCGGTGGTAGAGATTTCACCCGCCAGCACCACGCCGCCTGTTTTGGTCAAAGTTTCGCATGCCACACGCGCATGGATGTCTTGTTCAAGGATGGCGTCAAGGATAGCATCAGAGATTTGGTCAGCGAGTTTGTCTGGGTGACCTTCACTCACAGATTCAGAGGTAAATAGTTGATATTCACGCATTTAATTTTCTCATTACATCAAGGGTGATAGAAAATTAATCGCTTTGCAAACCTATCTCTATTTTACATTTTTAAAACGAGAACAAAGCAAAAATAGAAAGTCACGGACTGCAATACAGCACGAGCAAGTTTGCAAAATGATTAACGAAAAAATGATTAATATGACTAATAGCAAAATGACTCATACAAGTCACTGCCGCTACAGTGGAAAAAGTCAGGGGATATTATAAGGGATTTTGCCAAATTAACCTAATGCTTTTAAATGCCTAACTGGAATAGGCTAAGTAGGGTAATTTGAACAAATTTGATGAGGGGGGTGTTCATGGGTGGTCTTTTTCGATATAACCAGTCACTGATACAATATTTCGCGTTATTTTGCTTTAACTTCTCATCCATCAACCCCATTATTTACCCATCTGTGACTACGATAAAGACAATAAAATGCGACCACCTCAATCTTCCCGCTCCGAACGTGAACTTAGCCAACTTGCCCGCCAAATCCAAGATGATGCCCAAATCACAGGTGTTAATGCCAGTGGCACCCAAATCTCAAGCAAACCCTTTGAGATGGTGACCGAATTTGAACCCTCAGGCGACCAACCGCAAGCGATTGCCAAATTGGTTGACGGTGTCGACAAAGGCATGCACGGTCAGCTGCTCTTAGGGGTGACAGGCTCAGGTAAAACCTACACCATGGCAAAAGTGATTGCCCAATGCCAGCGTCCCACCATCATCATGGCACACAACAAAACCCTTGCCGCCCAGCTATATGGCGAGTTTAAGGCGTTCTTTCCCCACAATGCTGTGGAGTATTTTGTCAGTTATTACGACTATTATCAGCCTGAAGCCTATGTGCCTGCCAGCGATACTTTTATCGAAAAAGACAGCGCCATTAACGACCATATCGACCAAATGCGACTGTCCGCCACGCGTGCGCTACTCGAACGTCGTGACGCCATTATCATTGCATCGGTATCTTGTATCTATGGTCTTGGTGACCCAGAAAGCTACCTAAAAATGCTCCTTCACATCGTAGTGGGTGACAAAATCGATCGCACTGCCATGCTCAAACGCTTGGTGGAGCTGCAATATACGCGTAACGAGCTTGACTTTGGGCGAGGTACTTACCGCTTGCGTGGCGAAGTGCTTGATATTTACCCCGCTGAGTCTGAACAGCTTGCGGTGCGTATCAGTATGTTTGATGATGAAGTGGAGAAAATCACTTGGTTTGACCCGTTGACAGGTAAGAACGTGCGCAGTGTGCCACGCATTACCATCTATCCAAAATCTCACTACGTCACCCCACGAGACAAGCTAGAAAGAGCCAGTGGCACTATCAAAGCCGAGCTTGAACAACGCCTTGACTATTTTCGAGCGCATGACAAACTGATTGAAGCACAGCGTATCAAAGAACGCACCACTTATGATTTGGAAATGATTCAACAGCTTGGCTACTGTAACGGCATTGAGAACTATTCGCGCCATTTATCGGGACGTCCTGCGGGTGAAGCACCGCCGACCTTGTTTGACTATATTCCCCCCGACGCCTTGCTGTTTATTGATGAAAGCCATGTAACCGTGCCACAAGTCGGCGCGATGTACAAAGGCGATAGAAGTCGTAAAGAAACCTTGGTCAATTACGGCTTTCGCCTACCGTCTGCGATGGATAACCGCCCGCTGATGTTTGAAGAATGGGAGCGTATTACCCCAAGTACAGTGTATGTGTCGGCGACCCCGGCGCAGTACGAGCTTGAGCACAGCGAGCAAATCGTAGAGCAAGTGGTGCGTCCGACAGGTCTGGTCGATCCGATACTAGAGATTCGCCCTGTCTTGACCCAAGTTGATGATGTGCTATCAGAAATCAACATTCGTAAAGCCAAAGATGAGCGAGTGCTGATTACCACGCTCACCAAACGCATGGCAGAAGATTTGACCGGTTATCTAAAAGAGTACAACATCAAAGTCGCTTATTTGCACTCGGATATTGACACGGTGGAGCGGATGAAAATCATCCATGAACTGCGGACAGGCGTGCATGATGTGCTGGTTGGTATCAACCTGTTGCGTGAGGGGTTGGATATGCCTGAGGTGAGCTTGGTGGCGATTTTTGATGCGGATAAAGAAGGCTTTTTACGCTCGGAGCGTTCGCTCATTCAGACCATCGGTCGTGCCGCGCGCCATGTCAATGGTAAGGCGATTTTATACGCTGACAGCATTACCCCAAGTATGCAAAAGGCGATGGAAGAAACCGAGCGTCGCCGTGCCAAACAGATGGCGTATAACGAAGAACATGGCATCACGCCGACATCCGCTCGTCGCCAGATTACCGACAAAATCGACACCGGCGAGGCAGAAACCCCGAATGATAACCAAGCGATTGCGGTCACCCATGCGTTCCCCGATGTGGATATTTCGATTTTGCGTTCGCCTGATTTGCTGGCCAAAGAGATTGCACGGCTAGAAAAAGAGATGAAAGCCTTGTCGCGTGATTTGAAGTTTGAGGAAGCGGCAAAAGTGCGCGATAAAGTGGTAAGCCTAAGAGAGTTTGTGTTGCAATGATGGTGGACGATGGGTGTTAAATGAGCGGTTTTACCCTAAGAAAAGTAACAGCTTTTCTTGGGGCAAGTTTAAGCTGTTATCCAACCTTATACATTAAACATCCTCATTATCCTTACTAAGTTTTTGTTTTAACGGACTAACAAAATAAAAAATCCCTACCATAAACACACTAATCAATACCGCAATCTCTAGTCGTCCCATCGCCACTGCCACGCCCACACAGCCTGCCGACCAAATCGCCGCCGCTGTCGACGTCCCTTCAATCATGCCATCTTTTTTGAGAATTGCCCCACCGCCGATAAAGCCAATCCCCGTTACCACGCCGCTTACGATGCGCCCCATCGCACTCGGGTCTTCGCCTTGCACTTCAAACCCAAGCAGCGCAAAACTACAGCTTGCTAGGCTTACAAGCGGAAAAGTGCGCAGCCCAATGCTTTGTCGACTGTTCTCACGATTGTAGCCTACAGGTAATACCAACACAAACGCTATCACCATTTGAAACATGTGAACTACCATCAATTTCCAATCTAAATCAAATAAATTACCTACAAAATTATCCATCATGTCACCAACAAGCGAGTCAAAAAGAGTTGAAATTTTATCCGATAAAAATAAAAAAAATAGCATGCAAATGTAATAACAAAGTCATTATGGTTTATGACCAAAAAACGTCATTAATTATGGCATAATAGCCACATTGAATGAGAATAATTTTTAACAACACATTGCGAGCTAAAGAAATATATGACCAACGTCACCGAAACCAACCAAACCGAACACCCACAATTATTAAACACCCAAATGCCCGATGTGCCTGCTAATACACCAACACCCGACCCAAGCCAACCGCAAAAAATCTACCTAAAAGACTACACGCCGCCGGTCTTTAGCGTCAATCACATTGACCTTAACATCGAGTTATTTGATGGCGCTGATAAAAAGCATGCAACCGTCACCGCCAATCTTGACATGACAAGAAACACGGCAGGCGATTTGGTACTCTTTGGACGAGAATTGCAACTTGAGTCAATTACCTTAAACGGTAAAACCTTAAGCGAAAGCGACTACCAACTAGACCAAGAAAGCCTAACGATTGTTAACGCGCCAGACACTTGTCAGATTACCACCGTTGTCACCATCGTGCCGCAAACCAATACCAGTCTTGAAGGCTTATACCAAGCAGGGGAAGGGGCGGACAAAATGTTCTGTACCCAGTGTGAGCCAGAAGGGTTTCGTAAAATTACCTTTTATCCAGACCGTCCCGATGTGCTTGCCACCTTTACCACACGCATTGAAGCCGATAAAACTTACCCAACGCTATTGGCAAATGGTAATTTAATCGACCAAGGGGAGCTTGCAGGCGATCGTCATTTTGCGGTGTGGCAAGACCCCACCAAAAAACCAAGTTATCTATTCGCTTGCGTGATGGCAGATTTGGACGTATTGACCGACCATTACACCACTAGCGAAGGGCGTGAGGTGCTGCTTGAGTTATACGCCAAGCGTGAAAATATCGAGCAGTGCCATGTCGGCATGCAAGCGTTAAAAGACTCAATGAAATGGGATGAAGACAACTACGGACGGGCGTATGATCTTGACCGCTATATGATTGTGGCGGTTAGCCAGTTTAATATGGGCGCGATGGAAAACAAAGGATTAAATATTTTTAACACCGCTTGCGTCCTATCTAGCCCAGAGACCACCACCGATCGCCGTAACTTTAATGTCAAAGCGGTGATTGCCCATGAATACTTCCATAACTGGACGGGCAACCGTATCACCTGCCGTGACTGGTTTCAGCTGTGCCTAAAAGAAGGCTTTACCGTATTTCGTGACCAGTCTTTTTCCGAAAGTCTGCATTCCCCTGCGGTACAGCGGATTGATGATGTGGCAACATTGCGAGCGGCACAGTTTCCTGAAGATGCCAGCCCATTGGCGCATCCACCACGCCCTGACCATTTTGTCGAGATTAATAATTTCTACACCGCCACAGTGTACGAGAAAGGCGCAGAAATCGTGCGCATGATTGCCAATACGCTTGGCAAAGAAAAATTCCGTCAAGGCACGGATGAATATTTCCGCCGTTACGATGGGCAAGCGGTGACGGTTGAAGACTTGTTATCTGCACTGAGCGTTGCAGATCCAAGTATTGAAACATTTATTGATTGGTATACCCAGCCAGGTACACCGACGTTATCAGGGCATTTTGAAAAAACAGCTGACAAGCTTATCTTGGCGCTAAGTCAACACACGCGCCAAGTAGCAGGCTATCCGGCGCCAAAAGCCTTGCCGATTCCTGTTAAGATGGCGATTTTTAACCGTGCCACGGGTGAGTTGGCGAAAGAAGACTTGGTATTGTTAAAAGATGATAGCCAGAACTTTGAATTTGATGGGTTATTTGCTAAGGCGGATTTTGACCCTGTGGTGTCATTGCTTCGTGATTTTTCCGCGCCTGTTCAACTCAATTTTGAGTATAGCAATGATGATTTGGCGTTTTTGATGCAGTATGAGACCAATGGCTTTAACCGTTGGCAAGCGGCACAGTTGTTGGTCAATCGTATTTTATTGCAAAATGCCGATACCGATGCCTATATCACGGCATTAAAAGCCAGTCTGCCAGCGCTATCAGAAACCGATCCTATGCTAGCGGCGCGGTTACTAGATATGCCAAGCGAGCGAGAGCTGGGTAGTGCGATTCAGACCGACTATGACCCTAGCCAAGTTCGTGCCCGACATCAAGCGATCAAAAAAGCCGTGGCGGGAGAGCTTAAAGACATTTGGCAAAGTGCGTATGCCAAACTGCCGATTAGCGCGTATGAAGATACAGCCGAAGCCATGGGCGTGCGGGCATGGCGAAATGTAGTGCTGGATATGGCGTTATTGGCAGGCGTGAGTGATGCCAAACACTGGGCGATTACCCAGTACCAACAAGCGTCTTGTATGACTGAGCGTTTAGGCGCGTTAAATGCGGCGGTGGAGCATGGCTTGCCCCAAAAAGCTGAATGGCTTGCCGATTTTTACCAACGCTTTCATCATGATGCATTGGTGATGGATTTATGGTTTGGTGTCCAAGCCAATGACAGTCAGGCGAGCGTTGCCGATATTTTTGCATTAACCTCACATCAAGACTTTGATATCAATACCCCAAACCGTGTGCGGGCGGTGCTCGGCGGATTGCTTGCGCAGCCTACCAAAATTTGGACACAGCAGGGCGTTGAGCAGTATTTGAGCATGATGCAAGATTTGGATAAACGTAACCCACTGTTGGCGTCACGTTTGATACAGGGTTTATCAAATTGGAATGCCTTGGTAGCAGACAAAAAGTCAATGGTTAACGACGCTTTGATATTAAGCCAAGCTAATATGTCGTCCAAAAATGTGAAGGAAACCTTGCAAAGTATGCTCAATAATCTTTAAAATGCAAGCTTAAACGCTGACAAGCCGTGTCAATAAAATCAAGGGGTAACGCAAAATGTCACAATCTGACCGACAACAGATTATATTTTGCTTTATCTTAGCGAGTACCGCGCTTGCGGTGGCAATGGGAATCGGGCGATTTGCTTTTACACCGATTTTGCCTTTAATGATACAAGAAGGCACGGTGCATCTTGCGCAAACGGCGTGGTTATCAAGCAGCAACTATGTTGGCTATTTGGTCGGTGCACTGTTACTGCTTAAAAGTAAGCGACATCCGCTTTTTGTCATATTAGGTCTCAGCTTGGTGACGCTCACCACTTGGCTGGCTTCGCTAAGCAGCTTTGACTGGTTACTGGTGTTACGCTTTTTGGCGGGCGTGGCAAGCGCTTGGGTGCTGGTATCTATCAGTGCGTTTGCAATCAATTGGTTGAAATCAAGACGTGTAGTCACTAGCGGTTTGATTTATACGGGCGTCGGTATCGGTATCACTCTTACAGGATTGATTTGTAGCTATTTTATTTTTCAATCAGCGACGGCGACTATCGCGGCTCAGTCATCATTCAGTCCATTATCGAGTCGATTATGGCAGTATTTAGGCGTGATTGCACTGCTCGCCACCCTGCTTGTCACCTTTCTGCTGGCGAAAATCAACTTACAGTTTGCCTCAACAGCCGCTGCCAAAACCAACCCTAGTAAAGCTGCCCATACCACAGCCAGCCATACCAATCCTACCGCTAGCATAACACCTGCCAAGCTAAAATTAGCGAATGTATTAACCGCCTACGGTTTATTCGGGTTTGGCTATATTTTACCTGCGACTTTTTTGCCACAAATCGCCAAGCAATGGTTATCAGGGCAAAGTTATTTGCTGATTTGGCCATTTTTTGGGTTGGCGGCGGCTTTGTCGGTGGTGTTGTCGCAGGGGTTACAACGCCGTTATAACAATTTTTCTTTGCTCGGCGTTTGGCGAGTATCGCAAATCATCATGGCGGTTGGTACGTTATTGCCTGCGCTTTGGCAGTCGTTGGCGGGTTTGATGTTGTCAGCGCTGATGGTGGGCGGCACTTTTATGGTGGTGACGATGGCAGGGCTACAAGTGGCAGCAAGCCAAGTCACGCACTACCCTAAATACAACTTAAGTGCGCTGATGACCGCAAGTTTTGCATTTGGGCAGCTTATCGGACCCTTAACTGCGCTAGTTGCAACAGGCAAAAATATTTGGCTTGCGTTGTTACCCATCTCTGCCATCGTTTTGCTTATTGGGGTGGCGCTACTTTGGCGACCGTATCAACATCAACAATCATCAAATCATGTTTAAATCACTTCTAACGGGGCAACCATGAATAATCAAACTGTAAGTAATCAAACCATTGAACTTTTACAAAATCATCGGGTGTATCGAGAGTTTGACAGTAGCGCCACCGTGCCAGATTCGCAATTAAATGACATCATCAAATGCGCCCAGCAAGCGCCAAGTTGGCAAAACGGACAGCACTACAGCATTATCAACATCAGTGATAAAGCGTTACGTCAAAAAATCGTCGATTTGCAACCGCGTAACCCACAAATAGCCCAATGTAGTGTGTTTTTGGTATTTGTGATGGATGGCTATCGCTCGTATTTGAGCAGTCAAGCGTATGACGGCAGCTTTGAGGGGTTTAAGGATAGTGATACATTGATTACCCTCGCTACCGATACAGCATTGGCGGCGCAAAATGCCACAGTGGCGGCAGAGAGTTTGGGTTATGCCACCTGTCCGATTGGCGGTTTGCGTATGATTGCCAAAGACTTAATCGAACTACTTCAGCTACCAAAATATACCTATCCAATTTTTGGCTTATGTATCGGTAAACCTAGCGTGGAAATGCGCCTAAAACCGCGTTTACCAAAATCTGCGGTGTATTTTGACAATCAGTATCAAGTTGACGCGTTACCACAAATGCTCGCCGATTATGAACAAACCATTTTGGCGTTTAATGAAGCGCGTGAGCGTAAGCCATACCGTCAAAAATTTGCCGATTACTACAGTCAACCGTATGTCGCTACTGCAGAAGATTGGCTCAAAGCGCAGGGTTTTTTGACAAAACAAAAATAACGTGTAAAATTCGCGCAGTTGACAGATGAGAGCAAAGTTATGGCAAATTCGCAAAGACAACCAACCCATCAAAATACCGGCAATGATAGCGGCTGGTTCCCAAAATGGCAGCCTTACGATGGGCATTTAGATCATCATCCTGTGCGTATTCATGAGTATTTACCTGCTGATAAAAGTGTGCTACTTGGGCTGCAACATGCGTTTGCGATGTTTGGGGCAACGGTGCTTGCGCCGTTATTGATGGGATTTGATGCCAACCTTGCGATTTTGATGGCGGGGCTCAGTACGGTGCTGTTTTTCTTTTTAACGGGTGGGCGAGTACCCAGTTATTTAGGGTCAAGTTTTGCATTTATCGCGCCCGTGATTACCGCAACGGCTTATACAGGCTCAGGCTTTAACGGTAATTTATCTGTGGCGCTCGGTGGTATTTTTGTCTGTGGTATTTTTTATGCCATGGTCGGATTACTCGTGATGAAAACAGGGGTTGGCTGGATTGAGAAACTCATGCCGCCTGTGGTAACCGGTGCGATTGTGATGATTATCGGGCTAAATTTGGCGCCAGTGACTATCAAAGGCGTGTCGGGGAACCAGTTTGATAGTTGGGTTGCGTTGATGACGGTGCTGTGTATCAGTGCGGTCGCTGTGTTTAGCCGCGGTATGCTACGTCGTTTGTTGCTACTGATTGGATTGGTATTGGCTTATATAGCATATTTTGTGCTCACCAATGTGCTGGGGTATGGCAAGCCGATTGATTTTACCCCAGTTGCCCAAGCAGCTTGGGTCGGATTACCGAATTTTTATCATCCGACGTTTGATATCAACGCAATAATTTTGATTGCCCCGGTTGCCTTTATTTTAATCGCCGAAAATTTAGGACATATCAAAGCGGTAGAAGCCATGACAGGACAAGCGGTATCGCCTTATATGGGACGGGCGTTTTTCGCCGATGGTCTATGTACAGCGATGTCATCGAGCATGGGCGGTACGGGCGTGACAACCTATGCGGAAAATATTGGCGTGATGGCAGTGACCAAAGTATACTCGACCACGGTTTTTGTGGTGGCAGGCTTGATTGCTGTGCTACTGGGTCTGTCACCAAAATTTGGCGCGATTATCCATACTATCCCAGCGCCATTATTGGGCGGTGCCTCCATCGTGGTGTTTGGGCTTATTACAGTAGCAGGGGTCAAAATTTGGCTGGATAATCACATTGATTTTAGTAAAAATGCTAATTTAATCATTGCTGCGGTGACCGTCATTATGGGCGCTGGGGATTTTAGCTTGCATATTGGACAATTTAATTTGGGCGGCATCGGTACTGCGACAGTGGTCGCCATCGTGTTAAATTTACTGTTTAGCCGCAGTGAAAAAGCCAAATTGACGGTTTTAAAATAACTTAAAAAACGCGTTACTTTGGGTAGGGCGTTGTTGCTTGATAAGCTGTTTGATAAGCTGTTTGATAAGCTGTTTGATAAACTGTTTGATAAGTTGTTTGCCAAAAAGAAAAATATGTCACCAAAAATGGACGAAAAAGGATGTCGCATGAGCGAAAACAATGTAGCAAAACCCAAGGGATTGAGCGCAACCAGTTATTTGTTTGTACCCGCCATCAATATTGAGCGGGTGGAAAAAGCCTTTGCCCGTGGCGCAGATACGGTGATAATTGACTTAGAAGATGCAGTCAGTGATAGTGTCAAAATGCAATCGCGCGACAATGTGGTCAATTATCTAAGCGGCGCTGATGCCCAGCCTGTTTGGGTGCGTATCAATGCCGCGAGTAGCAACCACCAAGCAGGCGATATTGATTTGCTCAAATCTTTGCCAGCGTCCGCAATCAACAACGTGATTGGGGTAGTGCTACCCAAAGTCGAGCACGCCATAGAGATTGACCGTGTCCGTCATGTGCTCGCCAAACCCATGATTGCCTTGATTGAGACACCCAAAGGCATGGCAAATATACCCGACATCGCCGCTGCGGCAGGCTTGACTGCGCTCAGTTTTGGCTTTTTGGATATCTGTGAAAAATTGGGCGTGCGCGCAGACAGCGAGGCAGGGCAGATGGTTGCCAACCAAATCCGTTATCAGCTAAGCTTGCATAGTGCTATCAATGCGCTCACCCCACCGATTGAATGCGTATACCCGCCTTTCAATGATGATGACGGTTTGACCCAGCGTGTCAATGGGTGGCGCGATTTGGGTTTTTCAGGGATGCTATGTATTCATCCCAACCAAGTCGCTATTGTCAATGCACTGGCTAGACCCAGCCAAGCACAGCTTGCCTTTGCCAAAAAAGTGGTTGACCATTATGCACAGACAGGGCTTGCGGCATTTGCCATGGATGGACAGATGGTCGATACCCCGGTGATTGTGCAAGCGCAAAAGCTGATTGAAAAATACCAACCCTAAGCCTAATCAAACCATAACCCAACTTATAACAACACAAACCATAACAAGGCAAATCATAACAAGGTAAATTATGACAACACATAGTGAGCATAGTGACAGTAAACCCACCCTAGAGACGATACTCAATCATCGCTCGATTCGCAAATTCACCAACCAGCCAATAGATGCAGCAACGTTTGAGCAGCTCATCGAAGCGGGGATGGCAGGCTCATCATCGGGGTTTTTGCAGTCGGCAAGCATCATTCGAGTCACAGATGCAAAGCAGCGTTATGACATCCGCCGTATTTGCGCCGATGCCCAGCAAGCCAAAGACGGGGAAAAATACGGTCATCCCTATGTGGAGCACTGTGCCGAGCTACTAATTTTTTGTATGGACAACCACCGCCACCAAACCCTTGTACCCAATGCGCAAATTGATTGGACTGAAGTCACCATTGTTGGGGCGGTTGATGCAGCCATTATGGCGCAAAATCTGCTGCTAGCGGCTGAGAGCATGGGATTGGGTGGTGTGTATTTGGGCAGTATCCGCAATGATATCAGACGGATGGGCGACATACTCAAACTGCCACAAGGCGTGGTGCCGCTATTTGGCATGGCATTGGGTTATCCTGACCAAAATCCTGCCATGCGTCCACGTTTGCCAAAGGCATTGGTGGTTTCCACCAACCAATATCAACCCGCTGACAAATCCGCATTAGACCAGTATAACCAAACCGTTGCCGATTATTATACGACGCGTGGTCAAGCAGGGTCAGATTGGGTGCACACCATTGAAAGTTATTTGGATAAACCCGTCCGTCCCGAGGTGCTGCCTTATCTGAATCAACAAGGCTATGCCAAAAAATAACCCAAAGCTCAATCAACAAATTTATCTAAAAAAATTTATGTAAAAAAAATTCTGTAAAAAAATTCTGATAAAAAAGGACGCTTAGACGTCCTTTTTTATCAGTGGGAAGATATTATTTTAATAAATTTTTCAAGTTTTTGGCTTGCTGTGCTGCATTACCTGTATAAGTGGCAGGGGTCAAATCAGCCAAACGTTGACGCTCAGTTTCTGGTACGGCTGCCAGTTCATCGCCATTGACAAAGTTGACCATCATCTCACGGGTCATGGCTTGACCGCGGGTCAAGGCTTTTAGTTTCTCATAGGGTTTTTCAACATTGTAGCGACGCATCACGGTTTGGATTGGCTCTGCCAATACTTCTTGGGCAAGCGCTAGGTCTTCATTGAGACGATTGGCGTTAAGCTCTAATTTGCCAATACCTTTTAAGCAGGCGTCAAAGGCAATCAGACTTTGGGCAAAACCCACCCCCATATTGCGAAGGACTGTCGAGTCAGTCAAGTCGCGCTGCATACGCGAAATCGGCAATTTTTCACCCAAATGCGCGAGCATGGCATTGGCAATACCCAGATTACCTTCTGAGTTTTCAAAGTCGATTGGGTTGACTTTATGTGGCATGGTGGATGAGCCCACTTCGCCATCTTTAAGTTTTTGTTTGAAATAACCCAAGGAGATATACGTCCATACATCACGGTTAAAATCAATCAAAATGGTATTGTAACGGCGCAGCGCGTCAAACAATTCGGCGATATAGTCGTGTGGCTCAATTTGGGTGGTATACGGATTAAAAGTCAACCCAAGACTAGTGACAAAGTCTTCGGCATTCTTTGCCCAGTCGATTTGTGGGTAGGCTGACAGGTGCGCGTTATAGTTACCCACCGCACCATTGATTTTACCTAGCAATTCTACGTTATTAAATTGCTTGAGCTGGCGATGCAGACGGTATGCCACGTTTGCCATTTCTTTACCCAAAGTCGTTGGGCTCGCGGTTTGCCCATGCGTGCGTGACAGCATGGGTTGGTCGGCATGGGTTTCGGCGAGTGCGGCAATCTCATCAATGATTTTTTGCATCGATTGCGCCAGTACGTCACGACCAGATTTTAACATCAATGCGTGTGATAAGTTATTGATATCTTCAGAGGTACAGGCAAAATGGATAAATTCACCCGCGTCTTTTAGCGCATCGATGTCGGCAATTTTTTCTTTTAAAAAGTATTCAACGGCTTTGACATCATGGTTGGTGGTGCGTTCGATGTCTTTGATACGCATCGCGTCTGCTTCGCTAAAATTGGCTACAATCGCGTCTAAGCGCTCATTGGTCGCTGCCGAAAAAGGCTGAATTTCATGAATATCTGCATGATTGGCAAGGGTCTGCAACCAGCGCACTTCCACCGTCACACGGGCATGAATCAAGCCAAATTCTGACAGGTAAGGACGTAAACTATCCACTTTACTGGCATAGCGACCATCAATAGGTGAAAGAGCGGTCAAAGTATTCATCAAATAATCCTAATCGGTTAAATAAAGGGTTAACGTAAAAGTGCCTGCATTATAGCAAACTATGACAATGTGGACTACCGTTAGCGTTGCTTGGCAAACAGCACAAGCCCAATAATCACCAGCGCAATCCCCACAAAACTTAAGCCTGATGGCATGGGCGTGTGCAGCAGCAACATACCGCCTAACAACGCAAAAATAATTTCACTGCCTTGTGTGGCATCGACGGCGGCCAGTTGTTGTGGCTGTTTGGCAAGACTACGGGCATGTAAAAAAGTGGTCGTACCTAGCACACCTGCCATCAAGGCAACCAAAAAACTAATGGTCATTTGTGAGACACTGGGCGCGGGCGGTTGTACCATGATGCCTAATACCAACCATATTGGCAATGACCCTAGCGACATCAGCCAGACTTTATGCAAGGGATTTGATAGCAGCGGGGAAGTCACTTGCGGTACTTTTTGTAGCAATTTGCTCGTTGCCAATTCGCTTGTTAGCTTGCTCGTTTCATTGTTCGCTGCCTTGCTTATTGCATCGGTAGGATGGGTAGAGTCCCCTTTGGGTTGTCCTGCTTGCCAAATCAATTGATTACCTAAGGGAAAACAAAAACTGGCAATAAAGGCAGGCAGCGCACCAAATAGCAACAAAGCATGCCAATCAGTGCCTTGGCTCGTGCTATGCCTTAACCCTTCACCCACATTGGCAAGTACCACACCGATAAATACAATCACCGAATACACAATGACTTTTTTTTGAAATGATTGCCCAAAAAAACTCAGCACCACCAAGCTTGCCACCACAGTGAATAAATAGGTTGCGGCAATCACCCATCCTTCGGCATAATCTGCCGCAAACGCCAGCAGTCCATATGTGCCAAGCCCAATACCGCCCGTCACACACCAAAACTGCCAATGACTGGCAAATAGTTTACATAGCGCTATCAGCTTGGACGGATTGAGTTTGTTTTGCAGCAAAATAAAAACCGATAACAACAGCCACATAAAAAAACAGCGAAAACTTGCTGACCAAAACCAATGTCCGCCTTGTACACTCATCAATTGATACAGTACAAACGACGTGCTAAAAAAAGCCGACGCAATCAGCCCCCAAACAATCATTTTTCCCATTGGCTTGATATTTCCCTAAGTTGTATTCTAACGATTTGACAGCGGCTATTTGGCAGTGGCTATTTGGCAGCGGCTATTTGCCTTTGGCATCTGCCCAAATGATTTTATGCAGTTGCAGTTGAAAACGCACTGGCAGCGCATCGGCAAGTATCCATTCTGCCAAGTCAGTGGCAAGGGTAGGTATATTGGTTTGACGTTCTTCCACATTAAACATCGGAGAAAACCATACCGTCGCGACTTTTTTATCCAGTTGGTAGTCTGCTAGGATTTGTTTTGACCAGTCATAGTCGTCGCGATTCATAATGACAAATTTGATTTGGTCATGGGTAGTTAAGTAGGGGAGGTTTTGCCACAGATTTTTATCGGCTTCTTGAGAGCTTGGGGTTTTGATATCCATGACCTTAGAGACTGCCGTTGGCACCTCTGCCACGGACAGCGCGCCCGAAGTTTCAAGCGAAATCTCGTAGCCATGCGCCAGTAGCAAATTCATCAAAGCGATTGCATTGGGCTGGGCTAAAGGCTCGCCACCTGTCAAACAAATACGCTGGCACGGAAAACTCTGACACACTGCCAAAATCCCTTCCAAACTCATGCGCTCGCCGCCGACAAAGGCATATTCGGTATCACAATACACGCAGCGCAGCGGGCAGCCCGTCAAGCGAATAAAAATCGTCGGTAATCCTGCGGTCAAGGCTTCACCTTGCAGCGAATAAAAAATCTCAGTGACTTTAAGTCCTGCTTCGGGGTCAGTGGTGGGAATGGCGGTATTGCGGATGGGTAGCGTTGAATTTGGCATAAATGTGATTAACTAATAAAAATTAGCGTTTATTTTATCAAATTTATGCCAATAAATCTTTGTGTTCAGCGGTTAAAGCAATTTCATTTCGGTTAACACGTCCACTGCAGCACGATAGGCTTCTTGCGCCGCTGGCGCCCCGCAGTAAGGTAGGCTATGTAGTAGCACTTCTTGAATTTCTGCTACGCTTGCGCCGTTATTAATCGCCCCGCGAATATGCCCTTTTAGTTCTGTTGGGGATTTTTGCGCGATTAAAAAGGCAAGGGTGATTAGCGAGCGGGTTTTGCGGTCAATGCCTTTTCCATCAGTGTCGTCGCGTTGCCACGTCGAGCCCCAGGCATGTTCATTAATCCAGTCTTGTAGTGGGGCAGTAAATTCGGTGACTTGTGACATGGCACGCTCCACATGCGCTTCGCCCATGACTTGTTTGCGGACGTTAATACCGTTTTCATAATTTTCATTTTTTTGTGATGACATAACTTTTCCTGTTATCAAACCGATAAAAAAAGCAAACCATGGTTGATTTGCTTTTGTTTTATTAACGTTTATTTTAGTCCATTCTTAACAAGTCATTGATCGAGGTTTTTGAGCGGGTTTGCGCGTCTACTTTTTTCACGATGACCGCACAGTACAAGCTATGCGAGCCGTCTTTGCTTGGCAAACTGCCTGACACGACCACTGACCCTGCAGGAATACGACCGTAACTGATTTCGCCTGTTTCGCGGTCTAGGATTTTGGTTGATTGACCGATATATACCCCCATCGAAATCACCGAGCCTTCCTCAACAATCACACCTTCAACGATTTCTGAGCGCGCACCGATAAAGCAGTTGTCTTCAATAATAGTTGGATTGGCTTGTAGCGGTTCAAGGACGCCGCCAATGCCGACACCACCTGATAGATGCACGTTTTTACCGATTTGGGCGCATGAACCTACCGTCGCCCACGTATCGACCATTGTGCCTTCATCGACATAGGCACCGATATTGACGTAAGATGGCATCAAGATAGCGCCTTTGGCAATGTATGAGCCTTTACGCGCGATGGCAGGTGGCACCACGCGCACGCCCGCTCTGGCAAATTGTTCATCGCCCCAATCTGAAAATTTGGTTTCGACTTTATCAAAAAATTGCAGGTCACGACCACCATTCATGATGCGATTGTCATTCAGACGAAAGGATAATAATACCGCTTTTTTAACCCATTGATTGACGATCCATTCACCGTCTTTTTTTTCTGCCACGCGCAGGGTACCTGCATCGAGCTGGGCGAGCACATCATTGACGGCAGCACGCACATCGTCGGTGGCGTCATTGGGGTTGAGGTTGGCACGGTTTTCAAACGCATCTTCAATAATCTGTTGTAATGACATAATTTTTTCCTACAATCCAAAAAAAGGTAGGTCATTGTCGCTAATTTTATTTTGTTTGGCAAATATTAATACGTCATTTTGGCAAGTTTTCATGACTAGACAGCTTTGAGGTATTGTAAAATCACAGCAGGTATTAAAAGGCATGTGTTAAATAGCTTAAAAAGCATGGGTTAAATAGCCGTCATTAAATGAATCAGCGCAGGACCAAAAAATACCATAAATAACCCTGCCAATACCATCGTCAGACTGGCAATCACGCCTTCGCTTTCATGGCGCTGACTGGCTCTTGCAGTACCAAAACCATGTGATGCATTACCAAATGCCACGCCGTGGGCAAGATGGAAACGGATTTTTGACCAGGCCAGTACCATATCGCCAATCACCATGCCGACCACCCCAGTAATTAAGGTAAAGAGCGAGACGAGCGCCGCTGAACCATGAATCTGCTGCGCCAAATCAATGGCAAATGGGGTAGAAATTGACCGTGCCATCAAACTGTAGGTGAGTGTGGCATCAAATTTAAACACGCTAGCAAACAACATAATGCTAGCAATACCCACCAACATGCCCACCACAATCGACACCGCAAGCACGGCAGCATAGCGGTAAATCAATTGACGATACTGATAAATCGGTATGGCAAATGCCACGGTGGCAGGGCCCAACAACTCAACAATCCAAGCGGTATCGGCAAAATAGGTTTGGTAAGAAATCCCAAGCACAATCATCAATACAATCGTTACCGTCGCCACCGTGATGGCAGGATTGAGCCAAAATTTTGGGAAACGGGCATATACCCGCTTTGCTAAAACATACGCCAAGATAGTCCAAAGTAAACAGCCGATAGAGATAATATTCATAGTAAATTACGATGTGTATGATTCGTGATATGTTTGATTATTGATGTGTATGGTGCTTGCGGCGATACAACACGCGTTTGACACGATTGCCTAGCATAAAAGTGATGGCAGAGCTGAGCATCACCAGTGCCGTACTCACGACAATGGTAATCATCAGCTGCCAACCTTTAGCAAAAAATAACTGCTGATATTGGGTAATCGACATCATCAGCGGAATAAATAACAGCACCAACTCGCCCAAGATAAACTTCGCGCCGACATTGACCCAGTCGAGTTTAATAACCCCAGTCAATAGTAATCCCAGCATCAAAAACAGTCCCACAATGCCAGATGACATAGGGAGGTTGAATAATTTTTTGAGGATGTCAGCTAAGCCCCATACCACACCAATGAGGGTGATTTGCAGTAAAATTTTGACCAGTGGCTGTTGTAACATAGGGTCTATTTTATGGGGTAACAGTTTATGGCGTAGCAGTTTACGGGGCACCAGTTTATGAGGGAAAATCTGCTGAAAAGTTGAAAGATTCATAGCGCGTTTCATGTAAACAAGTCATCAACAATTGAGATATCTAGTATAAAAAACCCATTAACAAAAAATATGAATAATATTTTTAAAATTATGCGTAAAATCTATAAAGCTACAAAACTATAAAATTATAAAGCTAAAAAACAAAGCTATAACACTATAAAGCTATTTTGGGCAGTTCAGAAATATGATGACCTTAAAACAACTTCAATGCTTTATCACTGTGGTGAAGACCGGCGGATTTTCTCATGCCGCCGATACCTTGAATTTGACGCAGCCAACCGTCACCAAAGCCATTTCTAATTTGGAAGATACGCTGGGGGTGGCGCTGTTTGATAAGCAACTGATGAGCCGCAAGCGGGATATTGCGCTGACCGAAATTGGTGCATTGGTATATGAGCAGGCGCAGACGGTGCTGCAACAAGTCGGCTACCTTGAGCAGACGGTGACACAATATCAGCACATGGATCGCGGGCAGCTGCGGCTAGGGTTGTCACCACTCGGGGGTGAGTTGTTGAGCGATGCGATTTTTGAGTTTTATCAAATCCATCGCCATATTGAGCTGTCGTTGCTAGAAGATGGCGCAGAGTCGTTAAAACAAGCCTTGCTCGATGATACGCTTGATGTGTGTACCTTGATGCAACCGATTGAAGAGGACTTTGATTATATCCCGGTATGCGATTATCCCATTATGATGGTGGCACACCGGCAGCATATGGGCTATACCATCAAACAAGTGACTTTAAAATCCTTAAAAAATGCGTCGTTGATGTTGTTTGCGTCCCATTCGTCATTTACCTCAATGATTGTCGAAGAGTGCCAAAAACTCGGCTTTGAACCCGATATCGTTTGCCACACCAACCAATGGCAACTATTGACAACCTTGTTGAAAAAAAACATGGGGGTGACGCTACTGCCCAAATATTACACCGATAAGCTCGATGACAAACAGCTGGTTTGCCTGCCGCTTATCCAGCCCAATTTGACTTGGCAAATGGTGATGGCATGGCGAAAACACCGACCGCTGACCCCAGCGATGCAAGCTTGGTTAAACGTAATACAGCGCCAAGCTAATAATAAAATTTAATGGGTAAGTTTATTAGGAAAGTTTAATCAACAGGCTATAAATATTTGATAAACTTTCTTATAGCACCGTATTACGGCTTTGTATTACAGACCCGTATATTAATGCTTTTTGATATATGGAATTTACCAAATGGCGTTAGACACCGCAAAATCACTGCCGTAAAATCATTCAATAATACCTCAAAAAAAAGGGAATACTTATGCTACAACAACCTGATGATCACTACACCGCACCCGCCAACCTTGGCACAGCGGTATATGCCAACAATGCCGATGCGATTGGTAACACGCCGCTGGTGCGTCTTAACCATATCATGCCACAGGGTGTGACGGTGCTTGCCAAAATCGAAAGCCGTAACCCCGCGTTTTCAGTCAAATGCCGAATCGGTGCGGGCATGGTGCAAGCCGCCGAGCAAGCAGGGTTATTAAAGCCAGGTATGCAAATCATCGAGCCGACCAGTGGCAACACGGGGATTGCGCTGGCGTTTGTGGCCGCAGCCAAAGGGTATAAAATCACGCTAACCATGCCAGCTTCGATGAGTATGGAGCGCCGTAAAGTGCTGGCTGCGTTGGGCGCACACTTGGTGCTCACTGAGCCTTCGCTAGGTATGAAAGGCGCGGTGGAAGCTGCGCAAGAAATTCATGACAACCATCCTGGCGAATACTTTTTGCCGCAACAGTTTGATAACCCTGCCAACCCAGACACCCATGTCAAAACCACCGCACCTGAGATTTTTAATGCCACAGCGGGTAAGGTCGATGCGCTAGTGGCAGGCGTGGGTACAGGCGGGACGATTTCGGGTATCGCCCGGTATTTTAAACAAATCAAACATCAGCCGCTTTATACCGTCGCGGTTGAGCCTGCGGAATCACCGATTATTACCCAGACGCGTGAAGGTAAACCCATCACCCCAGGTCCGCATAAAATCCAAGGGATTGGCGCCAACTTTATCCCAAAAAATCTTGCGCTTGATTTGCTTGATGAAGTCATCACGGTAACTGGCGATGATGCGATTGCATGGGCAAGACGGGCGATGACCCAAGAAGGTATTTTATGTGGTATCTCTTGCGGTGCAGCGCTGCAGGCGACGTATCAACTAGCAAGCCGCCCTGAGATGCAAGGCAAAACCATTGTGGTTATTCTGCCAGACAGTGGTGAGCGTTATTTAACCAGTGTGCTATTTGATGGTATCTTCACTGGCGAAAACTTTAATTAACAAACTTTCATGAATGATAAAAAAGGGCGTTAGTTAGCCCTTTTTTACTTTATTTTTAATTTAAAATATCTATAAAATCATCGGTTTAATACCTTACACATAGTCATCAATCCATGACCCATAACGAATAACTCACAATAAATAGCCTAAGCAAATTTACTAATCATTGCCACTCATTTTTTTCAAGTCATTTTTATTACCGACTTATTTTTATTGCCAAGCCATTTTTAAGCGTTTTTGCTGACGTAATAAACGCGTTCCTAACAGCAGTGACGCCAATCCCAGCGCTGCAACCAGCGCGATCCAAAACCCTTTAGCCCCCATATCGGTATGGCGCACCAAATAGGTACCCAGCGGAATCGCCACCACCCAATAGCAAAACAAGGTGATAAACATCGGCACTGTGGTATCTTGCATACCGCGCAAAATCCCCGCAAAATTGACCTGCCAGGCATCAAACAACTGATACACGGTAGCAAACCATAACAATAGCGCGGCTTGCTGAATCACTTGGGGATTTTCACTAAAGAAAGTTGGCAGCGTTTGCCGAAAAATGGCAGTTGACAGCATGCTAATTACCGCAAATGACGTGGCTACGGCAATGCCAATGAGCTTGATGCGCTTAAGCTCTCGGTAATCTTTGGCGCCATAGCGATTTGACACCATGATGGTGAGCGCCATCGCCACTGAAAACGGGAACATAAATAACTGCGATGAAATCGTCAACGCTACCTGATGGCTTGCCACCGCGATTTCACCCAGTGGACTGATGATAATGGAGGCTAGACTAAACGCGCTCACTTCAAAAAAAATCGACATGCCAATGGGAATACCAATCGATAATTGCTGACGCAACTGCGCAAAATCCATGCCAGCAAAATTGGCAAAAAAGCGCTGGTTGGCAAAATCTGACTGGGGGCTTAAAGTCAAATAGCTTACCAACATCAATAAATTTATCCATAACGCAATCCCAGAGGCAAAACCACAGCCTGCGCCGCCCATAGCAGGAATCAGCACAGTTTCACCGAGGGTGACGCCATGAATAAACGCATAGCTAAGCGGCACATTTAAAATCAAACCAATGAGGCTAATCACCATGACCACGGTGGGATGTTTTAAGCTTTCGGTGTAGCAGCGCAGCGAGGTATATAGACAGACTGCAGGAAACCCAAAAGAGATACCAAACAAGAATTTTTGCGCGATATGCTGAATATCCTTCGGTACCTTCATCCAATCAAACAAATAATGCAGCTGATTGACCGCCACAAAACCTATAATACCGATGATAAGTGCCAGCCACAGCGATTGTTGGGTAATAAACGGCACTTTTTGTAGTTGCTGCTGACCAATCGCTTCCCCAATCAATGGCGTGGTGGCAAGCAAAATACCAACTGCTAGCAAAAAAGTGGGCATCCAAATACCCGCGCCGATTGCCACGCCCGATAAATCTAGCGCGGAGACTTGCCCAGCGAGTAAGGTGTCGACCAAGGCGAGCCCTGACTGGCAAATCTGGGTGATTAAAATAGGTAAGGTCAAGACAAATAATTGTTTTAAGTCTTGACGAGCAATAGCTGACAGCATGTAATGACCAAATATTCGTTGAAAATTCAATAAAGGCGGCAGTTTAACAGATTTTACGGCATGATTTTTTATTGTTTAATTTATTGTTTAACAGGTCAGCAAATTAACAGGTCAAAAAAGTTAGCGTTTGATTGTAATAGCATCAACATAAAAAAGCCTTTATCAAATGTCGCTACAATTTGATAAAGGCTTTTTTACAACAATAGCTTTTAAAGCGCTTTAATCATGGCTTGATAGCCTGTCAGTTTATTGGTCGCATCAAAGGTTTGTACCACAAACGCGTAATTGGCTTTGGTGGCATCCACAAAGGGTGTAAAAGTAGTGCCATAGGTTAATTGGTTAGTGCGTACAAAACCCATACCGCGGTCAGTGGCTTTATCCAAGTTGATTTGGGTGACAAGCGTGCGAGCGGTGCTGGCAGGCGCAGTCCAATTGAGGTTTAGGGTACTACCTGTTCCCGTGAGATTAACGCCTAAATTGCCGACAGTAGCAGTGAGTGGCAATACTTTAAAATCGCCATCGCCGCCTAAGGTATAGTTGACATCACAGCCGTCTTTATTGTCAGATAATGCTCTGCCAAAATCGACACCCAGCTGATAACTATATTGACCATCCCAATAATCGCGATTGCTATTATAATCGCCATTAAATGGTATGCCTGCCACAGAGGTTTTTAATTCGTCAAACTGTAAAAATTTAAGCACCGTATTATCAAATTTTGCTGCTGGGTCGAGTGTGCCAGACAACACACCACCCATCGCTTCGTCAGTTTTAATAGAGATTTTTTCTGTGGTTAAGGTGTTTGGGTCTTGGCAAGTTTTTTGTTGATAGCTCATTTGACCATACACCGAGGCGGCATAATCATTGCCAATATCAAAATACACCACGCCCAGGTCGCTATCATTGGGCTCGTTGTCGTTGTCTTCTACAAAATAGCCAACATACAACCCTCCTTTACCGCCTTCTGGGGTGATTTTGTCCAAAAAATTATCTAAGCTGTCTTCGGGCAAAAAGATACTTTGTAAAATCTCTGCCATGCTTTTTTCTTTATTGGTTAATTTATCCTCGACTTTTTTGTAGGCAGCGCGCACATCCCTTGCAATGTTTTTATAACTATCGTTGGCGTCATTTAGGGCATTGTCGACAGTCTCACTACCTGAGCCGCCACACGCAGATAGGGCGATGGTGAGCGCAGTTAGCATGCCTATTTTATAAGACGCTTTTTTGTAAGGCACCTTTTTACATGGCGCTTTTTTATCAGGCGCTTGGTTATATGACATGATGACAATCCTTCCTTGATAATAGATGAAATAGCAGTAATAAATAGCGATAAATTATTAAATAAAATCAAAATAAAAGTTTGGGGCTATGCTACCATTGTTATTTTTTAAAGTATAGCCAAATAGTAACGATTATCATCAAAAAATTATTGGCTATAGCGTGTTAAATTATCAATCAAATGAATTAGTTACTGATTAATGCCAAATCCAAACCTTATCCCTTTATCGCTTTATATCCATATTCCTTGGTGTGTTAAAAAATGTCCGTATTGTGATTTTAACTCACATGAAAGCCGTACACCGATTGATTTTGTAGGCTATGTCGATGCCTTATTAGACGATTTAAAAACTCAGCTAAGCTTTGTACAAGGGCGCAAGATAGCCACCATTTTTATTGGGGGCGGCACGCCATCGCTACTGCCCATTGCGCAATATCAGCAGCTTTTTGCGGGTATCAATGCTCAGTTAACACTGACTGACGATTGTGAAATCACCATGGAAGCCAATCCTGCCACCGTGGAGCATGCGCCATTTCATGAGTATTTAGCGGTGGGTATCAATCGGTTGTCGCTAGGTGTGCAAAGTTTTCAAACCCAAAAACTTGCTGCCTTGGGGCGGATTCATAACCCGCAGCAAGCGCTTTTAGCTATTGCCAATGCCCAGCAAGCAGGGTTTAAAAAGTTAAATGTCGACTTAATGCATGGCTTGCCTAACCAAACATTGGCAGACGCGCTGAGCGATTTGCAGCAAGCGATTGATTTGGGCGTTTCGCATATTTCGTGGTATCAGCTCACCATTGAGCCCAATACCGTGTTTTATCGCAATACGCCGATTTTGCCCGATGACGAGATATTGGTGGATATTTTTGAGCAAGGCGCTCAGCTTTTGAAGGCCAATGGATTTGTGCAATACGAAGTGTCGGCATGGTCAAGGCAGGCAGATTTTCAGCCCAGTCAGCATAATCTCAATTATTGGCAGTTTGGCGATTATCTGGCGATTGGGGCAGGCGCGCATGGTAAAGTCACGCGGCCTGATGGCATTTACCGGTTTAGCAAATCTCGCTCGCCAAAAGATTATAGGGTTAATCAGTCGGCGATAGGTTGGCAAGCCATCGAGCCGTCTGATTTACCGTTTGAATTTATGATGAATGGGCTGAGGCTAAAAAATGGCGTGCCCAAACAGTTTTGGACACAGAGAACAGGCTTGGCATGGTCAGCCATTGAGCCGCAATTGATAAAACTACACAATCGTGGTTTGGTTGAGTTAAGCGGTGACCATATCCACTGCACAGCGCAAGGGTTTTTATTTTTAAACCAAGTGTTGCAAGAATTTTTACCCGATGATTAACGCTTTGACGGTGCATTTAATTGAATTTATGCACGGCAGCCTTATTTAAGCGTCAATCAATTAAAAAAAGAGAGTGATATGTTTACCGATACCCATGCCCATCTAAACCGTTTGGATTTAGAAAAATATCAAGGTGATATCTGTCAAGCCTTACAAGCCGCCAAGGATGCCAATGTACAGCGGATTATGGCGATTATGTGTGAGCTGGATGAATACGATGCTATTTATGAGATTATCAATACAAAAATTCACGGGCTAACGTTGGGGATGAGTGTGGGCGTGCATCCCTGCGAAGACATTGCTATGCTACAAAGTGCAACGGTTGAGACACTCGTTGAAATGGCAAATCAGCCGCATGTTTGGGCGATTGGCGAGACAGGGCTAGATTATTATTGGTCAACAGAAAACAGCATAGAACAAAAAGCGAGCTTTGCCCGCCATATCCATGCCAGTCAGCACCTAAAAAAACCCATTATTGTCCATACTCGTGAGGCGAAACACGATACGTTGGATTTATTAAAAGCAGAAAAAGCCGAGCATGGCATTATTCATTGCTTTACGGAAGATTATGAGACCGCCAAAAAAGCCTTGGATTTGGGTTTTTATATTTCTTTATCAGGGATTGTGACCTTTAAAAATGCCACTGAATTACAAGCAG
The DNA here is from genome assembly GCF_032017425.1 of Moraxella sp. CTOTU47618. Classification (NCBI taxonomy): domain Bacteria; kingdom Pseudomonadati; phylum Pseudomonadota; class Gammaproteobacteria; order Moraxellales; family Moraxellaceae; genus Moraxella; species Moraxella sp. CTOTU47618. The sequence continues at coordinate 129,669 of NZ_DALZPW010000004.1, read as the reverse complement.
TGGCGAAAAAACTGCCTAAAGATCGCATTTTGATTGAAACCGACAGCCCATATCTAGCGCCGGTGCCCAAACGCGGTAAATCTAACGAGCCTGCTTTTGTGCCCTATGTGGCGGATTTTCTCGCCAAGCATTATGACATGCCAGTGGATGAGTTCGCCCACTTAACCCATCAAAATTTTGACGCATTATTACATCAATACGCTTAAAAATAGTTAACGAAATCTTTATACTTTGTTAAGTAGGTAATAAAATTTATGTGATAAAACATTTGGCAATGACTCATCAGTCATGTATCATACGTAGCAACCTTGCTCTTATGTTACTAAGCGAGGTTAGTAAGCTAGATTACTATGCAAGCATTTTTTTATCATTTAACAGTTGTGCGTAGATGGGTTGATGTAACGGGTCTCGTCAACAATAGGGGCTACTAGAACAGACTGATGGAGTAATCAATGAGTCGTCAACAACAATTCAAAAATCGTGAAGAAGTTATATTGGCAGTTGCCGAGCAGTTGCTATTAGAGTCTGGGGAAGGCGATATCACCCTAGATAGTCTAGCCGAGCAGCTAGACTTAGCCAAAGGTACGCTCTACAAGCATTTTACCAGCAAAGATGAATTGTTTTTACGCATCATTATCCGTCATGAGCAACAACTACTTGCGCTGAGCGAAGTCGGCGATTGTCCTGCCGCAGGCGTGGCACGTCTTACACTGTTTCAACTGATCAATCCGCAAAAAGCCATATTACTCAACCAAATCGAAGAACGCTTAGCCAACTCTGCCGTAGGGCTTAATAAGCTTTTTTCGCAGTTGTATGAAATTCGCCGTGAACGCATGAAGCGATTAATCAATACCACGGCTGAATACCTGCAATCGCTACACAGTACCATGAGTACCCGAGACTATCTGTCAACCATTTGGGCGATGGGGCAAGGCGGTGCAGGACTGCTAAATTCTAGTTTTTATCAACGCTATCTCGGTCGCCGCGATACTTTACGTTTTGCCTTGGTTCAGCATATTTTAGACATTCCCAAGCAATACCCTGCTGCGGTACAATCAGTCGATGCGCCTACTGGGGCGAGTCAATCAAACGCTGCTACTAATACGGCAAATTCACAGACTGAATCAAGCCTGACGCCGCGCAATGTCAAATAGTGGATGTCAAAGAATACTAGTTAACTATCATCAACCCCGGTTAAGCTTTATAAATTATCCCTGTTTTGTCTGAGTGCATAACGATGCGATTGCTGTTTGGTCGGTCTTGTAAAACTTTCACTCCCGCACCCAGTGCGATGGGTGGGCAACAGGGTTTTACCTTAATCGAAATCATGGTGGTTATCGTCATTTTGTCTATTTTTGCTGGGATGATGAGTTTATCGGTAGGGGGTAGTGAAAATCGTAGAAACACGGCATTTTATGAGCGTCTGACCAGTAATCTTGATTATGTACGCTTGTTATCAACAGAACGCATGCAGCCCTATGGGCTGGCAATCAAACTGCCGCAAAATGACGCGCCCAATCAGCTGGTGGTGGTTAAATTAGAAAACGCCTTTACCCATTCTCAAAGTGCTGTTCGCAATGCCAATGCCCCCATAACCTCGCAACCTGCGCCACCACAATGGGTGATAGAAAAACAAATCGCACCGCTGGATGTGCCAGACAATCTTGACGTCAAAATCCGCCCACTCGATAACCCATTTAACACCACCACCGCCCAAAGTACCCAACCCACCGCCAGCTGGTTAAGCGGCAGCGAAGCACCGCCTGTGGTGTGGTTTGGGACAGGCGAGGCCACACCGGTGCAAATCAGCATCCAAAAAACTAATGCCGACAAACAAACCTTTGCGGTTGGCAATCCCATTATCGTCAACCAAGCTGGGGCAATCGAGGTGGCAAAATGACTATTGCCACCTCAAATAGACTGGCTACCTTAAATAGATTGGCTATCAGACAGTATCAGCAAGGATTTACGCTGCTTGAAGTCATGGTGGCGTTAGCGATTTTGGCGGTGGTTGCGATATCGGCAAGCCAAGCCAGTCGCAGCTATGTACAATCCGTGGATAACATGAAAACACGAACCTTTGGCTATTATGTGGCGCAAAACACGCTGGCAGAATTACGAGTACAAAAAACTTGGCTTGCGGCGTCTGATACTCGGCAAATCACCTCGCAAGGTCGTCAATGGCAAGTGGTCATCTCACCGCAAACCATACAAACCAGCCAAGGCTTTGTCCAACCCATTCATATTCGCGTCGCGCCTATTGTTGATGGCACACCAAAAAAAGACGTGGTGGATATCGATGCGGTGCTAGTAAAGGATATGGGGACAACGCCGTGAGACCTTTTTCTCTTCATTCCTCGGATACAACCGCAAAGCATAAAACATCCCAGCAAGGCTTTACCTTAATCGAACTGATGATTGCGTTGGTGATTTTTGCGATGCTGGCATTGGCGGGATGGCAGATTATGGATAGTCTGACCAAAAGTCGCGAGCGTGGCTACCAACATCAAAAATCATTATCACAGCTTGATTATGCTTATTTACAGCTGTCGCAAGATTTGGCGCAAACCAGCAATTATGTGGCAGTGCCAATCCTATCCGCGACTGCCAATAATACGGCATCGGTCAATAGTGCCGCTATGACGCCAACCTTTGTATTAAATGCGTCACAAATAAGTTTTATCCGTTTTGCCGCGCCCGATCCGCGTTATCAGTCGTCACCTATGCTAGCAAAAATACAATATTCAGTCGCAGGGGAAACACTGACTAAACAGCGTTTTTACCAGTTAGACAACAACAACGAAACCCCTGCAACCAGTGTATTATTGACAGGTATCAAGGATGCCAGTTGGCGAGCATTGACGCCTGATGCGGTGAGTGTGTTTCCAGATGAAGCCACGCTGCAAAAAGTTCAGCAAATACAAGCGCAAAAAAACACCAATCAAACGGCCAATGCTACAACTAACCCAACTCCCAACCCCACTGATAACGCAACAGATCAAAATGGCAATTTGCAAAACAGTATAGATTTAATGCCTTATCAGCAGTTACCACGCGGCATCGAGCTTAATTTTAGTTACCAAGGCGAGCCGATTACTTGGCGATTTGCATTACCCAACACACCGCCAAACGCACCGAACCCATAATGCAATCAAATTCTACCAAATACACCATGCCAATAAACCGCACTCCGTCTAAAATTTTTGCAAATGTTGCCATAGCAAACCCGCCATATCGACATGGGCAACAAGGGATGGCGCTACTGACTATTTTGTTGTTGGTGGTGGCGATTACCATCGTGGCAGGCAGTATGCTTGCCAATCAAAAAGTAATGATTCGAGAATTTGAGCTGACCAAAGGTCAAGGGCAGCTTAAAGAATATGCTTTGGCAGGGGAAGCTATGGCGACCAATTTGATTGCGCAAGACAGCCAAGTCAACCAAGTCGATAGTTTAACAGAGGCTTGGGCAAAACCGCTGGCAGAGCAAACCATGAATCAAGCCAAAGTCAGTATTAAAATCGACGATGACGCCAGCCGTTTTAATATTAACAACCTGTATCATGATGGCAAAGTGGATGATACGGCACTGGCTTTTTTTCAAGCGCTGTTACAAGCCAATGGCTTATCGCCCAATATTGCGATGGCGGTGCTCGATTGGCAAGACCCAGACAGTGACACCCGTGCTGAGGGCGGTGCAGAAGCAGCCTATTATCAAAGTACGGGCAAAAAAATGGCGATGGGTATTGCCAACCAGCCGTTTATCTCAATCAATGAATTGCAACAGGTGCGCGGTATGGATAGCGAAGGATTGCAAAAATTAGCCCCGTATCTGACCGCAGTGCCATATTATCTGCCCATGAATATCAACACAGTGAAGCCCGAACTATTAAGCATACTGGTGAATTCACCTACCGAAGCCAATGGCAACCAGCCGCAAGGCTCAAACCATTCGGACAGCGATGGCTCCCCACAATCTGGGCAAGACACTAGCGCAGCTTCAAATGTGGCGGCTACCCACCAAATCGACGATATGGCAATCATCAATTGGGCGAATGCCCGAGAAAATAATCTACCGGTGCAAAACTTGAGTCAACTGTGGGCAGTGCCAAGTTTTGCCCAGATTGACGAGCGTAACAAAGCACGCATCGCCAAGCTGTTATCCACCCAAAGTCAAAGTTTTCGCGTCGTTGTCAGCGTCAAAAGTGACGACAAGCAGCTTTTTTTGCATAGCCAAATCGCTAAGATTTTACCTGAAACTCACAATGACCCAGCAGCTGCTTCTAGTGTGTCAGCGACGCCCATGCCAGCACCAGTCAATACGCAAAATGGCACGCAAAATAATACGCCGCCGCAACTCATCACTTACAACCGCCAATTTTTACCCTTTGCCCAATAACGCAGCAGCGCAATAAATTGGCTTTAAAACTCTCAGTTATTTTGTCTTTATTTTAATCAGTTATTTGTTGCTGACGTATTCTAGGGTAAAATAGGGGGTTTGCTTGGGCGCTGTTGAATGACGATGGGGCAGAAAACGGGCACAAAAGCGTTGTCAACACAACGGATACAGATGCAACCTAGATGTAACCTAGACGCATAAATTGGATGAATAAATTGGGTGAATATAGATGAATGTAATCGAGCGCTATTTTGGCATAGATGGCCGCAATACAACGATAAAAACTGAAATTCTGGCAGGTCTGACAACCTTTTTGACCATGGCTTATATTATCTTTGTCAATCCCGACATGTTGGCAAAAGCTGGGATGGATAAAGGGGCGGTATTTGTGGCGACGTGTCTAGCCTCAGCGCTGGGCTGTTTTTTGATGGGATTGATTGCGCGTTTGCCCGTGGCATTGGCACCTGGCATGGGTTTGAATGCGTTTTTTACCTTTACCGTCGTCTTGGGAATGGGTAAAAGTTGGCAAGTGGCGTTGGGGGCAGTATTTATTTCAGGCTTGCTCTTTGTGCTAATTAGTGCCTTTAAACTGCGTGAATGGATTATCAACGCTATTCCCTATACCCTTAAACAAGGTATCGTGGCAGGTATTGGGGCGTTTTTAGCGTTTATTGCGCTTAAAAGCTCGGGCATCATTGTGGCGAGTCCCGCCACGTTTGTGACGATGGGCAAACTCACCGATTTTGGGCCTGCGATGGCGATTTTAAGTTTTTTTCTGATTGTCGTATTTGTGCAGCGTAAAGTCCCTGCGGCAGTGATGTTGTCAATTTTAATTGTGACGGTGATTAGCTTGTTGGCAGGGGAAACCCATTACTCAGGGATTGTATCAATGCCGCCCTCGATTGCACCGACCTTTATGCAGTTAGATATTGCAGGCGCGCTTGATGTGAGTATGGTTAGCGTGATTTTTGCCTTTTTATTTGTGGTGTTATTTGATACATCAGGCACATTAATTGGCGTGACCAAAAAAGCTGGGTTAATGTCTACCGACGGTCAAATCCCGAATCTAGGTAAAGCCTTGTTTGCTGACTCAACGGCGGCTGTGGCAGGGTCAGTGCTAGGTACTTCATCGGTAACGAGTTATGTAGAAAGCACAGCTGGGGTGGCAGCGGGTGGACGCACCGGTTTGACCGCGATTGTGGTGGGTGTGTTATTTTTATTGGCGTTATTTTTTGCGCCATTGGCTGGGATGATTCCTGCGTATGCGACGGCAGGGGCGATTTTTTATGTCGCGGTATTGATGTTATTTACGCTGCGTGAGATTGATTGGGATGACTTGACCGAAGCATCACCTGTCGCGGTAGTGCTGCTATTGACGCCGCTTACCTTCTCAATTGCGGATGGGATTGCGTTAGGTTTTATTACCTATACCATTGCCAAATTGGTGAGTGGACGTTATAAAGAAGTTAGCCCTGCGGTTTGGGTGTTAACGGTGATTTTATTGGCAAAATTGATTTTTTTGAGTTAATCAATGGCTGAGCAAAAAAAACCATCTAGCCGAATTGGGTTAGATGGTTTTTTTATTAAATTTTGGTCCAGAGTACCGCTGTCTATGTGAACCCATGAACTGTAACGTTCAGGGTGGGTATGGCAACCACTCTTAAGGCTTCCTGAATCATCGCAGCGTAGCTGGATGCAGGCTTGCACAACAAGTGAAAAGAACGCATACCCTTATATAAATTATCAGCTCAGGTAAAACCATAAACTGGCGAATACCCCAGATGCATGTATTGTAGCAGATTACCTAGGATGATGCAAAAGCTCGCTCGTTAATTCAATGATTGATTAAATTAATCAAACTTGACAGTCAAAATACCATTCAAATCGTCAACACACATCACAAGGTTCTTTGTTCTCATCATATTGCTTAGCAGTTAACAGTTAACAGGCTTAGCAGTTAACAGGCTTTGCAGTTAACAGAATCACGCAAAATCAGGGTTAAAGAGATGGAGCGAGCTATGCTATAATTTTCAAAATTTTTTTAATACTAGTTTTGTATTTTCCTTATTTTAGCTTTTCTAGAGGCAACAATGAATCAAGCGTCTAACTCGGTTACCCATCAATCGACGGTTAAAAAAATCCCCCATGTGTTGATGATTTTAGATGGTTTTGGACATCGCGAAGATCAGCGTGATAATGCGATTGCCGCGGCGCACACCCCAAACCTTGATTATTTGTATCAGCATTATCCCCATGGGTTGATTTCAGGATCAGGTGAAGACGTGGGTTTACCCGCAGGGCAATTTGGTAACTCTGAAGTCGGGCATATGAATTTGGGTGCAGGTCGTATTTTGTACCAAGACTCTACCCGTATTCACAAAGAAATCCGCGAACAGCAATTTTTTAGCAACCCTGCATTAACCGAAGCAGTGAAGCTTGCCAATGACCGACAAGCCAATGTGCATATCATGGGATTGTTATCTGATGGGGGAGTGCATTCGCATCAAGATCATATTGTCGCAATGGTGGAGCTGGCATTGCAGCAGGGTGCAAAGCAGGTCTTTATCCATACATTTTTGGACGGTCGTGATACGCCACCTAAAAGTGCGGACAATTATGTGGCACAATTAGAACAAGCGCTTACCACGCTTAATCAGCGATATGAGGGCACGGCTTATTTGGTGAGTCTTATTGGTCGCTACTTTGCGATGGATCGGGATAAACGCTGGGATCGGGTACAGCAAGCGTATGATTTGCTGACCCAAGCCAAAGCAGAACGGGTAGTACAATCAGGTGCTGAAGCGATTAGCGCAGCGTATGGCGCAGGTGAAAGTGACGAGTTCGTTAAGCCGACTTGGGTGCGTTATGCTAACCAAAACGCTGACTTTGGTACCATACAAGACAATGACAGTGTGATTTTTATGAATTTTCGTGCCGACCGCGCCCGCGAAATTAGCCAAGCACTGGTTTCAGCTGATTTTGATGGCTTTACGCGTGAAAAACTGCCAATGCTGTCAAAATTTGTGATGCTGACCAAATATTCCGATGAATTACAAAATAATGGCGTGACCAGTATTGCCTTTGAACCGACATCGCTAACCAATACATTGGGCGAGTATTTGCAAGCGCAAGGCAAAACCCAATTGCGCATTGCGGAAACCGAGAAATACGCTCACGTGACCTTCTTTTTTAGTGGGGGGCGCGAAGCAGAATTTGAAGGGGAGCAGCGGATTTTGGTCAACTCGCCTTCGGTTGCTACTTATGATTTACAACCTGAAATGAGTGCGCCAGAAGTCACTGAAAAATTGACCCATGCTATTAATTCCGGTGCGTATGATGTACTGATTGTGAATTATGCCAATGGCGATATGGTAGGGCACACAGGTGTGTTCGATGCCGCTGTCAAAGCCGTCGAAACGTTGGATAACTGTGTGAAGACCATTGCTGATTGTGTGATTGCCAATCATGGGCATTTACTGATTACTGCTGACCATGGCAATGTTGAGCAAATGCAGGATTATGATAGCGGACAGGTGCACACCCAGCACACCACAGAGCTAGTGCCATTTATTTATGTCAATGAGCAAGCGCCTGACACCGTGCATATTCGCACGGGTGGTAAGCTATCGGATGTCGCGCCAACATTATTGGACTTAATGCACCTTGCTAAACCTGCCGAAATGACAGGTGAAAGCTTAATCGTAGCAAACTAACAGTTAATGGGTGCAACTATCCTATGGTAATGCAGCGTCTCAAACCACTATCTAACCCTACTTTCAATAGACATATTGTAGCGCTGGCATTATGGGGGATAGGTTCATTGGGTTATGCTGCTAACCGACCGACTGTCAGTGCGCCTGTCAAACCACCTGTTAATTCTGCTGCCTCAGTTGCGGCAAAAACCAATAAAACGGCATTAAAACCTGCAATCACTCAGGCGATTGCAGGTGCCAATCCTGCTGCCGTACCTGTTAGTGTGGTGAATGCACCTGATGGTATACCTGATGGCGCTGATGACGACAATTTAACGGATGACGGCGCTGACGATGGCGGAGAGGTGGATATTACGTCAACCACGCCTATGGTGACTAATCCCGCCACTCAGCCCATCGCGCCAGCCTCTGAGCAAATCCAGCAAGTGGCGTTGGGGGCAGTATCACCCGTTACAGTCGAAAAATTTGTCAAAATGATTGATATCATCCGTCAAAACTACGTGACCAATGTCGATGATGAATCCCTGTTTGCCAATGCGATGGCAGGCACTTTAGCGGCGCTCGATCCTTATTCTGAATATCTGGATGCGAACGCGTTTGAAAACTTAAGGTTATTTACCGAAGGCGATATTGGTAGTATTGGTGTGAGTGTGAGTTTTCATGCTGATGTAGATAGCTGGGTGTTTGATGATGTGCTGCCCAACTCGCCTGCCGCAAAAGCGGGTATTCAGCGTGGCAATTATTTGCATCAAATCAATGATAATAAGCTGGACAGCACGCGAACCTCGCAAGACGTCGATCAGCTGCTGACAGGCATTGCAGGGACAACGGCTCGCTTGTTAGTCTCGGATAAAGGCCGTCGTAAACATCTGGTGGTGGTGCAAAGAACCTTGGTACAACAACAAGCTATGAGTACCAACATCATTAATGGTGTTGCGGTGGTGCATATCCCTGTGTTTCAAAACAATACCCAGCAGCAATTTTTAATGGCACTCACCAAATTAAATCAGCCGTTTAACGTGCTGGTACTCGATTTGCGCAATAACCCAGGTGGCGTGTTGTCAGCTGCCAATGATATCGCAAGCTTATTTATGAATGATAAAGTAGTGGTGCAGATTAAAAATCGGCAAGGCATACAAGAGGTGATGCGCACCCACGGCAAAGCCCAATTTGCGGACTTGCCGCTGGTCGTGTTGCAAAATCGTTATTCTGCTTCGGCGGCTGAAGTATTAGCCAGTGCGCTACAAAACAACCAACGTGCCAAGGTGTATGGCGAAACCAGCTATGGTAAAGGCTCTATCCAAAGCATTGTACCCATCAATGATAACGAAGCAGTAAAGCTAACGGTCGCTCATTATTACTCAAGTAAAGGTGAGAAAATTGATGGCGTAGGCGTCAAACCCGATGTGACTTTGACGGGTGCAGAAACGAGTTGGCAAGATCAGGTATTAGCGGATTTGCAAACCACCAAACGAAGCAACCAATTTTTACTTAAACCTACACCAACGCCCCAGTCTTTTTAAGCTAATCACCTAACTAATCACCTAAGCAGTCACCCAATAACCTCTCATATTTATCATCGGGTGGAATTTATTTTATAGTTCATCTTCCATAAAAAATTGCGGATCGACGGCATCCAAATCACGCACATCAAGTTTGGTATAGTGTTTTTTGCAGAAAGTTGGATCCAATTTGCACATCGCACTTTGCAATTCATCAAGGCGCGCTTCAGACTGGCGAATGTGCTCGAGCATTTTGATAAAAGTCATTGCCACGGGGTCTGGGGTGTTTGGGTCAATCCCATATTGATGAAAAACACCCGCTTGCTCTAGCTTAATTTTATTGCAATCTTCCTCATTGGTAGCAGAGGTATTGATAGAGGTTTGTTCAACCGCTTTCACCTGCTCAGCATCGGTTGTTTTTTCGACGACGGTTTTTTCGATATAGTCGTCAGCTGGGGTTACCCCATTATTTGCCAAGCTATCAAGCCCCATTTGCTCTGCTTTGGCTTTATCATGAATCAAACGCGCGGCACTGCCTACCATGGTCGCACCGGCAGGCACTTCTTTGACAACGACAGCATTGGAGCCGATTTTGGCATATTTACCCACGGTAAATCCGCCTAATACTTTGGCACCTGCACCGACAACCACGCCATCTTCCAGTGTGGGATGGCGTTTGCCTTCATTTAATGATACCCCGCCAAGCGTGACGCCATGATACAAGGTAACGTCATCACCGATTTCAGCGGTTTCACCAATGACCACGCCCATGCCATGGTCAATAAAGAATCGACGCCCAATTTTTGCTGCAGGATGAATCTCAATCCCGGTCAAAAATCGATTGCCAAAGGATACAAACCGTGCCAAGCCTTTGTTATTGTGTTGCCACATACTGTGAGCGACGCGGTGAATCAATAGCGCATGGACGCCAGGATAAGTCAACAGCACTTCAAGGGTGTTACGTGCCGCAGGGTCACGGTCAAACACCGCTTGGATGTCCTCTTGTAATTCTGCTTTGATGGTCTGGGTTTTTTTGGATAAATTTTGGATGACGGACAACATACTGACTACCGATTTTAAAAATTTTAAGTGATTATGATATCACGAACTCATTAAGCTACGCTATGATTGGCTATGATTGGCTATGATTGGCTATGATTGCAATACTGTTGTCGCATCACGGCGATAGAACGCGAGAGTTAGGTCGATGCATCAAAGGTTTTTCAATATAGTTGTAGCCTATAACAGCAAACATAACAACGAATACCAACACCAGCGGGTACGTCCACACATAGGCTGTCATCGATTGGCTAAAGTCATGCAAGTGTAATAAGTTAAACCATATATACATGACCAAACCATGGGTCAGATATAAGCTATAACTTAATTCACCCAAGACCTTTAGACCTTGTTGGTATAACACGCCAAAATACGTAAAACCGTTGGCAATAAAACAAAACAGTAAGCCACAAAGTAGCATTTGCCAATAAGAATACGCCGAAGTTTCAAATAAAATAAACAGGGTTAGTAGGCATAAAGCGATTGCAAAAACCACAGGAAATTTTGCCAATAAATTTTTAAAAAAATCTTCCAGCCAAACTGCAAAAAAAGCCAACAAAAATAACCAATACAGCTTGATAATAGTATGCGTGAGAACGTAATACAACACAGGCAAACTTATCATCAGCATCGCGATATTTTGCCACTGGCATACTTGTTTGGGATGCACCAACACAAACAGTAACGGTAAGCTAAAATAAAAACCCCACTCATAAAGCAGCGTCCAAGCCGCGCCTGCGACCAGCGGCCAAGCGTAAAAATCTTTAAGCGATTGATTGTTAAAGCTTAACCAGCGCAGCGTCCATTGCTGCCATTCAGACAGGGGTAACGGCGGGTGTTGCTGGGTGAAATAGATAGCGACGATACAAATGCCCAAAAACAAATACAGTGGAACAATGCGCTGCAGCCGAGAGCGATAAAGATATTGCCAATCCATCCGCGGCTGTCTGAGCTTACCAAAAAATAAATAGCCGGTGATTAAAAAAAACAGCGATACCGGCACACTACCCAAGTTGGTAAAAAAATCAATATTGGGTGACTGCCAGCGCCCCGTCGTTTGAAAGAAATAATGTTTAAAAAAGTGATGAGTAAACACTGATAGCGCTAAAATGCCACGGATACCATCTAATGGGGAATGGCGATGGGTAGCATCAAACCCGACAATCATCCGTTGGGGGAGTTGATTGAGTAGCCAAGTGACAAGCGTTAAGCTCAGCACAAACACAACAGCAAGCAAAACAGTGGCAGACATAAACTTTGAGCGCTTAACGGGTTAATAATTTATCGTTTGAGTAATTTTGCGATGGCGGCTTGGAGTAACTGATATTCTTTGATATCAAGCTGTATCCTACTAAGAAGTCGATTAATACGCTGAGGCATCACTTTAGATTGGGCGGGATTGTAGATATCTAAATTCTCCAACAATGCCAACAGCCTATTTTCTAGCTGTAAACGCTGCTCATTTGAGATAGGCGGCTCATCCCATTGTTGGCGAAAAGTCAAATCAATGGATTTTTCAGCCGCTGTTTTTGCCGTCAATGCTAACTCTGCAGTTTCGTAAAAAACGCTGGCAATCACTTGAACCGCAGCCGCCACATTTAACACCCCATACTCAGCATTGGCAGGAATTTGAATATGGTAGTCGGCCAGTTGCAGCTCTTCATTTGTTAAACCCCGATCTTCACGGCCAAACACAATGGCAAGTTGCCAATTGCGATGCGGAGAGTCTGTCATTAAATCGTCAAGGTTTTGAAAATTAGTGACCATCAATTCAGCCGCTTGTCGGGGCGATAACACGGGTCTTGGAATATGGCGTTGGCGACTACTGGTAGCAATTACCCAGTGGCAATCTTGCAGGGCTTGCTCAAGGGTGTCACAAATGGTCACAGCGTCTAAAATTGCTTTGGCACCTGCGGCATGGGCATAGGCATCTTCGTCAATCGGTAGTTTGGGCGCCACTACCGTGAGCTGCGTTAGTCCCATGGTGTGCATGGCACGGGCGGCAGAGCCAATATTGGCAGGCAAGGTGGTATTCACCATCACAATGCGAATACCGGCTAAAAATGCCGCAAGGGTTGAGAAGGGTTGCGGAGAAGCGTTAGTGTCAGTCGTTACCATGGGTTGTCAAATTTTAGTCAGTCGTTACGCAATAAGCGATTGTATTTGGTCATTCACTGCATGGCATTCCGCTTTGATTTCTTCAATCAATTGTTCATGTTGGTGGATATGACCCGTGCGGCAGATTTCTTGCAGTTTATAACAAAGTTCGGTCAGCTCGGTAGCGCCAAGGTTAGAGCTAGCGCCTTTTAAGCCGTGCGCTGCATTATACCCCAAACGGTTGTCTAAGGTGGCATAAGCTGTCTCCATTTCCGATAAACGTTGTAAGCTATCTTGCATATAAGTATGCATCAAATCGACAAAATCTTCGTCAAGTAACGCTCTTAATTCTTCAAACTGGGGCAAGTTGATATGGGAGGGCTGAGTCATGAGAGTTTCCTGTTGATGGGGCATTGAATAAAACATCATTGATTAAATTTGATTGGCTTATTTTAGCCCATATCTCATTGAATTTTATCAAAACTTTGATGAAAGTCAGTTTAAGGGATACAAACGTTTATCGCATGATGGGTTTATCGGCTAAATTCACCAAAATCAGACGCTAACTAAAATGTAAATGCAAATCTTCTTCATTGACCAAGCTTTTGAGTTTGCCAAAATTCTCTTCTGTCGGCACAATTTGCCAATGCGTTGGCATATTAAGATGGGCGATCGCATAGTCGTTATACACACATAGGTTAATCGGTACCCCTAATTGACCCGATGCATTGGCGGGCTGACTGTCCGCAAATTGGGCATTGTCGGCTGGGTGATTAAACTGATGCGATAAATAGTGAATTGTTGAGTGATTGGCGGTCGCTAACAATTGCTGTATCTGTTCAAACAACGCCATATCATGACCTGCAATTTTGATGCTGATTTTTTTGAGCCAGCGTTTGCGCGCATCGGTTAAGGTCATTACCTCTTGTAGGCTGGCATAAAACGTGCCATCGCGTTCACGAATAGAGCCGTCGATAATTACCACGGTTTCCACTTTAAGCTTATCTTTCACGCGTGCAAAGCGCTCGGCATAACAACTCACTTCGATACGACCTGTACCGTCATCTAAGGTAATCACTGAGCGATTACCAAAGTTTGCGACATCAAGTATCAAGCCTGCAAAAAATACGGTTTCGCCATAGCTGGTTTCGCTCAAATCACCCAATGTCTTTGGCGTATAGCGTTTTAACTCATCGCGATAACTATCAATGGGATGACCGGTCAGATAAAGTCCTAGCGTGTCTTTTTCACCTTTTAAGCGTTCAGCATCTGTCCAAACAGGCTCACAGGGCAATGGGGGCGGCGCAGTGACCTCTTGTATATCGCTAAATAAATCAATCATCCCTAGGCTATCATTGCTGCGCTGTTGCTCGGCTGCCTGTACCGCTTTTGGCAATTCGGCAAGTAACGCGCCACGGATGTGATAAGCTTCATCCGCAGGCAAATCAGGTCGTAATTTTGGCGCAAAACTATCAAAACAGCCTGCTTTAACCAATGCTTCAAGGGTGCGCTTATTGACTTTTCGTGTGTCAACACGGCGGCAAAAATCATACAAATCGGTAAACTCACCGCCCGCGTTTCGCGCTTCCACGATAGACTCTACGGCACCTTCACCAACACCTTTGATACCGCCTAAGCCATACACAATGGTCGTCGGGTTAATCGGCACAAACGCCCAATTGGAGTGGTTAACGCTGGGGTTTTCTACTTTTAAGCCAAAATTTTCGCGGCAATCATTGATAAAAAACACCACGCCATCGGTATTATTCATGTCCGAGGTGATGACCGCCGCCATAAATTCGGCAGGATAGTAGTGTTTTAAATAGGCGGTTTGATAGGCTAACACGCCGTATGCCGCTGAGTGTGATTTGTTAAACCCGTAGCCGGCAAATTTTTCCATCAAATCAAACACGCCGCCTGCAAGTTTATCATCGATGCCCTGACCAATAGCCCCTTCCACAAAAATACTGCGCTGTTTTGCCATTTCTTCGGGTTTTTTCTTACCCATCGCGCGGCGTAGCATATCGGCACCGCCTAGACTATAGCCTGCCATCGCTTGCGAGATTTGCATCACCTGTTCTTGATAGACAATGACCCCATAGGTATTTTCCAGTATCGGCTCAAGTCGGTCATGGTCATAGATGACCTCTTCGCGGCCGTGTTTACGGTCAATGTACATATCGACCATCCCGGCATCGAGTGGACCCGGGCGGTACAGCGCACACATGGCGATGACGTCTTCAATATTGGTCGGTTTAAGCTTGGCCAAATATTTTTTCATGCCGGTACTTTCCAGCTGGAACACAGCGGTGGTATGGGCATCTTGTAGCAGGGAGTAGGTGGGCTTATCGTCTAAGGGTAAAGTCTCAAGATCAAGCGGTGGCTGTTGCTCTTTAGCGCGGCGTGCATTGATATTTTTAACCGCCGCATTAATCACCGTTAAATTGCGCAGACCCAAAAAGTCAAATTTTACCAAGCCAACTGCTTCTACATCGTCTTTATCAAACTGACTGACGGGATGACCCTCTTCATCACAATAGATGGCGCTATAATCGGTGATTTTGGTCGGCGCAATAAGTACGCCCCCTGCATGTTTACCAACACCCCGGGTAATCCCTTCGAGCCGTACCGCCATTTCCCAAATCTCATTGGCATCTTCATAATCCATGTTGTCAGGATTGTTAAGCAAATCTTTGAGTTGCGGTTCGGCTTCAACCGCTTCAGCCAGCGAAATACCAGGGGTTTTAGGGATGAGTTTGGAGATTTTATCAGCCAGACCATACGATTTACCTTGAACGCGCGCGACATCACGCACCACCGCTTTTGCCGCCATCGTACCAAAGGTGATGATTTGGGATACCGCTTCTCGTCCGTATTTTTGCGCCACATAATCAATGACGCGGTCGCGACCTTCGATACAAAAATCGACGTCAAAGTCTGGCATGGATACCCGCTCAGGGTTCAAAAACCGTTCAAACAGTAGGTCATATTCTAGCGGGTCTAAGTCGGTGATATTGAGCGAATACGCCACTAATGACCCCGCGCCTGAGCCACGGCCAGGACCTACAGGCACATCATTGGCTTTTGACCAGCGGATAAAGTCCATCACGATTAAGAAATAACCTGGGAAACCCATATTCAAAATCGTTGTGAGTTCAAACTCCAAACGCGCATCATACGGCTTACGTTTTTCTGCCCAGCTGTCGTCGCGTTTTTCGATGGGGTAGAGTTTTTCAAGGCGTTTTTCTAGACCTTCTTGGGCGGTGCGCCGAAAGAAAGTTTCAATGGTATCGCCTTCGGGAATGGGGAATTCGGGTAAATCGTGATGGCCCATAGGAATAATGACATTACAGCGTTTTGCCAAATCCAAGGTGTTGTCAATCACCTCTGGCATGTCGCTAAACAGGGCAGTCATCTCATCTTGGGTTTTTAAATACTGCTCAGAGGAATAATCACGTGGGCGATTGGGGTCGGCAAGCACTTGCGAATTGGCGATACACACCCGTGCTTCATGCGCTTCAAAATCATCTTCTGTCAAAAAACGCACGTCATTATGGGCAATGATAGGCACATCAAAGGCATTGGACATGCGAATGGCTTGCTCGATAAAACGGTCTTCGTTGGCGCGTTGGGTGCGTTTAATGGCAAAATAGACACGATCGGCAAATGTGGTTTGCCATTGTTGTAGTAGGCTATCGGCTTTTTCTGGGTGACCTGATAACATGGCTTGACCGACGTCTGATTTTTCGGTGAACAGCACAATCACGCCTTCACTGCGTTCAAAAATCCAGTCACGCTGAATAATCGGTTTGCCCATTACTTGACCATCGACAAAGCCCTTTGACACGATATTGGTCAAATTCTTGTAGCCGATTTGGTTGCTGGCAAGTAGCGTTACTGTCGTACTATCATTTTCAAGCCATACTTCAGAGCCAATAATCGGCTTGATACCGGCATCCAAGCAAGCTTTATAAAATTTTACCGTGGCATACAGGTTGGATAAATCGCTAATGGCAAGCGCCAGTTGGTTGTCGGCTTTGGCAGCTTTGACCAACGCTTTGATGCGTACAATCGAGTCTGTGATAGAAAATTCGGTGTGAATACCAAAGTGTACAAATGCCATGGATTGCCTTTATTGCGGTTCGTCTTTAGCCCACTATTATACTATGAATTGCCAAACTGCGAACCTACAAAATCAGCAACAAAATGCCTAAAAATATCAGCGGATGCTAAGCATTTAAGATTTAATATGATAAAATAGCAGACCTTTACGCCTATAGCTTAACTGGATAGAGCAGTTGCCTCCTAAGCGACCGACGTGGGTTCAAGTCCCGCTGGGCGTACCAGTTTTTTTGACATCAAAAACCTATAAAAATAAAAAAACCCAATAAAAAATTATTGGGTGTGGTTGAAAAAAGTAAAACTTAACTTAAACGTTTGGCATTAGCGGCAACGCGGCTATAGATAGGGTACATCCCTTTTTCCAATACATGTAGCGCTTCTTGATTGACAGCATAAAAGAAGTTTTCCAAGGAAATCGGTTGACCCAAGCTTAATTTCATACAGTTTGAAAACATTAATTGCCCAATATTTTGCTGCGCAACGAGCGCTTGCCAAGCCATTTGCGTCCAAGATTCAAAAAATGCGATGGGTTTTTCAGTCACCATACGTTCCATTTCTTTCATCTCTTTGGCATTGTTGAGTGGGTTTTGTTTCGCTATCATATAGATACGGCGCTGCATGACTTGTGGGACGCGAACTGAAAAATCTTCAGATTGCTGACACATTTTTTCAACTTTTTGGTTAATATGTTCGTAGGTAGCCATAAGGACTCCATTGATAACAACAGTAAAATACAGGATTGACAGTAAAGTGTAGTACTATTATATACTGATTTAAATTAAGTTAATAATAGCAAAATCATAGGGTATACAATACTTACTTAACATTACGCAAATAATTAGATTTCATTTAATCAAATCATTGGTGATCGCTAACCATAATCGATGTAATCAGGGTTTTAGTTGACGTCATGAACATGAAACTATTTTATCTTTATCAAGCTAACAATGCGCCCCATCATTGGTAATAAATTCATAAAATATTAACTGATAGCTTTATCAGTGTTTATCAAAAGGTATAAAAATGACCATTCAAAGTCTTCCCTTAGTGATTACTTCGGGCGAACCTGCGGGTATTGGCATGGATATCATACTGATGCTTGCTGACAGACAGCAATTAAATCTGCCCAATCGCGCTGTCATTGTGTTGGCAGATATCAACGCGCTGCAAGAAAGGTATAGTGAGCTCAAACAAAAAGGCGCTGTAAAAGACGGATTGATGATTCAACAATTAGCGACGCATGAGTTACATGAGTTAAAAGATTTACCGCAAATTGCGCAACCCTCAGCGCATGATACTATTTTGGTGGTGGATGTGCCGACAGCACAACCTGTGGTAGCAGGGCAGTTAAATCCTCATAACGCGCCAATGGTCATCGCACAGTTGCAACTGGCGCATAAGCTCGCCATCAGCAAACAAGTCGCTGCAATTGTCACCGCGCCACTGCAAAAATCGGTGATTATGACTGTGTTGCCAGACTTTATGGGGCATACCGAATTTTTTATGCAGCAGTCGGGGCTGGATAAAGTGGTGATGATGCTCGCCAATAGCCTGATGAAAGTGGCTTTAGTCACCACCCATTTGCCCCTGCGTGCGGTCGCCGATGCGATTTCCCACGAAGAAGTGGCAAAAACCGTTGATATTGTCATCCATGATTGTCAGCAAAAATTTGGTCTCACTCACCCAAAAATATTGGTCTGTGGACTCAATCCTCATGCCGGGGAAAGAGGCTATCTAGGCAGAGAAGAAATTGACATCATCAATCCGGTGTTACAGCACTATCGCGACCAAGGTGTGGATATTAGTTTGGCGATGCCAGCCGATACCTTGTTTACCCAAAAGCATATCGCCACTGCCGATGCCATTATCGCCATGTATCACGATCAGGGACTGGCGCCGCTCAAATCACATGGGTTTGGCGAAACCGTGAATATCACTTTAGGGTTGCCTTATATTCGTACCTCAGTCGATCATGGCACAGCACTGGATTTGGCAGGGACAGGCAAAGCGAGTGCCGATAGTCTGTATCGTGCGATTGACTATGCCAATAACATGGCGACCGCGATTGCCCACTAATCATCCTCACCGATAATTACGCTCACAAAAAAAGCCAATCGTCATGGATTGGCTTTTTTATTGCGATATTTTAAATGGATTTTTAACTATTTTAAGCAGCTATTTAATTATTTTAAATAACTGGCAGGGTTCACTGGCGTACCCCGATATCGGATTTGGAACTCTACAGCAGGTTGATTCAAATTATTGTCCGTCCCAACGGTACCGATGGTTTGACCTGCTTGCACCGTTTGGCGCTCTTGTACAGCAAAATTTCCCAAATGCGCATAGGCACTAATGTAGTCGCTGTTGTGCTGAATCAATATCAATTTGCCATATTCTGGCAAATCACTACCGACATACAGCACCGTACCTGGCTGGCTGGCGACAACATTTGCCCCTGCTTGTCCGCCAAACCACATACCTAACGTACCTGTTTGCTGGTTAAACGGCCGCAATAGATTGCCATTCGTAGGACGTAACCAACCTTGTGACAAGCTGCTGGTTGGCACGATGACTTGGTTTGGCATCGGTAACGGGGTTGATAAGTTATTGGCTTGTCTAGGTGGGTAATAAGTCGGGTTAGACGGGCGGGATGATTGATTGACCGTCACAGGGCGAATGGTCGTTGGGCGATAAGAAGTGGGACTACTTGCTGAGGTTAAAATCAAGCGTTGCCCTGGATAAATGGTATAGTTGCTATCGAGCCCATTGAGCGCGCCAACCCGACGATAATCTAGTCCATAAGTGGTGGCGATTTTGCTTAAAGTATCGCCGTTTCTAACTATATAATAGTTGGGGACACCCCGTACATACACAGGGCGCTTATCCACGGTCGCGATCTTCTGTGAAGCACAAGCGGTCATCAACACCGCCGTACAGGCTATCGCACTGAGTTTTACCAGTTTGGGCGTGCAGAGTGTTTTATAAGTGGCAAACATAACAGTCATTCCTAGCAAGTGATACAAAAAAAATTACAACAAGTCAGGGTATAGTAACTAACTTTTAACCACTTACAAAGTAACTGGAGTTAACAACAACGTTTCTTTGCCAAACGATAACAAATAGCAACATTTTGGACTCAAATGAAAAAATGGCGCAAAAATCCTTATTTATCCATTGTTTGCCATCCATCTGTTGCCTAGCATTGCTAGCTATTTGTGCTAACTATCTAACGGAGTGATTAAATAGGGCGATAGGGTGTTATTCATGGATCATAATGGGCTTGGCAGGGCTATATTTTTTTAGTTTTGAAAATAACCAGATACCCATGACCAAATTTATCACCCCGACAATTGCAAATAGCATCGGCAGGCTCACGTTAACTAGCGTCAAACAAACAATCGAAAAAATCGCCGAACCCACCATAAATACCGCATTTAAAATATTGTTGGCACCGATAATGCGAGCACGGCTGGTTTCCGGTGAATAAGCTTGCATATAGGCGTATAAAGGTACGATATAAATACCGCCTGAGAAACCCAATAAAAACAAATCGACAAATACACGAATAGCACCCTGCGTGGCAAAAATCATACCGATACTATAGTGTGCGTTGTTGGCGAGTGGCGGCAAATGCATCGCTGAAAGCGTGAAGTACAAGTCAATCGCAAAAATCGTCAATCCTGCAATCCCAAATGGCAATAGCTTTAGACTCACTTGGTTTTTGGTCAACGTTTTGCATAATAGTGAGCCAAGCGCCGTACCGACAGAAAACAGCGTCAATAAAAATATCACGACGCTTTCATCGCCTAGCAAAATAGACTTGCTAAATTCAGGTACTTGGGTCAAAAACGTGGCACCATAAAACCAAAACCAACTATTACCCAAAATGGTAAACCACATAATCGGCAAACGATATAGATTGGCAATGGTTTGCCAGCTAGTACGAAAGATATTCCAGTCGATGGTCAAATCAGGTTGCGGCGCAGTCATGACGGGAATAAACCGAGAAGCCAAGTAGCCCATAATCGCCACAAAAACCGTCACCCCAGATATCCAAAACAGCGGACTGTCCAACTTCATCAACACGCCAGCCAGCATCATCCCTGTCAAAATAGCCAGTGACGTGCCCATTTGAAACAGCCCATTGGCACCCACCAGCTCATCGGTGGTCATGGCTTGGGGTAGATAAGCATATTTAATAGGACCAAAAAACGTTGAATGGGTGCCCATCAAAAATAACGCAACAAATAATAGCGGATAAATCTCAAACACAAACCCAAATGCGGCAACGACCATGATGACGATTTCGAGGATTTTAATCAGCCTTGTCAGCCAAGATTTTTCATATTTATCAGCGATTTGACCCGCCAAAGCGGAAAACAAAAAAAACGGCAACACAAACAGCATCGCCGCCAGATTGTTGAGCAAACTGACACGCATCCCCAATTTTGCCGCTGCCATAAAGGTCAGTACTAAAATCAAACCTTGCTTAAATACATTGTCATTAAATGCCCCTAAAAACTGGGTGGCAAACATGGCGCTAAACCGTTTGTATTTAAAAAGCGCAAATTGGGTACTCATGAGCAATCCTAGAAATGTCTGATGATGCCTATCTTAACAAATATTTTATAAAGGGTTGCGAAAATGTTTGGTTAGTAAAATGTTTATGCTAAAATCGCCTAGTGCTCGCTCAAGGATTTGATTTTTATCATGAAACCAATAAATTTGCTACCCTATCGTCCGTCAACCGCATTGGCCGATAACCCGTTTGGTTTTTTTCATGCCATTTCCCCACTATCGTCAAATCCTTGTCCGTCAAATCCTCGTCAAAGCCCCGTCCAGTCTAGCGTATCAAACCATTCGCTGTTTCGCTTGACCCCCATACGTTTGGCAATTACCTTGGTTAGTGTGGGTGTAGTGCCTGCTTGGGGGGCACAAACGCCAGCAATGTCAGCTACTGTTAATAGTTCAGCTAATAGCTCAGTTAATACTTTGGCTAACAGCTCGGCAACGAATAGCACGTTGACCACTAGCAGCGCAGCGCAGACGACTGCCAATGATGGCAAGGGCACCACGGCAACGCAAAATGCCACGCCTGCGGCAACTGCGCAAGATAGCATCACAACCGATGCCAACACTGCTCAGCCTTATCTTTATCAACTCAATCAGCAGCGCGTTGAAGATAAAATTGGTCAACAACTCGATAATCAGACCTTGGCAGACTTTAATAATTTTAACCAACCTGTGGCGACGTTGAAACAAAACCAACCTAGTGTTGGCTACAGTAAATCATTAGATCAAGCCACGCCGCAGTCGGTTGCCAATCAAATCAACAATAGCAAGTCTGCAAGTGTGAATACTCAATCCCAATCGCATGCCCAAGCCCAATCCCAAGCGCAAGTCACTGAGCAGCTGACCGCCGAAAAACAGAATTTCGACGCGATTAATCAAAAGGTAAGCGAGCAAACCAATTTATCTAATCAAAATATCGCTAACCAAAATATTGCCAATCAGAATCTTAGTAATCAAGGCGTCGCCAATGATGTCAGCAATATCAAATCCACCGACACCATCAATCCCAATGATTACTTGCCCGCCTATCAACAGCAAACAACGGCATTGACCACCCCACAAGCCAACTCAACCGTGACAGCAGAGCCGCAAGGCATCGTGGCGCGTTTGAAGAACAAAATCATTGGTCGCGGCGAAGGGCTCAACTATATTGATATCAGCTTTGCCAATGCAGATGCCAAACTTGAGCCTGCGCGTAATATCAAAGCGGCGTTGGAAAAAGTGACCGTCGAATCGGTGTCGGATTTTAATGCCAGTGTGAACAAATTACGCCAAATTGCCAAAGATGCGGCAGAGGCGGTGGGTTTTTATGACACTAAAATCGCCTTTAAGCATTTAGGCAATGATAATATCCAAGTCAGCTTAGAGGTCGGCAAACCCGTCATCGTGCAAAATCGCATCATTGATATCCGTGGTGAAGGCGGGGAAGGCGATAACGCGCTGCCGGTGTATCCTGTGATTGAAAAAGAAATCCCGCCCAAAGAAGGGGATGTGTTCAGTCATGGTATCTATAAAGCCGCAAAGGCGACGATTGAAGGCGTCGGGCAGACCAATGGTTACTTTGATGCCAAATGGCTCAATAGTTCGGTGGATATTATTTTGCCGGACAATACCGCCGATGTTGACCTAATTTATGACACAAAAACTCGCTATCACTTTGATGAGGTAAAAATATATAGCATTGATAAACAAGGCAATTTGACCGATGATCCCGATAAACTGCCTTTAAAACCAAAGCTAATGAAAGCCTTAATGACGTACCAAAAAGGCGATGGCTACTATCAACCCTTTGTCAGCGAATTTACCAACAACTTGACTGCCACCCGTTATTTTAATGGGGTGGATGTGGATGTCATCATGCCATCGGACGAAGCAGCAAGTGATATCGCATTTGAACAATCTGGCTCGGCGACGCTCAGCGATGCCAACAGCAGCAATACCACAGCAGACAATACCGCGGACACTTCTGATACAGCCGCCGCTATTTTACCCGCTAATTCAACCGATCAAAGTCTCGCATCTCAAAGTAATTCAGCTCAAAGTAACTCCGATCAAAGTAACTCCGATCAAAGCAACTCATCTGAACTTCAATCCGCAGGTACTGTCGATAGCACGACGCAAAAAACCGTCAATCAGGTGCAAGATCCTGATGACATTGCGCCGATTCAATTTGAGGTCGATGACTCGACCGAACAACGTCTCAACGCCATCAGCCGAAAAGCCAAAAACTTATTGACCGCACCCGAAGATATGGAGTTATCACCCGAGGCTGAAAATAAAAGTAAAAATCCGCTAGTGGTCATCGCCAATGCGGTCAGTAAAACGGCAAAAAAACTGGATAAAGACAAAGACTTACCTATCAAACCACGAGAAGACCAAGTCATACCAAAGCTCACGCCACAACAAGTGTATGAAACAAAGCAAATCCCAACCTATGTGGTACTCAATGCCACCAAGCCCCACGAGGCACAGGTAGGTTTGGGTTATGAAACGGATGTAGGCGTGCGCTTGACTGGTAAATACCAAAACAACTTGGTTAACCGAAGTGGCTTGCAGACTGGGGCATCAGTGGCGTTATCCAAAGTCGATCAAGCGGTGGAGTTTACTGCCAGTTTACCCTATAAGCATCCCCTCAACGATAAACTAACAGGTACAGTCGGCTATCAGCACAAAGCAGTTGATGACCTAGTCAACACCTTTGAGGCGGACACGGTGTATGCCAGTATCGCCCGCAATATTTATCATGATAGTGGTTGGAATCGCACCTATTCACTGCGCTACCGCGGCGATAAATTGACCGTCGACCCTGAAAAATATAGCACCGATAGTTTGCCTTATCCTTTTAACAACTACGCCTCGGACTATACCCAACAAGCCTTGTTAGCGGGTTATGCAATCAATAAAACGGTAGCAGACAATATGCTGACGCCAACGTGGGGTTATAGCCAACGTTACTCGCTTGAAGTCGGTGCTAAAGGGGCACTGAGTGACACCAATATGGCCATTCTACGTGCAGGTGGTACGGGGATGTATAGTTTTGGCAAAGATAACAAACAACAAGTGATTGGGCGACTGGATTTGGGCTATCTATATAGCGGTGATTTTTATGATGTGCCTTACCGTTCACGCTTTTTTGCCGGCGGTGATGCTAGTATCCGCGGCTACAACACCGATAGTTTAGCACCGACCTATGGTGGCGAAAATTTCTTAGTCGGTGGTGATGCCTTAGCGGTAGGCTCAGCAGAGTATAACTATGAGTTTAGACCGAGCTTTCGTGGCGCTGTGTTTACCGACTTTGGTAATGCGTATGATACAACTGGCGAATATGATAACGCAACGGCGGTCAGTATTGGTACAGGTATCCGCTGGCAATCACCGATAGGTTTGGTACGACTCGATGTGGCAAAAGGTCTGACAGGGGATAACAACGATGTCCGTTTACACTTCTTTATCGGCTCACCGTTATAATAATTTGGCTAAAAATCACGGCATTATTTTATGCAAGGTTTTTAGTTAAGATTTTTGGATAAAACTTTGCTAGTATGGAAGGTTTATCCAATATACCGCCCATATACAGCGCATACAACCTGTGTTTTTGTAGTTAGCCAACGATTGATTTGCGATATTAATGAAAGACGATAATAACAACGACTCATTGCCCGAAGATGGCACCAAGCCTGACGATAAATCATTGGTAGATAATGACCTAGACGGTAAAATAGACACTGAAAATCTAGAAACTAAAAGTCCAGACGGTGAAGATTTAGACCCTGCAAAAGAAGAGGCGGGTTGGCTTCGACACTGGTATCGACAGGGTCTTGTCACTAAAATTGTGATGGTGTTAGTCGTTATTTTGATTGCGATTTTGTTAGGGGCTTATTATGCCGTCGGCACCCCGTGGGGTACACGGTTACTTATCAATGCCATCGTTCAAGAAACAGGTATCAGCCTAACATACGGCAAAGGCAATCTTCGTGATGGTATCTGGGTGTATGATGTTAAAATCCCTGACAATCCCCCCAAAAATTATGTCGAAGTCACCGTTGATAAAGCCTATGTCAAAATTGGCTGGCGCGCGCTCATCAATAAACAAGTGCATTTGCGTGAAGCCAACATCAATCGCATGGTCATCACCTACAAAAAACCCCCTTCCAATAAACCCTTTGATTACTCACGCATCGCACTGCCTGTTAACTTAACCTTAGATGACGTAAAAGCAAATTTAGTGCGCTATCAGCAAGTGACCCGCGACCCCATCGATTTTAAACAAGCGCATGTCCAAAATTTTACTTGGTATGATACCCAAATCACGGTTGGCGAAGGCAAATTGGCGTATAACAATTTATTAAGCGTTGATAAAATCAAAGGCAAAATTGACCTGCAGCATGATTATCCGCTGGATGTGACAGGACTGGTCATCGTCAATTCATTGTCAAAAGTGTATGTCGATGCGCTCGATACCCATGCCACAGGCAGTTTGAAATTTTTGACCGCGGATATAAAGAGTAAATACAATAAATCGGATGTTACTGGGCATTTAACGGCGCAGCCGATGGATAAAAACGCGCCATTTAATGCCAAACTTGAATGGAAAGATGTGTTATTGCCCTATGCCACCAGTCAAAACATCCATCTAAAAAATGGCTTAGCGACTGCGAGCGGGGTGACCAATAATATCCAGCTGCGTATCAATGCTGATTTGACTGCCAAAGATATCCCCGATGGCCATTATCAAGGTCGCGGCGTGATTGCCAATCAAAAACTCAGTATCGAATATCTCACGGCTAAAGTCGCGCAAGGGACATTGACGAGTCAAGGCACGATTGATTGGCATGACCGCACCCGTATTGCCCTCATGAATACGGGGAATGGCTTTAAGATTCGTCAGTTGTTGCCAAAAGACATCGCCCCCTATGCGCCAGAGACCTTAACAGGCAAATTAGGCATCGTCTATGATGTGGCAACCGATAAATTGCCGATGCAAGTACGGGCAAATCTGCGCCAAGATGACGGTGAAATTATCAATGCCGATATCCGACAAGCCAAAGGCAACCATAAACCTTATACTATCGATGCCAATTGGCAACGGCTGATACGTCACAATTTACCGAGCATTGGCGAGCTTAACAGTCCCAATGGCAAAGCGCAGGTGATTTTTCAGCCGGCAGACGGCAAGCGACCCAGCAGTGTACAAGCGCAAGTCAATGCCAATATACTAAAGCTCAATCAAGCCCCAAGCGGTAATTACCAAGTCGATGTCAATAAAACAGGTCAGCTGGTTGACATCACTCAATTGGTGTATCAAGGCGTGGCAGGTAATTTGGCAGGCAATGGTAAAATCAAACTTGCCAGCGGCAATCAGCCGTTAGCTTGGCAAATCAATGCCAAAACCAATCATTTAAATGCCCACAGCATTTTAAATAGCATCCCGCTGCAAGACTTGACAGGCAATGTGGTTGCCAGCGGTACCCTGCAACAGCTCCGCCAAGCCAATCAAACAGTTGTGACCCGTCATGATGTCACTATCAACCAAATTGACATGACAGGGGATTTATTGGGCGCCAACAATAGCAAAAAACACTTAGCGTTAAAAGGCGCAGGCAAAGTACGTGCCGATCTACTCGGCAATAAGTTATCTTATATCGCCGCCAAATTTGATGGTAGCCTCAATGCGCCAAACGTACCCGCAGGCTCGTTTAAATTTGATATTGCAGGCACGCCACAACAGCTTAAAATTAATCAATTTAGCCATCAAGGTAAAGAAGGCTATATCAATGCCAACGGTAGCATTGATATGACCAATGGTGCCGGCTGGCATATCACTGCTGATATGAAAAATTTTGATGCCAGCTATTTTGTGCCAAGTCTGCCAAGCCAAATCACCGGTACCATCAATACCGATGGCTATTGGCGGGCAGGCGCTCAGTACATTCATATCGCCAATATGAACCTCAAAGGCAGACTAAAAAACCAACCGTTATTGGCGACAGGTCAATTGACCGCAAAACTGAATTTGCCAAAAGACCTAAGTAGTCTGCGTCAAGTCATTGAAAATAGCGCCAATAGTCAAAAATACGGACAAATCCGCCGTCTTATTGAAAGTCTGCAAGCCAATAATTTACTGGTACAATGGGGTAGCAATCGTATCACCGCCAATGGCAACCAAAACCAACTGGTGACCAGTGTCGATATCAGCACACTCAATCAGCTAATACCGCAGCTAAAAGGTATCGTTAAAGGCGGCATTGTCTTAACCCAAGATAACAACCAAGCCCTGCCTAACATCTATGTGGATTTAGTCGGGCGTAACATTTCACTACCAAACTTTGTGGTACTCGATGCCAAAATCACCGGCAAATTGGTCAATCTTGCCAAATCACCCAGTCAGTTGCAATTGACTGCAACGGGTATCAATATCGCCAATCAACCGCTGCGCTCATTGCAACTGTATTTTAACGGTACCCAAGATAATCACACCTTAGATGTCAAAGCAGATAGTACCAAAGGACAGGTACAAGCGACGCTCAAAGGTCGTATCGATCTTACCAAAAAACAGTGGTCGGGTATGCTCGGTAATGGACAAATTGGTACCAAATATGCCAAGCTGCAACAGTTACAACCCGCACAAATGCTATTTGGCTGGCAAAACCTGAATGTACAAATGGCGGCACACTGCTGGAAAATGGTGGGGCAAAACGGCAGTCTGTGTCTAAAAAACAACCTCATGGTCAGTAATGGGCAAGGCAATGTCGATGTCAGCGTGCAACAAATTGATAGCCAAATTTTCTCTGTGGTGATGCCGCGTGATATCGCTTGGTCAGGAAAACTCAACGGCACCGCCCTCGTTCATTGGCAGAAGAACCAACGACCCAGTATCAATGCCAGCTTCTTTACCGATAACGGGGTATTTGGCACCGCCGCACAAACCCCTGAAGAAAATCCAACGACCATTGCCTATGAGCGTATCAGTGTCATCGCCCGTTCAACCGCAGAAGGGCTAAAACTTCGCGCAGATATCAAAACCGCCAATGGCGCGGGCAATGGTTATTTGGATGCCACTGTCAATCCCTACATACAGTCAAAACCGATTTCAGGCACCGTTGTTTTTCAAGATATTGACTTGGCGGTATTTAAACCTTTCTTCCCATCGTTTGAACGCTTGACCGGTAACGGTCTAGTGGCCGGTAAAATCAGTGGTTCACTCATGCAGCCCAAATTTGTTGGCGATATTGAGCTACAAGATGCCGGTCTTAGCATCACAGGTGTGCCGATGCGTTTTGACAAGATTAATGTGTTATCGCACGTGGCAGGCAATCAAGCTTCTATTAATGGGTCTTTTGCCAGTGCAGGCGATGGTCAAGGCACCATTACCGGTACAGTTGACTGGACACGTGAGCTGCAAGCTAAGCTCAAGCTGCAAGGTAAAGCGCTGCAAGTGAGTCAGCCGCCGGCAATTACTGCCATTATTAATCCAATTTTTGATGTGATTGTCAAACCTAGCCAGCGCTACGTGAATATCGTCGGGGTGATTGATGTGCCTCGCGCCACCATTCGTCCACCAGAGGCCACAGGCAATGTGGTCAGCAAATCCCCAGATGTTAACGTGATTGATAGACGATTGATGGGTCAGATTGATGACGTACTAAAAGTCACCCAACCTTGGAATATCAACGCGGATGTAGGTGTCGATCTCGGCGATCGCGTCAGCTTCCAAGGTTTTGGGGCACGCTTACCATTGGCGGGTGCGCTGCATATCACCCAGCGCGGTCAAGGCACCATGAAAGCAGAAGGCGTGGTGCAAGTATCGCGCCGCTCAAAAGTCGAAGTGTTTGGGCAAAGCTTGAATCTAAACTTTGCGCAAGTTCGGTTCAATGGTGAAGTGATGAAACCACTGCTAAACGTAGAGGCAGTAAAAGACGTGCAAGGCGTACAAGTGGGCGTCAAAGTCAAAGGCAGTGCCAGTGCGCCAAGTATCACCGTGTTTAATAATGGCGGACTCAGTGAACAGCAGGCGATGAATGCGTTGGTGACGGGTAGCCTAAATAACAATTCAGGTCAAAATACCAACGAACAAGACTTTAGAAATCGCGTCAATAATACCATTGCCGCAGCAGGGTTAAGTTATGGCTTAAGCGGGACGCGCAAATTTACCAACCAAATTGGTCGGGCGTTTGGGTTGCAGCGTTTAACGTTAGATGCCAACGGCTCGGGTAATGATACTTTGGTCAGTCTAACAGGGTATATCACGCCAGACTTGTTTATACGCTATGGGGTAGGCGTGTTCACCTCGCAGCCTGAGCTTAGTATGCGTTACCAATTAACAAGGCGCTTGTATATTGAGTCTAAATCTGCCATCAATAACTCTGTCGATTTGATTTATAACTGGCGCTATTAATGGGTTGATAAACAGTAAAAAGGCTGAGTTAATGCTCAGCCTTTTTTGGTTTCACGGTTTTTTGGTTTTACTGTTTTTTAGCTTAAATTTTGGTTAAGGACACCAATTACGGACACCATAAAACAGCACTTGCGCCTGTTTGATACAGCGATTGAGATACTCTTGCTTACTTTGCAGCTCTGTGGGGTCAAATTTGAGCCATTGATACACCCAAGAAAAATACATATTCACGCCCATATCCGCAATCAACAAGCGTACTTCTTGATTTAAATGTCCAAACGCAGGCTGAATCGCCAAATCATCGGTCATGATTTGCGCAAACAAGCTGATTTGCTCATCAAGTGCATTTTGCACAGCTTGGTTGCCACCATAGCGTTCAGAGACAATAAAGTGCCAGTGCAATGACGCGTGCTCCACACTTTCCAAAAAGAAACCCACGCTTGAGGCAATTTGACCTTCATGCGTTCGGGTGCGACCCAGCTGCAAATGATCGCGCAGACTTTGCAGCGTGTGACCGAGTTCTTCATTGACTAAGCAGGTGCCAAGCTCATCGATATCCTGAAAATGTCGATAAAAAGCCGTTGGCACTACGCCCACTTCGCGGCTAATCTGACGAAGTGAAATCGAGGAAAACGCATGCCCTGAGCTCGATAACTGAAGCACCGATTGAAAAAAGGCTTGACGGGTTTGGCGTTTTTGCAAGTCACGGCTAGTCATTAGGTATCCAATCAGCGGGTTAAATAAGGAAAAATATTCTAAGCCGAAAACGCCAAATATACAATCGTTGACGATTGACGATTGAAGCTCAGCGATGAGGTTTAAATATTCACCGACCAATTACCCTTTAACGCTTGCGCGAGCCGATAGGCTTCATGATCATTCATGCCAGTCAGCATGTCTAAAATACACAACATATTTTGATAAACATCATCCCCTAATTGCCGACTAACATTGCTTAAATGGGCATTTAATAGATTAAGCAGTCGTAATTGCTCAAACTGAGCAATACTGTCTGTTGAATCACCCTTCAACGCCAGCGGCATAAACGCATCAAGTAGCGTATGTAAACAGCGGTTTGACATGATTTCAACGCGTACTTTGCTTGGATGTTGAAAAATACGGGTATGGGCTAGGCTTTTGGCTTCACTGATACTACTGCGTACGTTATTGGGGCAGTAGTCAAATAAGCTGCCCGTCAGCTCACCTGCCAATAATGCGGCTTGGTTGGCAACAAAGGCATCAGTAACTTTGTCCACCAATCGCCGCATTGCTCGACCCCGTAGCGCGGCTAATTTTTGGCTGATAGGCGCATTGGTCGTGACTTCAGGCGGTACGCCAAGCCGTTTACCGACGAGTTTGAGCAGTAGTGGCTCAACTTCATGATACGCTAACATACCCAGTAAAATCCCATCTTCCAAATCAATCAGCGCATAACAAATATCATCGGCAGCTTCTAGCAAATAAGCCAATGGATGACGCGCGTAACCTCTTGGGGTCTTGGCTAATTGCAGCTGCTCCGCCAAATCATGCAAAAACGGCGCTTCACTTTCAAAACAGCCAAATTTCTTGAGCGTCAGCGGCGAGGGCAGTGAGTCACTGTCACTGACTGGGTTGATAGGGGTGGAAAGATAAGGGTATTTCATAAAAGCGCCCAGTGTCGCCGCTGTCAGGCGCATGCCACCTTCATCGGGATGATGCTCGTTACGAGTCAGCAGTCGAAAGCCTTGCGCATTGCCTTCATACGCTAATAAATCTATTTGCTGGCGTGGGGTAAGCCGCCTTAGATACTGGCGCTGGGCAGGCTGAAAAAACCAATCTCGAATCGCCTGTTCACCCGTATGCCCAAACGGGGGATTACCGATGTCATGTGCCAAACAAGCTGCCTGCACAATGACTCCCATGTCCGAAATCGTAAAGCCGCTTGGCAAGTCATTACCGAGTTTCTCCGCGCTCATCATCCCTAGCGAGCGACCAATACAAGACACTTCAAGCGAATGGGTTAAGCGGGTATGAATACCCATCTCATGGGTTAACGGATGCACTTGGGTTTTTTGATTCAATTGGCGAAAAGATTGCGAAAAAACCAGCCTGTCATAGTCCTTATGAAATGCCGTCCTTGACGTCTTGGATTGGGTAAACTGATTGCTATGATAGATAGGTTTGGCAGATAACAGCGCTTGCCATTGCTTGTGTGTATTTTTTTTCATTATTATTTTCAGTCTTACAGAAAAATGGGGTGGATGGGATTAACTAACTAGCTAATTAATTCTAGCTAGATAATTGATTATTAACCAGTTTGGATGAATATTTTTTCAAAAGTTTGATGACACTATACCATTTATCGCAAAAAAATGACCAAATAGGAATTTTTCTGATAAAACAATTGTGTAATTTTTTATTATTGTTATAATTTAGTAACAAATACATTGTAGAATGTAATCACTATAAGATAAATGTAATATTTGATTACCTTTGTAAATTGCTTTTATAGCCCTACCACGCATAGTTTTCGGTCTATGTCGTATATGGATAGTTGCTAAGTAACACGATGAAATTTAATCGGTTAAATTTCAAATTTTTTAGGACATAAGTTATGATCCATCAAGTGAACGATACTAAAGGCACCGATGATAGTGTAGAAATGACGCGCCATCACTCCAAAATCAACATTCATAGTGTTGTACTGGTAATTATGTTAGCGCTCGTGGTGACATTTTTGATGGTGGTGGGGGTCAGTTATCTGTATGAAGCCAACAACTTAAAAGGACAGTCATCAAAATATTTATGTCCGTCAGCGTCTGCCGTACAAGTGGGTATATGCATTAAAAGCTAATAGTGGGTTTGCTATTAGGCGTGAATGGTTATTATATCTGCCGACTGGGTTAATCCAGTCGGTTTTTTAATGGCTAAATTAAAACGCTTTGAATTAAAATGCTTTTAATTGATATGCTTTGAATTAAAGCGTTTTGAGCTGATAAATGCCGGCAAAAATTTGCCCCATTTTTTTATATTTAAGTGGCTCAAGTGACGCGGTAAAAGATGCTAACAATTGTGT
This sequence comes from Moraxella sp. CTOTU47618, assembly GCF_032017425.1. Lineage (NCBI taxonomy): Bacteria > Pseudomonadati > Pseudomonadota > Gammaproteobacteria > Moraxellales > Moraxellaceae > Moraxella > Moraxella sp. CTOTU47618. The sequence continues at coordinate 96,758 of NZ_DALZPW010000004.1, read as the reverse complement.
ATGATCTTGATCGCTTTCGATATACAGTAATGACTGCGGATGGATTAACTGATGGTTTATTAACCCATGCAAGATTGTATCCCATAACGCTAGTTGATAAGGTGGGTCGATAAACACCACATCAAACGGCTCGGTGTTTGCCAGTTGTGGTAAGGCTTGTTGTATTGTAGCTTGCATTGTCACAATTTTTGTATCAGCAATACCTAACAGGGCTTGGGTGGCTTTAATTTGCCTAAATTGCTCATGGTTAGGCTCGATAGAAGTTAACTGCTTGGCACCTCTCGACAAGGCTTCAAAACCGAGCACCCCACTACCAGCACAGCAATCTAGTACCTTGGCATTGACTAACTCATCGGCAAGCCAGTTGAATACTGTCTCTCGGACACGGTCAGGCGTGGGCCGTAACCCATCGGCATCGATAAACGCTACCAAACGCCGACGATACTCGCCGCCGATGATACGCACGTGAGAAACTGGCGGGGATTTGGTGGCTTTATTGGCTCGTTTGCTAAGTTTGGACATCATAGTTTGGAAGTCATACGTCAGTCAGCACCACCCACTGCAGTGAGTTTGGCGGTATTGGGTTTTGCGATAATAGGTTTACCCGACAAAACTAACGCTTCACGTTGCAATTTGGCGGCTTGTTTTTCGGCGTTGATTTTGACAAGTTCTTCAGGCGACGGTGGCACAATCGGGTTTTTGATTTTATCAATGAGCCAATAATCCATCATTTTACGCACAATCGGTGCTACCCAGCCACCATGCCGCCCATTTTCTACGATGACGGCAATGGCAATTTGCGGGTTTTCTACTGGGGCAAAGCCAACAAACCAGCCATGATCCCAGTGACGCGAGTCAAGCGCGGCTTCGTTATAGCGTTTGCCTTGTGCGATAGATTTGACCTGCGCTGTGCCTGTTTTGCCAGCGATGCGATAAGTTGGCGTATAGATATTATGCGCTGTGCCTTTTTTGACCACATCTTCCATGGCTAGGTGCATACGCTGCCAATCATTGGGGTTACCGTTGTATTGAATTTTACCATCGGGCTTTTCAATAGGGGTGACATGTTCGGCACCGGTGGATTTTTTGAGCAGATGGGGGGTTAAATGCTGTCCATCACCGGCTAGCATGGCGATACCGTTGGCAATCTGTAAGGGTGTCGCCAAAAAATACCCTTGCCCGATACTCACAGAAATGGTTTCCCCAGGCAACCAGGCTTTTTTATAGGTTTTCATTTTCCACTCAGTAGAAGGGTAGACCCCGGTTTTTTCTCCCGGCAAATCAATGCCCGTTTTACTACCAAAATTAAAACGCGTCATCCAATCATGAAGCCGGTCAATACCCAGTTGATAAGACAGCTTGTAGTAGTAGGTATCGACAGATTCGACCACGGATTTATGCAAATTGACGTTACCATGACCCGATTTTTTCCAGTCACGAAATTTATGGCTATCGCCAGGCAGACTAAAATAACCCGGATCATAAATACTACTGTCCCATCCCATGATGCCGTAATGAATCCCTGCCAAACCCTCAATCGGTTTGATAGAAGAACCCGGGGGGTATTGCCCTTGTAGCGCACGGTTGTACAGTGGCATGTCGGGGTCTTGTTGCAGTGCCTTGTATTCTCTGCTACTAATTCCAGTGATAAAGGGATTGGGGTCAAAACTTGGATTGCTCACAAAGGCTAAAATCTCGCCAGTGCTGGGGTCAATTGCCACCGCGGCGCCGCGTTTACCATTTAATAAATCGCTGGTCAATTTTTGTAACCCATAATCAAGGCTTAGATAAATATCATTGCCGGGAATGGGTGGTTTGGTATCGAGTTTTTTGATGATATCGCCATAGGCATTGGTTTCAATTGATTGATAACCGGGTTTGCCCAGTAGCAGCGACTCGTAATATTTTTCAATCCCTGTTTTACCTATCAAATCGGTGCCTGCATACAGCTTTTTATCCAGCTTTTTACTATCGTTGTCGCTGATACGCCCAACATAGCCAATCACATGGGCAAATAAGTCACTGTAGGGATAGGTGCGCGTGAGTTTACTTTGAATCGTCACGCCTTTAAAAAACGGTTTGCGTTCACTAAACTGGGCAACTTGCTGTTCGGTAAGTCCAATTTTAATGGTGACAGGTTCATTTTTACTTTTTTTAAGGGCTTTTGAAGCTTCACTGATTTCTTCAGGTGTCAACTGAAAAATCGGGGTGAGTAGTGCCAAGGTATTGTCAGGATTGTCAATTTCATCAGGACTGATGACAGCGGTAAAAACAGGCTGGTTATCTGCCAAAATCACGCCGTTCCGGTCATAAATGTAGCCGCGACTGGGCGGTGCAGAAACCAGCTTGATACGATTATTGTCAGACTGGGTGACGTACTGGTCATGGGTATAAATTTGTAGATAAGCATAGCGTACAATCAAGCCAACCAAGCCCAAAAAAACAAACACCGATGCCAAAATTACCCGGCGGCGAAAGATGAGATTTTCACGTTGCATATCTGAATAATGGGGTGGTTTCATAAGCGGGTAACAGCAATTAGAACGGTTTTAAAAAGGGTCGCGGTGCGATGAACAAATATAGGGATATCACCCACCTACCTATTGGTGGCTAAAATCAAAATTTAAGAGCGATATACTAGCATAAAATGTGGCAAATAAGCATGCCCAAATCCTGCCAAAATCGCAAATAACTAACGGCTGCTGTCAAAACAAATGTATCAAATTATGATAACCGCATTGACGGCAATATGGATGATAACATAGGGACGCAAAACCGCTAAAAATATAACTTCTTCAGGCAAAATATATCTTTCTGTGCTAAAATCTAGCGGTTTGAACGCACCCCTATTAACCCACTTATATTATAGACGTTTTCAAGCAACCCTTATAATGTCATCTCGGTTTTATGGTCCTTTGATTTTAGCTTTTTCACCATGTGAGCTTTTTTGATATGTTTGCAGAAATTTGGCACAAGCTTGCAACCCATCCGCAATTTTTCGCTATGCTGACCATTCCATTTGTGACAGCAGTCGTGACTTGGGCGCATGTATGGATGGCACTCAAGATGCTATTTTACCCCATTCATTTTTGGGGCATTAAGATTCAAGGGTTCCCAGGCGGTGGTATCGGCTGGCAGGGCATTGTGCCACGCAAAGCGGGTAAAATATCGGGGATTATCGTTGACCAAACTTTATCCAAGCTTGGCTCACTCGATGAGTTTTTCCAAGCCATGCACCCTGAAGAAGTGGCAGATTTTATCAGCCAAACCATGAACCAAAACTTGGATTTGCTGATTGATGAAATCATGAATGAGCGCTCGGCAACGCTATGGGCGAATCTGCCTTTTGCTGTCAAACGCCGTATCTATGCCTATGGACACGAGCAATTGCCAGCTATCATGAAAAATCTGGTGCTCGACTTGACCTACAATGTCGAAAACTTGGTTGATATGCGCGAGATGATTGTCAACAAGATGGAAAGCGACCGTGCGCTGATGGTGCGGATGTTTTTGAAGGTAGGTCAAAAAGAGATTAATTTTATTTGGCATATCAGTGCGCTGATTGGATTTGTATTCGGTATTTTGCAGATGGCGATTTTTTGGTTTGTGCCGCAGCATTGGACGGTGCCGTTTTTTGCCGCGATTTGGGGGCTGTTGACCAACTGGATTGCCATTTGGATGGTATTTAATCCAATTGAGCCGCATTATTATCGCTATCCCAAATTTTTTAGTTTTAGCAAATCGCTGCCATTTATCCGCTTTGAAAAACCGCATATGGGACAATTTAACTGGCAAGGTGGTTTTATGAAACGCCAGCCTGAGGTCTCTGAGGTGTTTGCTGAGATTGTGGTCAAAGATTTGGTCACGCTCAAAAATATCATGTATGAAATGATGTATGGCAGCCGTGCGATGCAAACGCGTGAGCTGATTAAAAAACACCTAAACCCAGTTTTGGAATCACAGGTGATTCAAACCAGCTTGAAATTTGGTCTGGGTCGTAAAGAGTTTGGTCAGCTCAGACACGTGATTATTGATAAGTCGATTGCAGCGACCATGGTGCCGATGAGCAATCCTGAGCTTAACCTTAGCCGCGCAGAAAAAATCTTTGGGATGTTTCGAGACCGAATTCGCGCATTGACGCCCAATGAATTTCAGAATCTGTTGCGTCCTGCCTTTCGTGAAGATGAATTAACACTGATTATTTTGGGCGGTGTGACAGGGTTTTTGGCGGGCTGGATACATTTGATATTGGTGTTTTATTAGTTTGACCCATTTTTTTGGTGAAAATTCTACAGTGTGATAACCACTACAGCGATAGGAGCAGTGGGTATGTTAATTACTGAATTGGGCTATTTTGCGCTTATTTCAGCCTTGGTGATTGCCATTTTACAGGTTATTTTACCAGCAGTGGGGGTGTTCAAACACCAACCTGCTTGGCAACGACTGGCAGGAAGTTTTGCCATTGCTCAGTTTTTGGCAACCGGTACGTCATTTTTGTGCCTGATGTATGGGTTTTATGCCAATGATTTTACGTTGATTTATGTCGCTAATCAGTCAAATTCTTTGCTACCTTGGTACTATCGCCTATCAGCCACGTGGGGTGGGCATGAAGGCTCACTGTTACTGTGGGTCACCATTTTGGCGACTTGGGGCGCGGCGGTGGCTGTTTTTAGTCGAAGCTTGCCGCTTGCCATGCGCGCACGCGTGTTGGTGATTATAGCCTTTGTGCAAATGATGATGCTAAGCATGGTGATTTTTGTGTCGTCACCTTTTAATCGCAGTCTACCCAGCATCCCAGTGGATGGCAAAGATTTGAATCCACTACTACAAGACCCCGGATTAATTTTTCACCCGCCGATGCTGTATATGGGCTATGTGGGCGCGGTAGTACCGTTTGCCTTTGCCATGGCAGCATTGTGGGCAGGTCGGTTAGATGCGGTGTGGACGCGTTGGTCGCGTCCTTGGACACTAGCGGCTTGGTGCTGTTTGACACTGGGCATCGTGTTTGGCTCCATGTGGGCATACAACGAGCTTGGCTGGGGCGGCTGGTGGTTTTGGGATCCTGTGGAAAACGCGTCCTTTATGCCTTGGCTCGGTGGGGTGGCATTATTACATTCATTGGCAGTCACCGAAAAGCGCGGCGTGTTCAAAGCTTGGACGATTATGTTGGCGATTTTCAGCTTTGCCTTGAGTTTATTGGGTACGTTTTTGGTACGTTCGGGGGTCATTACCTCGGTTCACTCATTTGCCGCAGACCCTACCCGCGGTCTGTTTATCCTAGTGATTTTGGGCGTGGTAATCGGTGGCGGTCTGGCGATGTTTGCGTGGCGCGGTTGGCGTTTAACCCAAGAAAGCCATTATCAGCTCAAATCTCGTGAGACATTATTGGTCATCAATAACATTATTATATTAGTCTCAACCATCGTGGTGGTCATTGGCACACTTTATCCAATGCTGGCCGATGCGTTAAAACTGGGTCAAGTATCGGTGGGAGCGCCCTATTTTAATGCGTTATTTGTGCCGTTAACTTGGTTATTGTTGTTGTTTTTAGCCATTGGACCGGTCAGCCGTTGGAAAAAAGACACCCGTCCATTGTTAGGTATAGGCTTGGCGATTTTAGCCAGTTGTTTTGTGTTAGCCGGGGTTTTAAGCTATTTCTTGGTCAGTAGTATCAACATCAATATCTTTATGTCAGCGGCATTGTGTTTATGGGTGTTGGTATGGATGGTGATTGATATCAAAGACAAAACCCGTAACGCGCGCTCGCTGGGCGCTGGGCTAAAACGTCTGCACATGGGCTATTGGGGAATGCAGCTGGCGCATTTGGGTATTTTGCTATCCGTGATGGGTATTGCCATTACCACAAGCTTAAGTATCGAAAAAGACATTGCCATGCAAAAAAACCAATCGGTTGAAGTACAAGGCTACCAGTTCACGATGGATGAGCTAAAAAAAATTCGCGGCGCAAACTTTGATGCTACCCAAGCGGTGGTCAGTGTTCGTAAAAATAACCAACTGGTCGCGACCCTTTATCCAGAAAAACGCCATTATGTGGTCAGTCAAATGCCCATGACCGAAGCTTCTATCCAGTACAACCCATTAAGAGATATCTATATGGCAATGGGTGAGCCGATTTTAGGGGTTAATCAAACGGAAGCCACTGCCACTAAATGGGCGGTGCGTATCTATATCAAACCTGGCGTACGCTGGGTGTGGTGGGGCGGTTTTGTGCTGGCGCTGGGTGCGATTTTAAGTATGTTTGATAAACGCTATCGTAAACTGCCGAGACTTGCTGATATGAGTGATGACAAGTCGGGGAATTTGGCAGCGATTAACACAGCAGCGGCAATCGCCCCCGTGTTGGTAAAAAATGACAGTGAGTTAGGTCAGGAGAGTGCTCATGGCAATGCGTAAAAGACAACTGTGGTTTTTGATTCCTTTGGTGCTTTTTTTGATTATCATTGCGCTGTTTTATACGCGGTTGGGCAAAGATACCACGGTAGTGACCAACACCTCGCTCAATCGCGCTTTGCCAAGCTTTAGCTTACCGTCTTTGGGTAACCCATCACAAATGATTACCCAAGCACAGCTACCCAAACAGCCATTTTTACTCAATGTATGGGCATCTTGGTGTGTGACTTGTAAAGTTGAACACCCCTTTTTATTGCAAATGTCAAAGGCAGGCGTGCCGATTGTTGGGGTCAATTATAAAGATGAAACCAAAGACGCGCTTGATTATCTCAACACCCATGAAGACCCATTTACCCTCAATGTGCAAGATAAAGAAGGGAATTTTGGCATTGATTTGGGTCTGACAGGTGTGCCAGAGTCGTTTGTGGTTGATGGCAAAGGCAATGTGCGCCAGCATATCTTGGGGGAAATCAACGAAGAGCGCTACAACAAGCAAGTATTGCCTTGTATGACTGCGCTGCGTGAACAAGCCGCTGATGCTAAAATCCGTGAGGTGTGCCAATGAGTATCACATTTGCAAAAATTCGTCACCTGATGGGTGTGGTGTTGCTAGTCGCAGGGTTATCCATGTCGGCTTGGGCAAATATTGATACCTACCAATTTGACAACCCGCGCCAAGAAGCCCAGTATCGTGCGCTCATTGAAGAATTTCGTTGTCCAAAATGTCAAAACCAAAACTTGGCAGGTTCCGATGCGCCAATTGCACAAGATTTAAAACAAAAGACTTATGACATGGTCAAAGACGGTCGTTCCGACGCCGAAATTCGCCAGTATATGAATGAGCGCTACGGTGATTTTATTAGCTACAAACCCCCTGTGCGCCCATCTACCTGGATTTTATGGTTTTTTCCGCCTGTGCTGTTGGTGTTTGTAATGCTGGCTTGGTTTATTCGTAACCGTAATTCGTCAAAACGTGCCGCTGTCATTGCCAATCCCATAGAAGACGGCTATGCGCCACTTTCAGCCGCCGAACAACAGCGATTACAAGACTTGTTAAACGCCAATGATAACGCTGCCAATGCTAAAACTAGTGAAATCAATCAAGCAGCGGTTAAGGAAAATTAATGTCAACGCTAATTATTTTTATCATTGTCGCGCTTTTGTTTGCTATCACGCTTGCGGTATTTATTTTGTTACCTTGGTTGCAAACCCAAGACCATCACGCTATTGCCAATCGCGCTGATAATCAGTTACTAACGCTCAATATTGAAGTATTTAAACAACGGTTGGTAGAACTTGATGCCGATTTTGGCGAGGGTCAAATCGATGAGGCGACTTATCAAACCCAAAAACTGGCGTTAGAGCGTCAATTACTAGACATCAGTGACAATCAAGATACCAGCCATTTTACCCCCAATTGGAAAAGCCGTCTGATAGTTATCATCTGGATTCCGCTATTATCTGCGATGGCTTATGTGATGATTGCCGACCGCACGCCCGTCTATCAGTTATGGGATGCACAAAATCGCTTGGGACAAGTCGCAGATGATTTGCTGACCGCAAAAATCGATACGCCACCCGAATGGGCGACCAAAGACAGTGTGGGACTAATTAGTGCCATGCAAACCAATGTGCATCATCATGCCACCGATCCGCTGCGTTGGTTCCGTCTGTCTGAAGTGTTTGTAGCTTTGCAAGCACCCGAGCAAGCAATTGAAGCCTTGGCAAGGGCGTATCGTCTCAATCCTGATGATGAAAAAGTTGCCATCACCTACGCCCAAACTAGCTTTTTTACCCAAGGCGGGGTAATGGATGACAAAACCCGTCAAGTGGTTGAGCATATTCTAGCCAAAAGTCCTAAACACCAAGGCGCACAAATGCTGATGGCAATGGGCGAAATGCGAGCGGGTAACTACGCGCAGTCTCGAAAATGGGTAGAACTGCTACGCACCGAAATCCAAGCGCGTCCTGGCGATCATACCCAAGCTTTAAACAGCTTATCTGAACTTGAGCAGACCATCAATCAGCGGGAAGCCCAAGGCGAACAGGCGATTACAGTCAATGTTAAAGTCACCCCTGAGATATTAGGACGGGTGAAAAAAGGCGAAAGCTTATTTGTTAATGTGCGTAAGATGGCAGGTGGCCCCCCTGTTGCTGCCAAAAAACTGTCAGCAGATAGCTTAACCATCAATGGTATGACAATTAACATCAGCGATAACGATAGCATCATGCCGACCATGACCTTAAGTTCGGCGATTAGCACGAATGAGGCATTGGTGATTACCGCCCGGGTTAGTGCTTCAGGTGACGCCATGCCGCAAAGCGGTGACTTGACGAGTAACCCCGTACCGCTAGAGAAAACGGCCGACTTGACAACGGTATTGATTGATAAAATCGTGCCTTAAATCGTTATGAAAAATTTCTTGATTGAGTAGGGGCTTAATTGAATGGAAAGCGGATTAAATTTTGCCACATTTTTATTTTTAATACCGCTATCAATTTAAATTATTTTGCAAAAATTGCTTGAGATTTTAGCGGTTAACGAGTATTGTTAACCCAGTATTTCAAAACTGTTAGTTATTCGAACACACCATTTGTGGGTCTTTTTTGCTATTGCAGTAATGAGATAGGGCGATTTTAATAATTTCGACTTAAGGAATAGGTTTATGAAGCGTATTATTCTTTTAGGGCCACCTGGCGCTGGTAAGGGTACCCAAGCACAAATCATCACCAAGGAATTTAATATTCCACAAATTTCAACAGGTGATATGCTGCGTGCCGCTATCAAAGAAGGTACTGAGCTTGGCAAACAAGCCAAAAGTATCATGGATGCCGGTGGACTTGTCTCAGATGATTTAATTATCAACCTAGTTAAAGCCCGTATTGCGCAGCCAGATTGCGCCAACGGCTGCATTTTTGATGGCTTTCCGCGTACCATTCCACAAGCGCAAGCGTTAGCGGATGCAGGCGTACACATCGATAACGTGGTAGAAATTGCCGTACCTGATGAAGACATCGTGTCTCGTTTGTCAGGTCGTCGCTCTCATCCTGCTTCAGGTCGCGTGTACCATGTGGTCTATAATCCACCCAAAGTGGAAGGTAAAGATGACGAAACCGGTGAAGAATTGGTTCAGCGTGATGACGATAAAGAAGATACCATCCGCGATCGTTTAGCGACTTATCATAACCAAACAGAAGCTTTGGTTGGTTTTTATCAAGACTTGGCAAAATCCGGTCAAAACGCGCCTCGCTATGCCAAATTTGATGGTACACAAGCGATTGATAAAGTCAGTGAGCAAGTCCTTGCCGAGTTAAAAGCATAATTAAAACCATGATGAAACGCATCGATGGGCTTTTAGGTATACTAAATAAAAAGCTGAAATTTCGATTTCAGCTTTTTTTATAATTAAATCAATTTTATAGCTAAATCAGTCTCAATAAAAAAGCCAATTCAATATGAATTGGCTTTTTTAATGAAACAAACAATTAAGCAGTTTTAAGGGCTTTAATTGCTTTGTTTAAGCGGCTTTTATGACGTGCTGCTTTGTTTTTGTGAATCACGCCTTTGTCAGCAATACGGTCAATCACTGGAACTGCTTTTTTGTAAGCTTCAGTCGCTGCTTCGTAGTTTTTATCTTCAACGGCTTTTACCACATGTTTGATGAAAGTACGAACCATAGAACGTTGTGATGCTTTTAATTGACGACGTTTAACGTTTTGACGAGCGCGTTTGCGAGCTTGTGCAGAATTTGCCACGTAAATCTCCTTGGATTTGCAATATAAATCGATCTGTTAGTAAGTGAGCAGCCATTCGCTTATTACAGACACGGGTAGTTAGGGTTGCTTGAATCCTTGAATCACTAGACACGGAAACACAATTAACGATATCAAGCGGATTTAAAGCCCGCTATTTTAGCAAACTCACGCTACAATAACAACTTATTCGGCAGATTATTCAGCGTATTTCGTCTATTGAACAAAAAACCATCGGGCAATGCCTATCAATGCTGAAAAAAACGTATTTGTAGGTGAAAGTTTTGATTATCTGTGATTAAATAAAATGACATTAAAAACTCATAAAAATATTCATATTGAGGTCATTGTTTTATGCAGCGCACAGCATTAATCATCGGTGCAACCGGCTTGGTAGGCAATTCATTACTCACTCAACTTGGCAGTTTGTATCAAAAAGTCATTATCATTGCGCGCTCTCAGCCAAAAGGGTTGAGTGATTCGATGCATTTCTACCAGCTCAAAGATTTTAACCAAATGCATGAATTTGTGTCTGCGCTGTCGATTGGTAAAGACACCGATGCTTTTAGCTGTCTGGGTACCACCATTAAGGAAGCAGGTAGTGAAGCGGCTTTTCGACAAATCGATTTTACCTTTAATGTGGCATTTGCAAAAGCTTGCAAGCAAAAAGGCGTAGAGCGGTTTTTTTTGTTATCGGCGATGGGCGCCAATGCTGACAGTCGCTTTTTTTATAACCGTGTCAAAGGTGAGCTTGAGACGGCGATTGGCAATTTAGGCTTTCAAGAGTTGGCAATTTTTCGTCCCTCTTTGCTGCTTGGCAAACACGATGACCGTAAACTTGAAACCATCGCGCAGACAGCGTACAAACTCATCAAACCTATTGTGCCCAAAAAACTGCCTGGCCGTCCCATAGAAGCCGATAGGGTAGCGATGGCAATGGCGCTGGTGAGCAACAATTGGCACATCAAACATACTTATGAAAAATCTGCTAACCGTGTTGATACCGCCAAAAAAACCCAAGTTATCGGTAACGGTGAAATGCTAGCGATGACGCGGTTTAGAAACTAACTTTCCCAAAAAAACCATTGACTTAAGGAGCCATGATGAGCGACATGACGTTACAAAATTTTATTACCTGTGATTTATTAGATGATAATCCAGAATGTCAAGTTTGCGCGCCCAACATGGAAGGCAAACGCTTTTTTAGCTATGGCGGTAACACAAAATTTGGCGGTGAAGTGGTAACCGTCAAATGCTTTGAAGACAATAGCCGGGTTAAAGAGCTGTTAGCCACGAATGGCAAAGATGAGAAAGGCAATGGCAAAGTTTTGGTGGTAGACGGTGGCGCATCAATGCGCTGCGCCTTGCTAGGCGATATGATTGCACAAAGCGCGGTTGATAATGGCTGGGCTGGCGTGATTGTGTATGGCTGTGTGCGAGATGTGGATGATATGGGCAAAATGCCAATCGGCGTACAAGCGCTCGGTGCTATCCCCCGCAAATCCAATCGCAAAGGTGTGGGCGATGTGGGCGTGACGCTCAATTTTGGCGGAATCACGATAAATAATGGCGACTTTGTGTATGCTGATAACAATGGCATGATTGTGAGTACGACATCATTGCTTTAATGAGCTAACTTAAGCTACTAAACTTAAAAGTAATCTATGTTGGTTAAAAAACTGCATCAATTGTTAATATATTAACTGGTTATATGGCTTGACTGCGTTAACATCAGCGCATGAAAGCGCGTGCTTTTTCTGATTTTTTTATTGTCATCTCATTTTGGGAATTATTATGAAACTACATCAAACTCTGCTATCGCTTGCCATCGCCACCGTGATGTATCACGCTGCGCCCGCGCAAGCCGCGCCCGCGCTAACATATGCTGGCGATAATCCTCATATTGTTAATCTTGCCAATACCAACGCTTGGCTTGAAATAGATACTGAGGCGTACGGGCATAATATTGAAGCGATGCGCGCACATCTAGGTGGTAAATCCCAAATCTGTGCGATTTTAAAAGCCGATGCCTATGGCTTTGGCATTGATAATTTGATGCCTACCGTGATTGCACATCAAGTGCCTTGTATTGGTATTGCCAGTAACGAAGAAGCCCGTATCGCCCGCAAGCATGGCTATAAAGGACGAGTGATGCGGGTGCGGACGGCGACCAACCAAGAAATTGAAGACGGCTTAAAATACAATGTCGAAGAGTTATTTGGTACCCTTAAACAAGCCCAAACTGCCAGTGATATCGCACGAGCAGCGGGCGTGGTCATTAATTTTCATATGGCACTCAACGACGGTGGTATGGACCGTAACGGCTTAGATTTGAGCGTTGAGAAATCTAAACAAGACGCTTTGGCAATTACCAAGCTTAAAAATCTCCACATCGTCGGTATCATGACCCATTTTCCTGTTGAGGATAAAGCCGATGTACAAAAAGGGTTGGCTAGTTTTAAACAAAACACCGATTGGCTGATTAAGACCGCCAAACTCGACCGTAAAAAACTCACCATCCATGCGGCGAACTCGTTTGTGTCGCTGAACGTGCCAGAAGGTTGGTTTGATATGGTGCGTCCAGGGGCGATTTTGTTTGGCGAGCCTTACTATGAACGTCCAGATTTTAACTACATTATGTCGTTCAAAAGCCGTGTGGCTAGCGTCAATTTCTATCCTAAAGGCTCAACTGTTGGCTATGACCGTACTTATACCTTGACACGAGATAGCTATTTGGCAAATTTACCATTCGGTTATTCAGACGGCTACCGTCGCACCTTTACCAACAAAGGTCATGTCTTAATTAATGGTCATAAAGTCCCTGCATTGGGCAAAATCTCGATGAATACCACTATGGTCGATGTCACCGATTACCCCGATGTCAAAGCAGGCGATGAGGTGGTTATCTTTGGTAAACAAGGTAGTGCCGAAATCACCCAGTCGGAAATCGAAGATATTACAGGAACACTCTTTACCGAAATCTACGCCAACTGGGGTAACTCAAATCCCAAATTTGTCAAAGCGCAAATCACTAAATCGCTCAAAAAATAACGTCAGCTTGACAAAAAGCACCGTCAAATTGGCGGTGTTTTTTTTGAATATCACTTTGGTAAAAAACGCTAGATTGCTGCATTACAGGGATAAAGTGTTAAAGTGTTATTGCCAAAAAGTCTGCTAAAACACCGCTATTTTAGCTTTAATTTTTCAGCAAAAACCCCCACAATAACGTCATTATTTTTCGCCTTTTTTAATCAAAAGACTTATAACCAAAAGACCGATAACAATGACGAATGTTACACACCCACTGTCTCATCTTTCCTTTCGCCTTAACCAATCGTTGTTTGACAATGCTAAACATGATAAAAAATGGCTAGGCAATTTACAAGGCATGGCCCAAGCGCTATGGCTTACCAGTCTGACTAGCATTGATAGCAGTCAGCAAAACCGCCTAAAAGTCGTCGTGACCCGTGACCAAAATCAGCTCAATCAGCTTGAAACAGAGTTGGCATTTAGTGGGGTCGATGCCCATGTGTTTCCTGATTGGGAAACGCTTACCTATGATGAACTGTCACCGCACCATGATATTGTCTCTGAGCGGATTCATTTGCTTACCCATATGCCAACTGATGGTATTTTACTGATTTCAGTGCAGACCTTAATGCACCGTGTCGCCCCTGCCTCATGGCTATTGGGGCAACACTTTGATTTGTCAGTGGGTGACACCTTTGATGTGGCAACCGAACGTCGAAAACTGGCAACCGCAGGCTATCATGTGGTAGATAATGTCTTTGAGCCCGGGGAATTTGCTGTGCGTGGCAGCGTGATTGACTTGTTTGCCATTGGTCAGCCGTTTCCAGTGCGCATTGATTTATTTGATGATGAGATTGAGAGCATCCGTTTTTTTAACCCACAAACCCAGCGTAGCTTGACCCAAGCGGATTTGGACGAGTTAAAAGACAGTGACCCCCATCAATACGTCAAGTTTATGAATAGTCAAAAAAAATCGGGTGAAACTATCGGTAAAATCACCAGCTTTCAGATTTTACCGGCGCGAGAATTTCCCCTGGATGAGGGTAAAGAAACGTTTCGCGCCAATTTTGCCAGCACCTTTGCCAACACATCTGCCCGCCGTTTTGAGCTGTTTAACGATGTGATGAACGGCATTGCACCTGCGGGGGTGGAGTATTATCAGCCATTATTTTTTGACACGGATACTTGGCAAAATGGCTCGGATTTTTTTAGTTATTTGCCCAAAGATAGCTTGTTTATCGTCGATAATCAAATAGAGACAGCTTACCAAAATTTTTGGCAACAAATCCAAACTCGCTACAATGACCGCAGGCACGATATCGAAAAACCGATTGTGGCACCGCAAGATTTGTATCTGGCAGAACATATCTTTAACGAAAAAATTGCCCAATATCCTCGCATTATCACCAGCGAACAGCCAATCGATGACACCAAAGCAGGGGCAATCAATGCATTGGTTGACACACCACCTGATTTAACCGTTGACCACAAACTTGCTGAGCCACTGCAAAGACTGATGGCATTTCGCGAGCAGTTTGCTAAACCGATATTATTGGTTGCCGAAACTGCGGGTCGCCGTGAGATTTTATCGGAGCTGTTGCAAAAACGCTTTAATTTACAAAGTGTTTCAGGATTGACCGATTTTCTTGCAAATATGGATGAAGCGCATAGTAATGCGATTGCCTTGACCATTGCACCGATTGAACGAGGCGCGTTACTCCCTGATAAGTTTGCAATTCTCTCAGAAACCCAGTTGTTTGGACGGCAGGTGTTACAGACTCGCCGCCGTCGCCAAAGCGATGTGTCTGATGAATTTTTGGTTAAATCGGTCAGTGAGCTTAATATCGGCGACCCTGTGGTGCATATTGATTTTGGCATTGGGCGTTATCAAGGCTTGATTACCCTTGAGATTGATAGACAACTGCAAGAGTTCATCCATCTTACCTATGCAGATGATGCCAGTGTGTATGTGCCTGTGGCAAATTTGCAACTCATCAGCCGTTATGCGGGTGGCGACTCGGCAACCGCACCGCTTCATACCATAGGTAGTGGTAAATGGGATAAAGCTAAAGCCAAGGCACTCAGCCAAATTCATGATGTGGCGGCAGAACTGCTCAACGTACAAGCCCGCCGTGATGCCAAAGTGGGCATTAACTTCCCAATTGACCAAATCCAGTATGACTTATTTGCCAGTCAATTTGCGTTTGAAGAAACGCCCGACCAAGCCAATGCCATTGAGGCGGTTAAGTTTGATATGAAGCAAAATAAGCCCATGGATAGGCTGGTGTGCGGTGATGTCGGTTTTGGTAAAACCGAAGTGGCAATGCGTGCCGCTTTTATTGCAGTGCAAGCAGGGTATCAAGTGGCAGTGCTAGTACCGACGACGCTGCTTGCTGGGCAACACGAAGACAACTTTTTGGATCGATTTGCCGATTGGCCCATTCGTATTGAGTCGCTTTCTCGCTTTGGCAGCAAAAAACAACACGATGCGATTCTCAAAGGCTTAGCCGAAGGTAAAATTGATATCGTCATCGGTACCCACCGAATTTTGCAAGAAGATGTCAAGTTTGCCAACTTAGGTCTGATGATTGTTGATGAAGAACACCGTTTTGGCGTCCGAGATAAAGAGCGTATCAAAGCCATGCAATCGGATGTTGACGTATTATCAATGACTGCAACACCCATACCGCGCACGCTGAACATGGCGTTATCGGGTATGAGAAACATGTCGATTATTGCCACGCCCCCGGCAAGGCGGTTGGCAATTAAAACCTTTGTCATGCAAAAGTCTGATAACTTACTCAAAGAAGCGATTTTGCGTGAATTATTGCGTGGCGGACAGGTGTTTTTACTGCATAACGATGTGGCAAGCATTGAGCGCATGGCAGAAACCGTGCGAGAGCTTGTGCCCGAATCTCGGGTGGCAGTGGCTCACGGTCAAATGAAAGAACGAGAGCTTGAGCAAATCATGCAATCGTTTTACCACAAAAAACACAATGTGTTGGTGTGCACTACCATTATCGAAACGGGCATTGATATCCCCAATGCCAACACCATTATCATTAACCGTGCCGATAAATTCGGGCTAGCGCAGCTTCATCAACTTCGTGGGCGTGTTGGTCGCAGTCACCACCAAGCTTATTGTTATCTGCTTGTACCGTCTATTAAAGGCTTGACAACGGATGCCCAAAAGCGCCTTGATGCCATCAGCCGTGCTAACACATTGGGGGCAGGCTTTATGCTTGCCAGTGAAGACCTTGAGATTCGTGGGGCGGGTGAGCTGCTGGGCAAAAACCAAAGCGGCAATATGCAAGCGGTTGGTTTTAATCTCTATATGGATATGCTAAACCGTGCCACCAAAGCCATCAAAGCAGGCAAACAACCTGATTTGAACACCCCATTATCGCTAACCAGTGACATTAATCTGCATTTGTCGGCACTCATTCCTGAAGATTATCTGGGTGATGTGCATCAGCGGTTATTGTTTTATAAAAAAATCGCCAATGCTGAAGACTATGACAGCCTAATTAGCATCCGCAGCGAAATGCTAGACCGTTTTGGCAGTTTGCCGGAGCCGACCAAAAATTTATTTGCCATTCACCAAATCCGCTTAATGGCTGAAGCGCTGGAGATAAGCAAGATTGATGGCAATGAGCGGCAAGTCACCTTTGAGTTTTCACCCAGCACCCCTGTGGAAGCCATTACCATTATTGGGCTTATTCAGTCGAATCCGAAAAAATTTAAAATGAATGGCGCGACAGGGCTAAAAATGATGGATGACAAAGCCCTTGCCACACCAGAAGGACGGATTGACGCGGTAAAAAATCTCATAGAGAAATTATCTTTAAAAGCGTGATGATGACCTGATAATAAATAATTATTGGCTCATCATAAGCGTGTTATAGCAAAAAAGAAGATTTAGAAAATGATGGAAAATCAATTACCTAATGGCGAGCGCCTAATTGAAGAACCTACCTATCCCGAAGACTGGGAATGTTGCGACAACGGCTGCGAAGAATTGTGCGTGTATGAAATTTACCGCGTCCAAAAACAGGCCTATGACGAACAGCAAAAAAGACTTAAAAGCATACCTAAAACTACTTAGCGACACTGACAAACCTGCTCAGTAGCTGGATTATTCTTCCATAAAAGTAATTTTTTGTAAATTCATATTCCTGTCACAGGAATTTCATGCTAATGTCATCAAACTCACGTTAAATATTATGACGTTATGACGTTGCATTGATAACGTAAAATAGTAAGTAGTAAGTAAACAACTAAAAAATGGCAAAAGCCTTAAAATGAATAAAAAATCCATAATCATTGGATAAAGAAGGATAGGAGTAAAAAATGTTAGATATGTTAAATGAAGCGTTTGAATATGAAACCGATATCATCTATCTTGACGAAGGCGATGACGCGGTAGAAATGTAAATTATAAGTTAAGCGTAAAACTGAAAAATTCGCAACCGATAACCTCTTAATATACCGATTAAGAGGTTTGTTTTTTTGGGCAATATAAATGAATGATTACTGACTAGTAACTAGTAACTAGTGATTAGGGACTGGTACTGGCAGGCATCGCCACCTCATGGTGCTTATCCATATCCTGCATATTGTGCATGTCGTGATTCATGTTATGATTATGGTTCATATCATCACTCATATTATGGTTGATAGGCATAGTAGTCGAAGCTGGCATAGAAGCAGGACTAGACGCAGAATGATTCATCGTCGACATATCATGGTGCATACTCGTCTCATTCATGGCATGACTGTGTGAACCTTGATTATGTGAACCATGGTTATGGTTATGGTTATGGTGCATCATCATCGGAATAAAAATCACCGCAAGTCCAGACAACATCATAATCACCCCATTAATTTGGCGAAGGCGAAAGTGTTTAATACTCGACTGTAGCATACCCACAGTTTTTTGCGTGGCAATCAACATCGGCATCGTACCCAGTCCAAATACAAACATCAGAGCCGCTCCTGTAGCGATGTTGTTGCCAGCAATCGCCATCATGAGCGCACCATACACCAATCCACACGGCAAAAATCCCCAAAGCAAGCCAGCAAACAAGGCTTTACCAAAGCTATCAATCGGAAACACTTTTTTGCGTAGCGGGGCAAGCGATTGCCAAAAGCGCATCCCGAACTTTTCTAACTGATTAAACAGCGGTAACCCAAGCATCGCAAGCCCAATCAACACCAATACCGCACCCAGTACAATTCTTGGCGCACTATTGCTCATAATAGACTGAAAGATTGCCACCCCAACAAGACTGGCAATCAATCCAAGCAATGAATAACTGATGAGGCGTCCCAAATGATAAGTCAAAATCAAGCCATTTTTTTTGCTATCAGATACATGCTGCATAGACAGCCCAAACGCCGTCACAATGCCACCGCACATACCCAGACAGTGCGGTGAGCCAAACAGCCCCATGCTAAAGGCTGCCAAAAATAATGCCCAGGTCATAAAATGCTCCAAAAAAGTCTAAAAATTTTTCAAAAAAAGTAAATAAATCAATAGAAAGAAATCAGCAGGAAGAAAGATAACACCAACGTGTTATTTTTGCTCGTCGTTAGGGTCTTGTACTTTTGGAGGCTGAGAAGATGAAGGCTTGGCGGGATTTTGCCCCAATTGTTCGCGGCGAAATTGTCTGTCATCCAAAATGACCCGCTGAGATTCATTGTCCAAATCATCAAATTGGCGTGATTTGATGGCGTAATAAATGGCAAAAATACCCAATACAAATAGCACTAAACTAATAGGAATCAAAAAATACATGCTTTGCATCGGGCATCCCCATTACTTGGCGTAAACAAACGAATTAAGTTAAAAAAACCATTATACGCTTATTTTGGCATAAATAAATGCGGCAAAATGTCGCAGCGTGGCCTGAGTAATTCATGAGTAATCAAAGAGTCATCCAATAGCCGAATGTATGCTTACAAAACAAACACATGGGTTGCAAATCAAAGCAACTCAGTGATTTGAGTGCGAACAATGAATGCTATAATCATGGTGGGTTAAACACTGAGGTTTAACTTGGTTTTAAAACTCAAAATTCTACAAGGAAATTATGATGTTGATGCCTAAAATCTTTAAGCTTTCAAAGAAACAGTTGCTTGCCTTAGGCGCGGCTGTTATGGTGGGCGCATTATTGATGCCAACAGCAAACGCGGCGACAGTGGTCATTGATGTACGTACCCCAGAAGAGTATTCTGTGAATCATCCTACGGGTGCCATTAATATTCCACACAATGAATTACTTGCCAAAATAACGGCGCAAGGCATTGCCAAATCAGATACCATTAAAGTGTATAGCCGTGGTGGCGGTCGTGCCCAACAAGCCAAATCTGCCTTGCAGTCAGCTGGCTACACCAATGTAGAGATTCAAAAATAAGTTATTTATTGGTCGGTTGGCAGTCGTATTGGGGTTTGACAAGATCGCGAGCGAATGCCAATAATTCATATAAGGCACGTCTTGAATGCTGCAGATTCTGATCAAAATGCTGCCAATCATTTGCCTTTGGTAATGGGGCGATACTTGGAATAGTAGACACTCCATTGATGGCAAACTGCCGTCTTGAACGGTTCATGTGATAAGCGTCTGTTACCAAAATCACCTGTTTGACATTGAACATTTCTGCGGTGTATTTTGCATTTTGACAGGTGTTAAAGCTGTTTTTTTCTGCCACTATCCACATAATGCCTTTTTTTTGCAGCCACTTTGCCATCCATGGCGCCTCCTTACCACTGACGATGATGGGTAAGCCAGTCTGCTGATACACTTGGCTTGCTTTAATCAATCGACTTTCGGTGAATTGGTTAATCACAATCTCATTTTGCTGGTTATTGGTTAATCCGCCACCTAACACTACAATCGCTGTTGCAGGATTGACGCTAACCGCCGATTCTGGCAGGCGATAGCAATCTAAGATAAACAACACAATGGTAGAAAACAGCGGTGTGAAAAAACTGAGCGTAACCAAACACCCCACCAATACAACAACGGTCAAAATCCGTTTGATGGTTGAAAAAAATCGCTCAAGGTAATTAATGAGCTTGGCGAATGCTACCATCAGATTCAATCCAAACCGGTTCAGCTTCCAATTTTATCCCAAATTTCTCAAGCACTGTATTTTGTATAAATTGCATACTTTTGGCAACATCACGTTGCGTTGCAATTTTTGGCGCATGGTTAGTCAATACTAGGGCTTGTTTCACATGCGTTAAAATCGGTGCAATGCCTTTACCCTTAAGCCCTGATTGGTCAATAAGCCAGCCCGCTGCAACTTTACAGTAATCGGTCAAATTGCCTTGGGCATCTTTGACAGGATAATGCACTAGATTGGGATGGCTCTGCAGTAACTGGTCAACTTGAGATTTGGCGACGATGGGGTTTTTAAAAAAGCTACCACAATTGGGCAAGTCGTTGGTATCGGGCAGTTTACTTTGACGAATGTCGATGATGGCATTCATGGTATCCACGGGGGTGACTTCATCGCGACCCGCTAGGCTCGCATAGTGCTGTGCAACTTTTGCCACATCCCCATACTGGGTATTGGGTTTAGCAGTTTTACTGAGGGTAAAAATGACGCTGGTAATGAGCCATTGCCCGGCTTGCTGTTTAAACAGGCTGTCACGGTAGCTAAATTGGCAATCAGCTTTGCTTAGATGATGCCACGTTAAACTCGGTATATGAAACGCTTTTACACTGTCTATCACATCTTCAGCTTGTACCCCGTATGCGCCGATGTTTTGCACGGGACTACCACCGACCCAGCTTGGGATTAACGCCAAATTCTCCAGTCCATACCAACCTTGATGGACCGTATCTACTACTAGCGTATGCCAATCCTCGCCAGCCATCACCTCAAGTGTTATTGTTTGGCTATCTTCAGACAGGATAGTTTTACCTTGAAGACTGGGCGACACAACAACCGCGTCCAACACTTCAGGCAAAATGATATTACTGCCATTAGATAGCACAACAAACGCTTGTTGATGGGCTGCCAGTTGTTTAAAAGTCGGCTCAATATCAGACAGATGAGTTAAACGGATAAATTGTTTGGCTTGACAGGCTAATGCCATGGTATTGTATGCGCTAATATCCACATAGCTAGCATTAGCCTGCACAGGGTTAGGTTCAAAAAAATTGGTCATAAAATATCGTTAATAATTGGCAGAGTTGCTCATCGCCAGTGCAATGACTAGTGCAATGATAAAGTGCTTATTATAACGAAATATGACAGGGAAAATCGGGATTTTTATGACCCCATGACAGCCAATTAAAAACCTTCTTCATCACTGCCAAAATGGTTAATATCCCTAAAACGGCTCAGCTGACGACGCTGTTTTTTATTTGGGCGATGATCGGGGCGGGCAAGATTGGCAAGTTTTTTTTGTTCGGTGAAAAATTCTCGTTGACTGATACTGGCATCGGTCTCTTGATAAAGCACACTGGCGGCAGTGGCATTGCCGCGCACTTCAGACAGCGCCAGCACCTTGACCGTCTTTTGGGTGTAATGATTGGCTGACCCTTGACGAATCGTCAATTCATCGCCTACCGCTATTTCTTTACTAACCTTGACGCGATTGCCAAAATGGTGTACCCGTCCCGATTCAATCGCTTCCTTGGCTAGGGTGCGAGTTTTATAAAACCTTGCTGCCCAGAGCCATTTATCTAAACGCACTTTAATTTTATCAGTTGTACTCAATGACATTTCCTATAACTTAACTCCATGAATAACTTTAGATTAAATGGTTGTTTTTTCGAATCTTTCAATACATCACATCGATATTTCTAACAAGCAACTGGCGTGTCAAAACGAGGCTAATAGTCTATTCATCATGACAGTTATAAAACCCCGCCTAAAGACTTAGTGGTAAGACTCAGGGATTTTAAGCTAATTGATATGGTGAGAGAGCCAAGCCAAAATATCGTCGTACACTTGTTGGTGATTAGGCTCTAGCAAGATTTCATGGCGCATCGCTTCATATTGCTGCATGCTAACCGAGGCAAAATTATTTTGTTGCAAACGTTTAACAATACGCGGAATGCCTTTTCCCATCTGCCCAACGGGGTCATCCTTTCCGCTGACAAATAGTAGCGGTAACTGTCGGGGTACTTGTTGATACCAATGCTTATTGGTGCCTGTTTGCATCAACGACATAAGCGCAAAATAGCCATTGTTGGTAAACTGAAAGCCGCAAAGCTTGTCATCAAGGTAGGCTTTTACTTGCTTGGGATCTGAATTGAGCCAATTAAACCCTTGTAAATCGGGTTCTTTCCTAAAGGGTAGGTTATTAAATTGGTTTAAAATCTTATCCAATACTGGATTGGTGCGGCGCGTGGTGAAGTGATTGAGATTTTTGGTTACAGGCACAAACAAGTTTGCCAATGGATTAAAATCTGAGGTACCCATAATCACTGCGCCCGCAAATCGCTCACCATAGCGCTGCAGAATACAGCGAACGATAAATGACCCCATACTGTGACCCAAGATAAAATGGGGGATATCAGGGTATTTTTCAGCGATTAACTGCGCATGGTCCATCACATTGTCAATCATCAACTCAGCAGGATTAGGGTTACCCATATAGCCTAAGCAACCATTGTCATAGGCTTGCTGTCCATGACCCAAATGGTCAAACGTCAACACCGCAATACCATGATTTGCCAAAAATTGCGCAAAAGGTTGGTAGCGCCCTTGGTGTTCTGCCATGCCATGTACGATTAGTAAAGTAGCAACGGGCGGCACCTTAGGCAGATAGAATGTGTAGTTGTTATTCATCGCAAATTTCCTGTGTGTTATTTTATAATTAGGGTAGCATAAAAAAGCCGTCTAATGACGGCTTTAAATCAACGCACAAATTCACAAATCAATGCACATATCAACGCATAAATCAACAGCCTGATTTTTTCATGTCCGCTTCTGATAACGGATTGGCACCACGGGTAGGGCGCGGACAAGGCTCACCATAATATTGACGATCGGCAAAATAGCTTGAGCGCACCATCGGACCTGCCCAGATATTTGCAAAGCCCAATTTTTTACCGTGTGCCGTATAACGGTCAAATTCATCCGGATGCACAAATCTATCAACTGGGGCGTGCGATTTGCTTGGCTGCAAATATTGACCGATGGTAATTAAATCGACATCATGCGCCTTTAAATCATTAAGTAAAGCATAAACCTCTTCTTCGGTCTCGCCAAGACCCACCATAAAACCACATTTGGTGACGATATCCGGGCGACGCGCTTTATAATCTTTTAACAACTGTAATGAATGCTGATAATCCGACCCTGGACGAAACGCTTTATACAAACGTGGCACGGTTTCGATATTGTGGTTAAACACATCAGGCGCTGTGTTACTTAAGATATCAAGTGCCACTTGCTCACGACCCCGAAAATCAGGGACTAAAATCTCAATCAAGCAATTAGGGCTTAACTGACGAGATTCTTTAATGACATTGGCAAAATGTTCCGCGCCGCCGTCACGCAAATCATCTCGGTCAACCGAGGTAATCACCGCATATTTTAATCCTAGACCGGCAATGGTCTCAGCGGTGTGAATGGGCTCAAGCTCATCAAGCGCGTTGGGGCGACCATGCGCCACATCACAAAATGGGCAGCGACGGGTACAAATATCTCCCATAATCATAAAGGTCGCGGTGCCATCACCAAAACATTGAGGCAGGTTAGGGCAGGCAGCTTCTTCACACACCGTATACAGCTTTTGTTCACGCAAAGTTGACTTAATGCGCGCCACTTCACTCGGCGATGACAGCTTGACGCGAATCCAGTCAGGTTTTTTTGGGGTTTCTACCGTTGGAATGATTTTAATTGGAATACGGGCAACTTTATCATGGCCACGTAGTTTTTCACCCACTTCAGGACGTTTTGGCTTGTCGCAATTTGATTTGTCACGAGCGATGGGTCTATCGGTGCGCGGCGTTGAAGGGGCAAAAGTTTGTACAGTGTCGGTCATTGCTATGATTAATCCTTGAATTCACTTAGCAGATTTTAGGGGGTTATTATAACAGAAATCTATGCTGACGAATTTAAACTATTTTGGGATAAGCTTTGTTGTTTAAAGTACACAGCCAAAGTTATTTTGTATCATAGTAAAAAAGCGACAATCGGCTCAAACGCATTTATTAAAAATTATTGGGCTATTTTTTTAAAAAATAATGGCTATGTTAACAAAAACGTATTTTCTCATTAACATTTCATCACATTTCAAGTATATTAGAAGGGTTAAATTTTTTAGCCAAAGCCATGCTGGCTAGTAGCCATTTCAAAATTCAACTGTGTTGTGAAGAGGGCTTGCAGACGCATGGTTAACACAATAATCTTACATGACTATGAGGACGATTCATGCTAGAGAACTATCGTAAACACGTCGAAAATCGTGCGGCACAGGGTATTGTGCCACAGCCACTTAACGAACAGCAAACGGCTGATTTGGTTGAACTATTAAAAAATCCACCAGCGGGTGAAGAAGCGACACTTGTAGACTTATTAGAAAACCGTATTCCACCTGGGGTTGACCAAGCAGCGTATGTTAAAGCGGCATTTCTAGCGGCCATCGTTAAAGGCGAAACCACTTCGCCGCTGATTTCAAAACAAAAAGCGATTGAATTATTGGGTCATATGCAAGGTGGCTACAACGTAGAACCATTAATCCAAGCATTAGATGATAAAGAATTGGCCAAAGGTGCGGGCGACGCGCTGAAAAAAACCTTATTGGTATTTGATGCCTTTAATGATGTCACTGAAAAAGCGGAAGCGGGCAATGAAGTAGCCAAAGAAGTGTTACAATCTTGGGCAAACGCCGAATGGTTCACCAGCCGTCCAGAAGTACCAAAAAAAGCCACTTACAAAACCTTCAAAGTCACCGGTGAAACCAATACCGATGATTTGTCACCTGCCCAAGATGCATGGTCACGTCCAGACATCCCACTGCACGCATTAGCCATGCTAAAAAATGCGCGTGAAGGCATTGTGCCAGACCAAGACGGCGTGATTGGTCCGATGAAACAAATCGAAGAGATGAAAAAAGACGGTATTCCATTGGCATATGTGGGTGATGTGGTCGGTACCGGTTCAAGCCGTAAATCAGCGACCAACTCAGTGTTATGGTTAATGGGTGATGATATCCAAGGCGTGCCAAACAAACGTGCTGGCGGTCTGGTATTGGGTGGTAAAATCGCACCGATTTTCTTCAACACTATGGAAGATGCTGGCTCATTACCTATCGAAGTGGATGTTAGCAAACTTAACATGGGTGATGTATTTGATATCTACCCACATGACGGCAAAATCACCAAACATGATTCTGATGAAGTGATTGCGACTTTTGAATTAAAATCACCAACGCTCCTCGATGAAGTGCGTGCCGGTGGTCGTATTCCATTGATTGTAGGTCGTGGCTTGACCAACAAAGCCCGTGAATATCTAGGTTTGGGCGCGTCTGACATTTTTGCAAAACCCGAACAACCGGTCGACACCGGTAAAGGCTATACTTTAGCGCAAAAAATGGTCGGTAAAGCTTGTGGCGTAGAAGGCATTCGTCCTGGTGCGTATTGTGAACCAAAAATGACCACCGTGGGTTCGCAAGATACCACAGGTCCTATGACCCGTGACGAATTAAAAGACTTGGCTTGTTTAGGCTTCTCTGCAGATTTGGTCATGCAATCATTCTGTCATACGGCAGCTTATCCAAAACCAATCGATGTAGAAACTCAGCACACACTCCCTGACTTCATCATGAATCGTGGCGGTGTATCATTACGTCCAGGTGATGGTATTATTCACTCATGGTTAAACCGTATGCTATTGCCTGATACCGTTGGTACGGGTGGTGACTCACATACCCGCTTCCCAATGGGTATTTCGTTCCCAGCAGGTTCAGGTCTAGTGGCGTTTGCTGCAGCAACCGGTGTGATGCCATTAGATATGCCAGAATCAGTTCGTGTACGTTTTGTCGGTGAAATGCAGCCTGGTATCACCTTGCGTGACTTGGTACATGCCATTCCTTACCAAGCCATCAAAGAAGGTTTATTGACCGTTGAGAAAGCCGGTAAGAAAAACGTATTTAACGGCCGTATCTTAGAAATCGAAGGTTTAGAAGACTTAACTGTTGAACAAGCATTCGAATTATCAGATGCCTCTGCCGAACGTTCAGCCGCAGGTTGTACTATTACCCTGTCTGAAGAATCAGTAAAAGAATACCTAACGTCAAACATCACCCTGCTCAAATGGATGATTTCTGAAGGTTATGGCGATGCCCGTACCATTGCACGCCGTATCAAAGGTATGGAAAGCTGGCTTGCCAACCCAACGTTATTACGTGCTGATGCAGATGCAGAATATGCCGCTGACATCACTATCGATATGAGCGCCATCAAAGAACCGATTCTTTGCTGTCCAAATGACCCAGATGACGCCAAAACTTTGGCTGACGTTGCGGGCGACAAGATTGATGAAGTATTCATCGGTTCATGTATGACCAACATCGGTCACTTCCGTGCAGCGGGTGCGTTGCTAAAAGAAGTACCTGCGGGTAGCTTAAGCACACGTCTATGGATTGCACCACCCACAAAAATGGATGCACGTCAATTGATGGATGAAGGTCTATACAACGTCTATGCACAAGCGGGCGCACGTACTGAAATGCCGGGTTGTTCACTGTGTATGGGTAACCAAGCGCGTATCGCACCAAAATCAACGGCTGTATCAACTTCGACACGTAACTTCCCGAACCGTTTAGGTCAAGGTGCCAACGTGTACTTGGCTTCTGCAGAGTTGGCGTCGGTGGCTGCGGTACTTGGTAAACTACCTACCAACGAAGAATATCAACAATATGCTGGTAAGCTCAACAGCATGTCAGCTGATATCTACAAATACTTAAACTTCGACCGTATGAGCGAGTATACTGAAGAAGCAAATAAAATTAACGTAGCACAGCTTACCTAACCATCGTTAGATTAAAGTTAGACTCATCTAATTTTAATTAAGTAGGATAACAATAAAGTAAGACCCTGCAACATAGCAGGGTTTTGCTGTTGTTAGCATTTACATAAAAATTTTTTGAACGTTTAGCTAAAAAATATCTTGGCAAAATTTGGTTTATAGTGGTTTATAATAATGGCATCTGTGGCGAGGCTTCAGCTTGCAGCAAATTTGAATAAGTCACTCCAACCAAACGTACAGGTAAAAGTTTTGGGGTATGGTCATATAGCCATTGAATCCAATAATGGGCATCAGATTCTTGCTCAAAGTGCGAGGAAATACTATGAGAGCGGGTAATCACACTAAAATCGCTATATTTGATTTTAATGGTGATGGTGCGAGCGTAACGCTGCTTTTTTTGTAAATCTTTAAACGCTTGGCTATTTTCGCGATATAAGGCAGCCACAATGACTTTATCATCCATGGTATTGTGCACAAACGTTGTCTCAGAACCGACAGATTTATGGTTGCGCTCAGCTTTAACCTCTCGATTATCAATACCATGTGCAATCTGGTGAAAGAAATCACCCCGTTTGCCAAAGCGTTGTTTTAATACGTCCGCGGGCGTATTGCGTAAATCCAATCCTGTAAATATACCCATGTCATGCAACATTTTGACGGTGGCTTTGCCAATCCCGTGAAATTTTTTTACCGGTAAATTGGCGATGAAGTCCAATCCTTGCTCAGGTGTGATAACCGCAATTCCGTTGGGTTTATTTAAATCTGACGCGATTTTGGCAAGCATTTTGTTATAAGACACCCCGGCTGAAGCGGTCAGCTGCGTTTGTCGCAAAATCTGTTGGCGAATGCGATTGGCGATTAGCGTTGCAGAATTTTTTTCATGCGGGCTATCGGTCACATCCAGATATGCCTCATCCAGTGATAAAGGTTCGACCAGTGGCGTATATTGGTGCATGATGTTACGAATTTGCTCACTGACTTCACGATATACCTCAAAGCGTGGTTTGACAAAAATTGCTTGGGGGCATAGTTGACGGGCTCGATAGCATGACATGGCAGAATGCACACCAAACTTGCGTATCTCATAACTTGCTGCTGCGACGACACCGCGCCCATTGGGATCACCGCCAACCACCAATGGTTTACCTTGTAACTCAGGATTATCCCGTTGCTCAACACTGGCAAAGAACGCATCCATATCGATATGAATAATTTTACGCATGGTTGTTAGTTTACCATCCTAACTGTGCGGGGAAAGTATTTAATTAACTTGTTAAACACAAAGACGCTAGCTAACATAAACAATAAATTCAAAATTTACTGATTGATAAATTCAATTGATAAGTCGTCGTTAATCTGCTACATTATCGCTATCAAGGGGAGTAACTTCTCACTTCAGCAGTTTGTGATTTATCGTCATTACGTAAGTAGCCGCTTACCGGTAAATCAGCTATTTTTTAGCCATATATTGAGCTAATTATCAAATAGTAAGCCAGACCTTGACTTAACACAACCACATATTTGGTCGGTGTGAGTCAAGGTTTTTTTGTGCTTAGCATTTCCCAAAATCCTTTGACTTATTGCCAGCCATAGTTTGTAAATGCATACTAAGGAGCGATAATGTTACTTGCAGCAGTGAATCAAATGACAGAACCCATGAGCATTGGCAGTCCCATGCTGTATGCTGTGTTCTTTGCTATCGTAGCAATACTATTATTGGTTGATTTTTTTACCTTTAAAACCCCAAAAAATGGTGAAGCGGTTTCGATGAAACAAGCGGGTATTTGGAGTGCCATTTGGGTGGGCGTGTCTGTGTTGTTTGCAGGCGGTCTATGGTGGTACCTATCACAAAATTTTGGCAATGCTATCGCCACTCAAAAAGTAGGGGAGTTTTTTACAGGATATTTACTGGAAAAATCGCTCGCCATTGATAACGTTTTTGTATGGCTGATGATTTTTGCGGCGTTTGCGGTGTCGCCTGCGATGCAACGGAAGATTTTACTGTACGGGGTGATTGGTGCGATTGTCATGCGGACGGTGATGATTTTTGCAGGGGCTTGGCTTGTCACGGAGTTTAGCTGGATTTTATATATTTTTGGTGCGTTTTTGCTGTACACGGGTGTAAAAATGTGGCAAAACCACGATGAGCAAGAAGACCCAAAGCAGTCAGGGCTGTATAAGTTTTTGCAAAAATATCTGAGGGTCACTGATGATATGCACGGTGATAAATTCACCATCATCAAAAATGGCGTAAAATATTTTACCCCGTTAGCGGTGGTACTTATCTTGGTTGAATTGTCGGATGTGATTTTTGCGGTGGATTCGATTCCTGCAATTTTTGCGGTCACTACCGACCCGTTTATTGTTTTGACGGCAAACTTGCTGGCTATTTTGGGTCTAAGGGCGATGTTCTTCTTGTTGTCGGGTTTGGCGGATAAATTCCATTTATTGCCTTATGCGCTTAGTGTCATCTTGGTGTTTATTGGCGCAAAAATGCTGCTGCTTGATGTGTTCCATGTACCGATGGCTATCTCGTTAGGCTTTATTGCCGCCGTGCTAACAGTGACAGCGATTTTATCGGTAAAGTTTCCGAATTTGGGTAAAGTTGAAGCATAAAAAATATTTTTGAATATAAAAAAGGGCTAACAATTTAGCCCTTTTTTGTGGATTAAAAACTGACTATTTGGCATAAAATGCTTCTAAAGTAGGCACAAATTGTTTTTTTCGGCTGACCAAGTGACCCAAATCAAGCAATTTATCATTGAGTCTAGTATTAAATGCTTGCGCAATGATTTCATTTTGTGCGTCGTTGCTACTAACCGCCCAAGACTGCTGTTGTAAAATATCAACAATAATAACTAGCATATAATCCAAGCCATCTCTTTGGCGGATTAGTTCACTGGCTTGTTGGATGCCCTCAATGCGCGAAAACACCACATCAGGTTTAACAGTTTCGATACTAGCGATTGCCCATTTTTTATTTGAGAACATAAACTGTTTATAATCGGTAGTGACTAACGCATCATCCGTTAAGTCGCTGATATTGCTTTTTGCATCGAATAATTGATTGGCAAAGCGGTTTATATCGTGAATCCCTGCAAGGTGGATGACTGCTTGTAACGCTTGCTTGTCACTGTCTGTAGTGGTAGGACCTGTCAGATTAAGCGTATCAGATATGATTGCACCTGCCATCAATGTTGCCATTTGCTGAGAAATCAGCAAATTTCTTTCCTTTAACATTTGATATAAAATGGTGCTGGTAGAGCCGACAGGCTCAAAACGAATATAGGCAGGTTCGGCAGTGGTTAAATCACCGAGTTTATGATGGTCGACAAGGTAACAAATATGGGCATCTGCTAGATTGGCAATCGATTGCTGGCTTTCGTTATGATCGACTAAAGCAGCGGGTTGGTCAGGCTCAAGATGGGTGAGTAATTCTGGTAATCGGACTTTAGCCAGTTCCATTAAAAATTTGGTTTCTTGATTGATATCATCTAAGCGGTAACTTTTGGCATCAATACCTTGTTGATTGAGCCAATAGGTCATGACGATGGCGGATACGATAGCATCGGTATCTGGTTTTTTGTGCCCAAAAACAGCAATGGTTGTCATAAAATTACCCCAATATAAAACACAGCTATTATATCATCTTGTCAAAATCAAACGGTTGACTGGCAAGTTTGCGATGAAAAAGCCGATATTGACTAATCGGCTAACTTTATCATTAAGTGCAAAAAAACTACAGGGCTGATTGGATAAGTGAAATAATGCGTTCACTAATTTGACTGGTTTCATCGGCACTCATGTTAAGCGGTGGTAATAAACGAATGGCATTACCGCCTGCCACATTGATGATTAGATGATGATTGTCACGCGCTTTATCGACCAAGCTATCAAATGCAATGCCGCGATCCTGTGGCATCACCACCCCTAGCATCATGCCTTTTCCGCGTACAGTAACCCCTTGGCTGCCCAGCTCGCTGGTGATTTGCTCAATCAATGCTGCGCTATTGCTTAGCGTAGTTGCCATCATATTTTCATCATCAATGACATCAATCACTTCGCTAACCACACGGCAAGCAAGCGGTGTACCGCCATACGTTGAGCCGTGTGAACCATAGCTAAAAATATCATTGGCTTTTGCGCTGGTCATGCACGCACCCACAGGAAAACCATTCCCCAACCCTTTTGCTGTGGTCAAAATATCAGGTTTGATGGATGAATATTGATAAGCAAAGTATCGCCCCGTACGACCATTGCCCGTTTGCACTTCATCTAAAATCATTAGTAAGTCATGGTCATCACAAACTTTACGAACTTGGGTTAAAAAATCAAAGCCATTGGCAGCGGTATTGACGCCACTTTCACCTTGGATAGGCTCAAGCATCACAGCGCAAACATTGTCGTTATCGGCAATCGCTTGGCTAATCGCTTCAATATTCCCAAAAGGCACGCGAATAAAATCATCATCTAAGGTAAAAAATCCTGCTCTAGCCATTGGATTTGCGGTAGCGGATACGGTCAGTAAGGTGCGTCCATGAAACGATTTTTCCATCACAATCACTTTGGCTTGGGTTTGCCCACGATTTGATGCAAACAGTCGCGCCATTTTTAATGCCGCTTCGTTGGCTTCGGCACCACTATTGGCAAAAAATACTTTATCCATGCCTGCGACTTGGCATAACTTTTCACCCGCGCGCTCTTGCCAATCAATACCAAAAAGATTGCTGGTATGCACAAGCGTTGCGGCTTGATCGGCAATCGCGGCAGTGATACGCGGATGACAATGCCCCAGGCCACAGACAGCAATCCCTGTTAACGCATCCAAATACGGCGTTCCGTCAGCGGTATAAAGGTAACTACCTTGACCTTTAACAAAGCTAATGGGCTGGCGTTTGTAGGTGGGGAGTAAATAAGAGCTCATGGGGATTCCTTTAATTATAGTCAGTGAATCATAGTTAGCAAATCATAGCTAGCGCAATCACTAACCAATCAAATCTACATTATTTAAAAGCGTCTAATTCGTCACTAAACGGGGTGTCTTCTGCACCGACTTTATAGTCCTCATTTGCCCAAGCGCCTAAATCAATGAGCTTACAGCGTGCACTGCAAAATGGCTTAGTGGGGTTATCTGCCCAAACGGTGGGTTTGCCGCAGCGCGGACAGGGATAAGTTTTGACAGGTGCATTTGATGGGGTGGGCTCGGTTTTAGACATAAACAAAAGGTATTCTGAAAAATGGTGTATCGGATTATTTGCCATAGTATACTATAAATCCTTTTTTTTGGGCGAATCAAGCAACTGTTCATGCTAAGTCATCAATTTACTAGACCGTTTCAACCCGATCGTATCCGTCATCCCAGAGATTTTCAGCCACTTGCCGCAACGTTTTGGCAGCAACCTGCCATTTTTCTTGAAATCGGTGCAGGCAAAGGCAAGCATGCGCTGAGTTTTGCCAGCGATAATGCCAATGCCCATCTCATCGCGATTGAACGTACCGCAGAAAAATATCAAGCCATGCAAAAAATGGCGAATCAAGCAAAGTTGTCTAATTTAACCACTATTCATGCCGATGCCATTGCTTGGGTCACCCATGCTGTGCCCGCGCAAAGCTTGTCAGGGGTGTTTATTCTTTACCCCAATCCAGAGCCGCATAACCCCAACCAACGCTGGCTTAACATGCCGTTTTTTGAGTGGTTGCTGTCTCGGTTAAAACCAAATGGCGAGCTTATACTTGCCAGTAATATTGAAAGTTATATAGAGGAAGCTGAGCATAAAGCACAGACAGTTTGGCAAGTACCGGTGGAGAAAACCCAAGTACCCCATCATAGTGAACGCACGCATTTTGAGGTGAAATACCTAGCGCGTGGCGAGGCTTGTTGGCAATTGAGCATAAAAAAACCGCATGGTTATACCACACGGTTTGATGATTTTAATTTACTCTAATCAGGTTTTAACGCAAGGGGCGTGGTTTGGGTGTCATCGGCACGTACCACATAAGTTTTGGCGATTTTATCATGTAGGCTTAATCGCTCTTTGCTGGTGAGCATCATGACCAAATCAATGACTAACACAACCAAACCAAAAATGGATAAAGAATAAGCCAATGTGGTAAATAACCCACGCATAATGATTAAGTTAAAAAATCCAGGAATGGCATTGGATTGGCGATCCAAAATACGTATGCCCATTATCATCTTACCGATGCTCTGACCACGGCGCATCAATAATAGGACTTGCGCAATGATTAAGCCCCATACCAAAATATTGGTTAGCAGCAATATATGCTCAGGTAACGCTGACATAAGTTCCATCTGCTGGGCAGACGTCAATCGGGTTTGTCCTGCTTCTGCCCATTTGAGTAATTTATCAAAATTTGGGCTGTTATACAGGGAGATGAACAGGGGCGACGACGCCAATACCATAAGCAGGGTATCTACCAATTTTGCTGCGATACGACTACCGATGCTGGCAAGGTCTAACTGTTTTTTGGCATGAGCAATGTCTTGGTTTGAGCTAAGTTTTTTGGTCAATGTGACCTTGGTAGGGTTAGGAGATTTGTGCGGGTTATTCGCCGAATACCGATCCCAAACATTCTCAGCGTCTTCTGAAGGCGATATAGGATTAGGCGTGTTGTTAATAATATAATCTGCTTCATCAGAGGCGGGCTGCTCGCGTTGGTGGGTATCGACTGGCAAGCTTTCATCCATCGTTGGACGGTAAAAAAATTGCCCATCCGTCATCGCATTGACTGTGTTCCAGTTATCCATCCCTTGATGCCACATCAAATCAGTGAGTAACACTTGCCCTGTCGCAAGCATTTGATTGAGTTGTTCAAGGGTATAAGGGCCGGCTTGCACATTATTGCGAGCTAGAAAAATATGCATGTAATAACTCTACTTCTACTGGGTGGTAAAATTTGAATGACTGTATCTTATTATATGATGTTTTGCAACATCGCGCCAAAAATCGCTTATTATATCAAACAGGCGATGCAAAAAATCGCGCTAGGCTGAAGTAAGCTAATATTTTTGGTTCAGCCTACGCTTATTTTTCTTATTCTTATATTGTCAGATTGTATTTATGTCAGTAACTCATCCCACCAACGCCAGCATTGATTTTGATAAACCTTGGTATCACTATTTGACTTATTTTCCGTATTTTCCGGAGCTTGACGCAAAACACAGTCAGGCAACACACAGTTATGCCCCTGCTATCAATGCCATCAATATTGTTGAAAATTTGAACGCTTGTTTGGATGGATTTGAGGACGTAAACGCCAGCCGTATAGCCAATTTTGAAAAATTACCGATTCGCTTTGTTGAACAAGCGTGTCTGCCTGAGGGTGAGGCTTATGAGAGTTTTATTGCCAACACAGGTAAAATCCCAACCCGTGACAATCACCATGATTTGCTGAACGGTTTAATTTGGCTAAACTTTCCGCAGTCCAAAGCGGTATTTAACGAACGCCATGCCAAAGATATTTTGCAACATGGTATTCATAACGCCAGAACAGCGCTGCGTAATGCGTTAACGGTATTTGATGAAAATGGCGGCATTGTGGTGAGTTCAGATAGACTATTGCTTGAACAGTTACAAGCCTTTAAATGGAAAACGGCTTTGGTCACGCATAGAACAAATTGGTTGGGTCAACATCGTACCATTGCCTTTTTTCCATTTGGTCATGCCCTGCTTGAAAAATTGGTTAACCCAAGAAAAAATATCACCAGTCATACCTTGCTGATTTTAGTAGATGAGGGTTGGTTTGAGCAATCTATAGACAGTCAGAGAAACCAGCTTGATACCGCAATTGCTAAGCTATTTCACCAAATGGCAATACCAGATTTGGCGGGTAATGCAGTTAAGCTATCCTCCAAAAGTTTTCAGCCGTTACCTGTGATGGGTATCCCTGGCTATAGTGCTGACAATGTGCTACCCGCATTTTATCAAGATGAGGCTGTTTTCAGGCGTCCAAGAGCGTTCAGCGCGCCTATTTTTTCATTAAATGACTAATTTCACCAGTGAACAGACAATTTATAGCAGTGGCTAGAGTGGTTGGGGTGATTGCCCAGTCTATGAATCTTGCTTGATAAAAGCCGGTTAATCCGTTAGCATTAAAGCAATCTTTAGTTCATCCAGCCGCATTTATTGATGAAACTCATAATTACTAATAAAAATATTGGAGCATCAGCATGACCACCAAAGTCGTCAAAATTGATAATAGAGTTCGTATGATTACAGGTAAATTAGCCCCACATCTTGAAATTCAGTGGGAACATTATACGTTGGCAGAATTGCAATCATTGCTTGAGACGGTGGTTCGTTTTGAAATTGAGCACAACTTTCGTCGTCATAAAGATTATAAAGATAGCAAAGGCGCTAACATTCAAGTGTTTAATGATGCCAACGAACTTAAAGTCACGAGTTTAAAAGATGAGTTACTAATCATCCGCGATAGCCAAATCGATTCATAATAAATATGAATCCGTGAATGAATCAAAATCCAAGCCGAATGACTTGGATTTTTTTATGAGTTAGATTTTTTCGTCATGTCGTTGGTAATTGTTGAAGCAAAATATCACCCCAAATACTCAATGATTGGCATTGATAAAAAAATAATTGATAGCCGTTTAAGCATGGTATAATTGTCAGTTTTTATTGACAAGCGAATCATGGGTGACACGATGAAATACCCTAAAATTTACGACGTAATTGTGATTGGTGGCGGTCATGCTGGCACAGAAGCGGCGCTAGCTGCTGCGCGCATGGGCCAGCAGACGCTGTTATTGACGCATAATATTGAAACCTTGGGACAGATGAGCTGTAATCCTGCGATTGGCGGGATTGGCAAGTCGCATTTGGTGCGTGAAGTCGATGCGTTGGGTGGTGCTATGGCGCTTGCAACCGACAAAGCAGGGATTCAGTTTCGTGTGTTAAATAGCCGTAAAGGTGCCGCTGTCCGTGCCACACGCGCGCAAGCAGACCGCATTTTATATAAAGCGGCGATTCGCTATACCTTAGAGAATCAGCCAAACTTGGATATCTTCCAACAAGCGGCGGATGATATTTTGGTTGAAAACGGCAAAGCGGTAGCCGTGGTTACCCAATCGGGGATTGAATTTGCTTGCGGGGCAGTGGTGTTGACCTCTGGCACTTTTTTAGGTGGTACTATTCATATTGGACTAGAAAACCACAAAGGTGGACGTGCAGGCGATCCGCCTTCCATCCGTTTGGCAGATAGATTGCGTGAACTCAAGCTGCCCGTTGGACGTCTCAAAACAGGCACGCCACCACGCATTGATGCGCGCACAGTGGATTTTAGTGTCATGACCGTGCAGCCAGGGGATACACCACTGCCAGTCATGTCCTATTTGGGCGATGTGTCCATGCATCCGCGCCAAATCAACTGCTATATCACCCATACCAATGAACGCACCCACGACATTATCCGCAGTGGGCTAGATCGCTCACCCATGTATTCAGGTGTGATTGAAGGCATCGGTCCTCGTTATTGCCCATCGATTGAAGATAAAATTCATCGGTTTGCTGATAAAGACAGCCATCAGATTTTTATTGAGCCTGAAGGGTTGACCACCCATGAGCTTTATCCCAATGGGATTTCAACCAGTCTGCCATTTGATATCCAGCTAGCTTTAGTACGCTCGATGAAAGGGCTGGAAAATGCGCACATCTTGCGTCCTGGCTACGCAATTGAATACGATTATTTTGACCCGCAAAATCTTAAACCAAGCCTTGAAACCAAATCGATTGATAACCTATTTTTTGCCGGTCAAATCAATGGAACGACAGGGTATGAAGAAGCGGCTGCGCAAGGTATCTTAGCTGGCTTAAATGCCGCACGTCGCACCCAAGGACTGGATGCTTGGACACCGCGCCGCGACCAAGCCTATATCGGTGTGTTGGTAGATGATCTCATCACCCATGGCACTAAAGAGCCGTACCGTATGTTTACCAGTCGTGCCGAATACCGTCTGCTGCTACGGGAAGACAATGCCGATCAACGTTTAACAGAAATTGGTCGTGACTTAGGACTGGTGGACGATGCGCGCTGGCAAGTGTATAGCGATAAAATGACAGCGATTGAGCGAGAAACCGCACGTTTACGCTCGCTTTGGGCAACGCCCACTAATACGCTGGGTCAATCATTTATCGATAAAACCGGCGAAGTACTGACCAAAGAGAATAACGCGCTTGATTTGTTAAAACGTCCGAATGTGTCATTTGATGATATTAGCGAATTGACCGAATCGCCCGTGTCTGCTGAAGTGGGTGAGCAAATTGAAATTGGTGTCAAATACGCCGGTTATATCGATCGTCAGCAAGTTGAAATCGGTCAGATGAAAAAACTTGAACACACGCTGATTCCAGACGATTTTACTTATCATGATATCTCTGGGCTTTCCAATGAAATCGTGCAAAAACTTGAAAAGGTGCGCCCAACCACGCTTGCCCAAGCCAGTCGCATTAGCGGCGTCACGCCAGCTGCGGTACAGCTTTTGGCTATGATGATTAAAAAAAGCAAAAAAGCGCGTGAAGTGCTAAGCTCTTAACTTTAATCCATGCTTGATAAGTCCCAGGGTATTGCTATGTGCCATACTTGGGACTTTTTTATCCTCTGTTGCCGTAAAACCACCGACTTTAGGCGGTGGATATAAGGCAACTCATACACTATAACGCTTGCATAAATTTTGCTAAAATAATTTGCATGAAAACACTCAAGCTACGCATACGAGACAAACATACTGATAAACTCAACCGCCTAAGCGGTTCGGTCAATTTCGTATGGAACTACGTCAATGACTTGAGTTACAAGCACCTACAAAAAACTGGCAAATTCCTTTCAGCCTACGACCTAAACGAATACACCAAAGGTAGCGGTGAATTACTGGGGTTACACTCGCAAACCATTCAAGCCATCAACGAAACCCACGCCAAAGCTAGAAAACAATTCAAAAAAGCTAAATTATCATGGCGAACCAACAACCCAAATTCAAAACGTAAATCATTAGGCTGGCTACCCTTTAAACAATCCGCCATCAAACACATTGCTACCCACCAAACAAGTAAAAAAGGCTTAAAATCCACCTTACAACTATCTTTAGCCAAAGGACAAAAACTAGTCATCGACCTATGGGACAGCTACAACCTATCGCTTTACCAAATCAACACACTAGAAATCGTCCAAGACAGCCGTAACCGTTGGTATGCCTGTATCACCGTCAAAGACTACCCCAAACAATCATGCGGTACAGGTAGCATTGGCGTTGACTTAGGCTTAAAAGACAGTGCCACCGCCTCAAATGGCGATAAACTACAAATCAAACAAACGCTAAAATATGCAAAACAATTAGCTATAGCCCAACGCTCAAACAACAAAAAACGTATCAAGGCTATCCATGCCAAAATCAAAAACACAAGGCAAGACCTAATCCACAAATTCACCACCCAATTAGTTAAGGCTAATGCCCTAATCGTGGTAGGTGACGTTAGAACTAGCCAATTTAACAGTAAAAAAGGCAAACTAGCCAAATCGGTTTACGATGCAGGTTGGTTTGAACTCAAACGACAACTGACCTACAAATGCGAGAACGCAGGTTGCCGTTTTGAAATCGTGAATGAGAAATACACTACCCAGACTTGCTCGTGTTGCGGTCAAATTGACCGCAATAGTCCGAAAGGTAGAGCAGGTTTGCGAATAAGAGAATGGACTTGTGCAATGTGTGGCACATGGCATGATAGAGATATTAATGCCAGTCGGAACATTCTTGCGGTCGGGCTTGACCGTCTGGGAGCAGGAATCCCCGAACGATAGGGAGGGGAGGAAGTCAATCAAAATAGTGTAGCCATTTTAGCGCAACCTCATCAACGTTATCGATATTGTCAGACTTTGGCAACCATTCACGGCTAGCGGTAACCCGAATCGCATTGGTTTGATTGATATCATATTGACTACCAATACTGAGTTTGGGCTGCCAGTAGCTTTCGTTATCGCTATCGCCACTTATCCAAAACGGCAGTGTTAATTCTGATATCGCGCGCCAATTTGGACGCAATTCTGCATTGCATCCAATATTGACGCCAAGCCCAGCGCGATAACCATGATATAAGCCCTTACCAAACTGCGCTGCAATAGTACCCAAGCCATAGCAAATATTGGCGGGCATATCGCCTGTGTCTGGGGCAGCGCTACCTAGTGCCACGCTTTTACCAAATTCACCGCTGATATTTGCGACCAAATGATTGTCTGTAACGCTGTGGTCATCTTTGTTGCTACTGTTGCTACCCTTGATACCATCAAAGACTCGCTGTAAGCCAATATTACCACCCCATGAAATACCTTTTTTTGCGCTATTAATCGGATGCAATGAACGCACATCAAATAATCCTAGTTGCTCAAGTTGCACGGTATCTTGGTGGTCAGCGTTGTCATGGATGCGAAGACCCATACTCAATGCCGTCAGTTGTGAGCCTATGGGATAGCCATCAATTTTATCTAACGCATCACGATATACCATGCGGTAATTTAACGTGATAGCCTGGTTACTATCTACTTTCGGTCGTCCACTGACCCTGTCAAACGACTGCTGGCTGACCCCGATATCAAATCGACTTAAAGGATTAGCCAGTACAGGATTGTCGCGGCTAGGCAATATCTGAGGACTTAACGGCCGATCTTGATGGGTATTGGTATTGGTATTGTTAAAAGCCTTGGGATGATCTGCCGCGTTGCGGGCATTTAACTGCGCTTGCACAACAGTCGGTGTGGAAGGACTAAAATTGGTAGAGCGAATCAAATTTTCCTGGTTTAACATGCGTACCACTTGGGCAGGGGAAATCATTGGGGAATCAGTCACTAAAAAATTTTTATCGGGAAAAATAGAATTTAGTAACACCAAAATTTCAGAGGCGCAATTATCGGATAACAGATAATAGGGCAAGTTTTGGTCTTTGATTTCCCAAGTTCGATAGGCAAGTTGTTTAACTTGTTTATCGGTGAGATTGAGCTGATATTGCCATACATTGCGCCCATTATCTTGCAAATATTCTTTGATACCTTGCTGATAATTGGTCATGGTAAATTCGCCCGCATTGCCACCAATACTAGATTTGTAAGCAAATTTTAAAAAATGCTCACCGTCGGTGATTTTCGGGGTGAAGTTCAAATAGTACTGATTGCTAAGGTCGGCATTATCAAATCGCAAAAAACTATGGGCAAACGCAGACGGTGGGCTATCTAAATACTCACTGGCGAAAATTAATGAGACGGATTGGGGATTGATTTTCTGTAGCCATGAATCGAGTGCATCGCAATGTTGGTTGGGTATGCTTGAGGTATCGATGGCTAAGTTTTCAATGAGCCACTGTGTACGAGCGGGAAAGCGACATTGGACAGAGGCATTATTTTTTTGGGTAGGGTGAAATAACTGTGTGAGGATTTCATCAAGTTCTGCTTGGGGATTTTTGGCGCCTTGCGCGCTGGCAAAAAATTGTCGTTGGCTTGCTTGTGAGTTAAAACGATTGTTGACCCGACTTTCAAAGGGCTGTTTTGTGGTGACTGTTTCAGGATAATA
Organism: Moraxella sp. CTOTU47618; assembly: GCF_032017425.1. NCBI lineage: Bacteria > Pseudomonadati > Pseudomonadota > Gammaproteobacteria > Moraxellales > Moraxellaceae > Moraxella > Moraxella sp. CTOTU47618. The sequence continues at coordinate 55,975 of NZ_DALZPW010000004.1, read as the reverse complement.
CAACAACCGCAGCCACGCTTTTTGCGCAGCTAAGTTTTGCTCATGGGCGGATGTCAATGCCGTTTGCAGCGTTTGCGTAGCGGTAATAGGCGTCGGCGTAGATGGGGCTGTATCTGACAAAAATTGCTGAACTGGAGCAGTTGATACAGGCGATACAGGCGCTGCTAACGCATAATGTTGGCCGGATATTAGGCTTAATACAAAGACTGCTTTAGCCAACTGCTTTTGATTAAAAGCTGTCTTCTTTTGATTAAAAACACGGGTTACAGCGTGTTGATGATAGCTGTATTTGAGAGAGTTCATAGCGGTGCTCTTTTTTTATAAGGTAAAGTTTTATAAGGTAAGTTTTCACAACTTTTGATAAGCAAAGCATATAATATCTGTGTGAAAATTAACATTGCCCAATTTGTAATCACATCATTGTAGGCAGCTAGCCGACTGTAAGACAACTTGCCAAATAGATTTTATCTGCTTAATTTGCTATAATTTTTTAATTATTTAGCAAAATTTTTTTAAACTATTGTGATTTATTGAAGGGTATAAGGACAATTCAGTCATGGATAAACAAGCGATTTTATCAGCGTTAACGCCTGAAATTGTTGAAAAATTTCGTCAAGCGATTTCGCTTGGCAAATGGGAAGATGGTCGAAAGTTGACGGAGGAACAGCGTCAAACTTGTATGCAAGCGGTGATGGTGTGGGAGCATGAATTTTTAGGCGTAGAAGAGCGCACTGGCTATATTCATCGACCCAAAAAAGCGGCAGAAGACTGTGATATCGGTCATGATCATCACTACCCAAATAAACCGCAGGATGAGGACGGTGAAAAACCGATTAAATTTAGCTAAGCGATAAAAAAAGGCGAGTTCATTATCTCGCCTTTTTTACACTATTTTTTTTAAGTACTTCGTATTAGCTACTTGATTATTTTTCTAAAATGGCGACCACACCTTGTCCGCCCGCAGCACAGATAGAAATCAGCGCACGACCCGATCCTTTTTGATCGAGTAGTTTGGCGGTGCTAGCAAGAATTCGACCACCCGTTGCGGCAAACGGATGGCCTGCAGCAAGTGATGAGCCATTTACGTTGAGTTTACTGCGGTCAATCGCGCCAAGTGGCTTATCAAGACCTAAGCGTTCTTTACAAAAACTTTCGTCTTCCCACGCAGCAAGTGTAGACAATACCTGTGAGGCAAATGCTTCATGAATTTCATAATAATCAAAGTCTTGCAGCGTTAATCCTGCACGTTGCAACATACGTGGGACAGCATACGCAGGTGCCATCAAGAGGCCTTCTTTAACGCCTTTTTTACCTGTAAAATCAACCGCAGCGGTTTCTTGGTAGGTGAGATAAGCAAGCGGTTTTAATCCATTCGCTGCAGCCCACTCATCTGTGCCTAATAACACACAAGATGCGCCATCGGTCAGCGGTGTTGAGTTGCCCGCCGTCATAGTCGGGTTGGCATTTTTCTTACCAAATACAGGTTTTAATGACGCCAATTTTTCTAACGAAATATCGGGACGTAGATTATTGTCGCGTGTTAAACCCTTAAATGGCGTGATTAAATCATCAAAAAACCCCTCATCGTACGCACGTGTCAAGTTCTTATGGCTATTAAAGGTAAACTCATCTTGTGCTTCACGGGTGATTGCCCATTCAAGTGCGGTGATGGCTTGGTGGTCACCCATCGATAATTTGGTACGAGGTTCACCATTTTGCGGTGCATCAATCAAGTCTTTTGGATTAATGCTTAATAACGCTTGCAAGCGATCTTTATTGGTTTTGGCATTATTAAGTTTTAGCAGCGCTTTACGCAGCCCATCACCAATGCCTAAAGGGGCATCAGAGGTGGTGTCAACACCGCCTGCAATCCCTGAATCAATCAGCCCCAAGGCGATTTTATTGCTCACTGCGAAAGCCGCTTGTAGTCCAGTGCCACACGCCTGTGACACATCATAAGCAGGTGTTTGTGGACTTAACGCCGTGCTTAACACACATTCACGGGTGAGATTGATATCACGGCTTAATTTAATGACCGCGCCTGCCACAACTTCACCCAAGCGTTTATCTTGTAAGTTATAGCGTTCCACCAAGCCGTTAAGCGCAGCTGTCAACATTTCAGAGTTGCTGACATTGGCGTATTGGCCATTTGAGCGAGCGAATGGAATACGGTTGCCACCTAAAATAGCGACCTTTTTGCCAGTAGGCTGGTGAGTGGGATGTTGAAAATTGTCCATAGAAAAGTCCTTTTGAGCAATCAATTAAAAAAATTGGCTAAGCTTAAACCAAATAACTTTTTAAAAATAACTAAATTTTTTAAAAATAACTAAACTTTTTAAGTTGCAGTGATGTTACCATAAAACGTAGACAAAAATATCACCTAAAAGTATATATATAACGATAATTTATATAAATCAATAAAACCAATAAAATTTTATTTGATATGACTGTTCAAACTTGCTTGATTGGTATAAAATTCAGACACTAACTGTCTTTAATTGAGTGTTTAACTCAACTTTTAATTGAGCCTTATCTAATAGCCTAAGCAAAACTAACTATTCAAAGGAGTCCTTATGTCAGACCATTATTCCGAATTCGTTCAAAATCCATTGGGACGTAAGATTGCCCAAAATTTGGGTTTACCGATGCCAATTAACCTTGAGCGTTACAAAGACGGTCAAGCACCTATTACCGGCAGTGTCATTTTTGGGGTCAGTGAAAATGCCGTGATGGCAAATGACATCGCCAAAGTATTGGCGAATGTGCAAGCGGATGTTTATCTAGACCCTAATGAGTCAGCGCGTGATGCTTTGCAGAATGCGACGATTGACGCCGAGCAGTTTGGCGCGAATCAATATTTTAAAGTGGCTATTTTCGATGCTTCAGGTATCAACACAACCCATGAGCTGAAACAAGTTTACAACTTCTTTCATCCGATTGCGCGTTCGATTGACCGCTCAGGTCGCGTTATCGTCATTGGCTTGCCACCTGAAAAATGCACCAGTATTGCACAGGCAGCAGCCCAGCGTGCTTTAGAAGGATTTGTTAAATCCGTCGGTAAAGAATTTAAGCGCGGTATCACAAGCCAGCTTATCTATGTAGACCCAAATGCGGCGCAAAACCTTGAATCTACTTTACGTTTTTTTGCCTCACCACGTTCTGCTTATGTGTCAGGACAAGTGGTGAGAGTGGGTGAAGGCAACCCAGTCACGGTTGATTGGCAAAAACCTTTAAAAGATAAAACACTGGTGGTGACTGGCGCGAGCCGAGGTATTGGCGAAGCCATCGCGAAAGTATTATCGCGTGATGGCGCACATGTCATCTGTGTCGATGTGGCTGCCCAGCAATCGGACTTGCAAAAAGTAGCAGGCGAGATAGGCGGCTCTACTTTAACATTAGATATCACAGCCGATGATGCCGGTGAAAAAATAGCGGCAGCGGCAGCCAAACGTGGCGGATTAGATGGTATTGTCCACAATGCAGGCATAACGCGTGACAAAACATTGGCGAAAATGGATGATAACATGTGGGATGCCGTCATGAACGTCAATCTCAATGCCGAAGAAAAAATTGATGATTACTTACTCAGTCATGACAGTTTCAATGAAAACGCCAGAATCGTATGCGTATCATCCATTAGCGGTATTGCAGGCAATTTGGGACAGACCAATTATGCTACGAGCAAAGCTGGCGTGATTGGTGCGGTACAAGCGACTGCGCCTACGTTAAAAAACGGTATTACCATCAACGCGGTCGCCCCAGGATTTATCGAAACCCAAATGACCGCTGCCATACCTTTTGCGATTCGAGAAGCAGGTCGCAGAATGAACTCAATGAGCCAAGGCGGTTTGCCGATTGATGTGGCTGAAACTATCGCTTGGCTGGCTTGCCCTGCATCGGGCGGCGTCAATGGCAATATTGTCCGCGTCTGTGGTCAAAGTGTGTTGGGCGCGTAATTATTGACGGGCTGAAAAAAATCAGTATCGAAAATATCGCTACTGATTTTTTTTCATTATTTTTTCTAAGTATTTTTTCTAAGTCAAACTTAAACTAAGCTTTATGCAAAAAATCAACAATTAGAGTGTGACATTCGATTATAATAAACTAAGTTCTCAGATTTTGAGATCTGACGGTAATGAAAAGTAATGGAATATATCCGAACACTATCTAATCAACTAGCCATTTTTTGGCTCAAGCTTAAAAAGTAAAAAAGTAAGGACAGTCTGTATGTCAGACCAAAATTTTAGTCGTTTGCCAAAGCCGCACACCACCTATGCCAATATTATCAAAAGTTTTTTACCTATTGGCGACCAAGACAAATCGGCCGATGCGGTACTGCCCAATGCTACTTATAGCGTCAATACGCTTGAAATCGACCATGATAACTTAGCCGATTACCGCAGAATTTGTGGTTTTGAAAACAATAGCTACGTGCCGCCGACGTACTTTGCGGTGCTGTCGCAGTCGTTACAGATGAACATGATGGTCAAAGAGCCATTTCCCTTTGCCATGCTAGGCTTGATTCATGTGCAAAACAGTGTGACCCAATATCGGCGTATTAAAGATAGCGCAATTTTTAAAATGGCGGTGAGCTTCGCTAACCTGCGCGACCATGATCGTGGTAAGCAATTTGATTTTGTGACTAAAGTTTTTGAAAAAGACGAGCTGGTGTGGGAAGGGACTTCGACGTATTTATCACGCCAAAAAAGCAAAAAAACGACTCACAAAGCATCGACGACGCAAGTAGAAGCCAAGCCCACAATTGATAGTAATGATATGCATGAATTTTGGGAAATTCCCGAAGATATTGGGCGTCGCTATGCGTTTATCTCTGGGGATTTTAATCTGATTCACTTGCATCCTTTATCTGCCAAAGCATTTGGTTTTCCAAAAGCCATTGCCCATGGTATGTGGACAAAAGCCAAATGTTTGGGTGCGTTGGGTGATTTGCCCGAGAGCTTTACCTGTGATGTGATGTTTAAATTGCCGATTTTTTTGCCCTCTGAAGTGGAGTTTATCGCAAAATTTGATAACCGTGATGAGCAGGTGGATTTTGGTGTGTATGATCCCGCTACACCAAAAGCCAATTTGATTGGGAAAATCACCCAAGCGCAGGCTAAATAATAGCGATAAAAAAGCGACAGAAAAATTCCAATAAGGGTTCAATGTTAAGCGGCTATTTTTTAGTAGGGTGTTTTTTAGCACAGGATTTTTTAGGATGCTATTGAAGCAATGAAGGATTTAATGGATTATCAAGCGCTCAATCAACACCTAGCACAACTGTTATCACAATTTGATCTTAATCAAAAGGTAGGTGGCTGCAGTCTGGTCATTTTTCATGAAGGTAAAGCGGTCACTCAATTGGCTCACGGTATCGCAAATGTTGATAAGACTAACCAGCAAGTTACCCCTTGGCAGCCATCCACCCTGTCGCTGAATTTTTCGACAGGCAAGGGGATACTGGTTACGTTGATTCATATTTTAGTGAGTCAAAAGCTTTTAGCCTATGACAAAACTCTGGCTAGTTATTGGCCAGCATTTGCCCAAAATGGCAAAGATAGCGTCACTTTGCGTGATATGCTAACGCACGAGTCAGGATTATTTAATATTGTCAGTATTACCGAACACGCCAAAGACATGCTAGACTGGCAATTGATGCTCAGTAACGTCGAGCAAATGGCATTAAATAGTCCAACTAATACGCAGAGTTCAGGTAATAGTTCAGCTAATAAGAAGCAGCCTGTTGATCAATCAACCGAATCCAGTGCGGATTCCAGCGCGGCTTATAGCGCCTTGGTATCAGGCTGGGTATTGGGTGGGCTGATTGAAAAAGTAACGCAATTACCGCTGCAGCAAGTCCTAGAATATTATTTATTGCAACCGCTTAATTTGGTCGGTCAAGTCTACTTTGGGGTACCCAAAGACAAAGTTGAACAGGTTGCCGGCCAAATACGTGCCAAAGAGACTCAAGTTAAGCCTTTACTCACTCAAGATGCCGACTCAACGCTACGATTTTATCAATCCTTGCCTTTTTACCCCGAGTGGTTAACATTGTCTCAATCGGGCTCTCCTTTGACAACGCAGGCCATTAACGCGCTCTATTTTCAACCTGCTAATATCAATATCGAAGACTATAAATCTGCGCTGGTACCCATCGGTAGCAGACAATTTAATTATTATCACCCTGTCACCCTGCAGGCGAAAATTCCTGCCGCAAATGGAGTAGCCAGTGCGATAGCATTGGCAACAGTCTACGCCATGCTTGCAAATCGCGGCGTTTGGCAAGGTAAAACCCTAATCAATTCTGCTGTTTTTAAGGCGCTTTCAACCATTCACAATGAGCAATTTGACAAAATCATGCCAGCGGTGATGGCATGGCGACTCGGTTACCATCGCGTGTTTAGTCTGTTCCATGATGTGTCTGATGCATTTGGACATATGGGATATAATGGGTCTATGGCTTGGTGTGATCCTAGTCGCGCATTAGCAGTCAGCTTTGTACATAATTATGATGTAACTATGCTGGGTGATGATCGACAATTTATCTTGAATGAAACCATATTAGATTTTTTTGCTTAGCGCGTAATTGCTGAGTCTTGTTTCTTAGCCCCATTTAAACAATAAAAGGAATGTAATCAATGCAGTATGACAATCAAAATATTTTTGCCAAAATTCTTCGTGGCGAGATTCCTAGCCATAAAGTTTATGAAGATGACAAAACGCTTGCTTTCATGGATATCATGCCGATGGCAGAAGGGCATGTTTTAGTCATTCCAAAATGTGAAGCCGTTGAGTTGTCGGATATGCCAGCAGATTACATTGTGGCAGTTTTCAGCACCGCGCAAAAAGTCATGGCAGCGCAGCGCAAGGTATTTAATCGCCAAGGTATTGTGCAGATGCAGTTAAATAATGCGGAGGCAGGACAATCGGTATTTCATTACCACGTTCATTTGATTCCAAGCAGTATTTATCATCTTGGCTTGCATGAAAATCGTCAAGGCGATCATGAGCGTCTAGCATCGCTGGCTAATCAATTAAAATTAGCAATTGCAAATTAATTCGCGACTTGCAAGTAGCGGATAATTAAAACCCAACCTCCTATTTGCAAGCAGGTAAGATAGTTGTCGAGGTACAAATCGGCAAAAACCCCGCATCGGTTAAAACATCTTGTGCTTTTGCCGATTTTAGATAATCCACAAAAATTTGACTGGTGTAAGGTTGATTCAAAATAATGCCATCTTGCAGAATTGGCGGATAACTATTTTTAGGCAGTATCAAATAGTTATTGCTTAGCGTATTCACATTTTGCAGGGCAATGTTATTGGGTTTATTCAATACTTGCGAGAGGCTTACAAATCCAAAATCTGCTTTCCCACTTTCAGTTAACGCAAAAGTTTCATCTAGGGTATTGGTATAAATAATCTTAGGCTTGATATTATTATAAAGGTTTTGATTGACCAACCAGGCTTCTGCTGCCACGCCATAAGCTAAATTTTCTGGATTGGCTATCGCTAAACTAAAGGGTTTATTGTCGAGCATCAACTGATCAAGCGTGGTAGTAGGGCTAATGTCCATAGGATATTTATGACTATAAAGCACTAACTGCCCACGGGTATAAGTAAAAGGCGAAGATTTAACACCCTTAACACTGGCAAGCATTTGCTTTGGGTAAGTCTGGTTACCCGATAAATAAATATCAAAGCTTTGGGGATTGGCATTTACCGTATTATAGAGCGCAGTATTAGGCGCAAAAGTAATTTGAATCTTTATATTCGGATAATTATGGTTAAAATCTGATACCAAGATAGGCAATACCATGCGAAGATTGGAAAAAGCGGCAATACGTAGAGTTTCAGTCGCTTTGGGTGAAGAGGCAACAGGCGCATTGGTTGAAATTGTTTTGGCAGGTTCTTTGCTAGATTGGTTATTGGCCGCCGTTGAATTTTGATTGTTATTAGGAGAATTACAACCCGCCATTAATGCTGTGACAATAAATAGCATCCTATTGAAAAAGTTCGAGGCAGGTTGATTAAAAGTCATAAATTAACAAATTTTACCCTAGTTTTAGCGATATTATGATTAAGTGGCGGGCAAGAATACTATACAAAGTAGTAAGTGAGTGTGTAAAAAACGTATCGATTTTATTGAAAAATTATTTTTTACGTATTTCTCATTCTGAGGGAAAAATAATTGAAAAAGTTGTTGCAAAAAAAAATAAAGTTGCTAAAATACCACCCCACATAGCCGATTAGAGATAAGCTAAAAAGCTATAGCCATCCATGCCAGTGTGGTGAAATTGGTAGACACGACGGATTCAAAATCCGTTGCCTTTAAAAGCGTGTCGGTTCGAGTCCGACCACTGGTACCAAATTAAAGCTCCTGATAACAGGGGCTTTTTTTTTGAACGAAAGTTTCTGCATAAAAAATTGCTGTACAAATCATTAAGATGTTATGTTTAATTGTTTATCAAGCAAATCTATAATGCTATAATGGATTAAATGTTAACCAGCAGAAGTGCTAACTCTTTTCTTGGTAGCGAAAATATGAATTAATTTTTTAAGATAGCTATGTTACTTAAATTTACAAAATTTACAAGCCTGTAGCATTAAACTTTTATTACAATTACCCATCATATTGGCTGATACTGTTAGATTTTGCCTTTTTACTCTACGAGTTTTTATTCTACGAGATTGTCACATGTTAGCAAAGCTCATAAAATTATCTCCTATCATCTTTGCACTTTCATTTGCTGGATGCAGCTCTAAGACAGCAATTATTAGCGGTATGAGAGTTGGTAAATTGCCCGAATCGACAGCACTCGACCAACCCGTGTCGTTTGTAGCAGACAATGGCATGCGGTTTAATGTGACCGAATTAACGGCAAATAACATTCCTATGCCTAACCTGTTAGGCTCGAGAACGATCTCATTTCCGCCTGTTTCGAAGTCCGCTGGAACTTATACTACAATTGCAAAAGGCGATGTGATTGAAATATTCTTACCAGGATATCCTGAAATCACGCAAGGTGTTCAATCGGCAGGAAATAGTATTTATGCGAGTGGCTACCTAGTCGACCAAAGCGGTTTTTTGCAGTTTCCCATGATAGGGCGAGTGAAAGCTGAAGGTTTAACAGTTTCACAACTCACCAGCCACCTAGCAAGCCGTTTATCTCGTTATCTTAAACACCCAGATCCGCAAGTACGGGTCATTTCCTATCGGGGGCATAAGTTCTATGTTGATGGCCAGGTAAAATCGCCTGGACAGTATGATATCGCTGATCAACCAGTCAATCTGTATACAGCAATCAGTATGGCAGGCGGTACTACTAATACCTCAGATACCGACAATATTCAGCTGATACGCGACGGTAGAATCTACAACTTTGGTTTTAAATCACTGCAAAATGCCGGGTACTCGCCAAATTCGCTATATTTGAGAAATGGCGATACCATCAAAGTTGGTGATATTACCAATCATAAAGTCACAGTAATGGGTGAGTTTACCAAACCCAGTACTATCCAAATTCCTGAGAATGGATTAAGTTTGATTGGTGCGATAGGGGAAGCCAATGGTATAGTTCCTACCTCTGCAAATGCTAAAAAGGTATACGTATTAAGAGAAAACAATTATCAAAACGAGTCGAATATCTATCATATTGATTTAACCTCCATTACAAATTTTTCGGTTGCAAATCGATTTAAAATGCAGCCGGGTGATGTGGTGTATGTAGACCCAACTGGTTTAACACGCTGGAATCGTATTCTTAGTCAAATCCTTCCTTCAGCGGCATTACCTGGAGTTGTAAGACAATTTTAATAGCTAGGTTTTTATTATGTCATTTAAAAAAATTTTAGTGGTATGCGTCGGTAACATCTGCCGCAGCCCTATTGGTGAAGCGCTATTACAGAAACAACACCCCAATCTCATCGTTAAATCAGCGGGCTTAAGTGCACTAGTGGGCGAAGGGGCAGATGACAAAGCCATTCAAGTGATGGATGAATGGAATGTTGACATTCGTAATCATCGCGCCCAGCAGCTTACCAAAGAATTGATGCAAACCTTTGATTTAGTACTCTGTATGTCCAAAGATCAAGAGAATTGGATGAAACAAAATTACTCAAGCCAACGTGGCAAAGTATATCGCATTGGTCATTGGATAAATGAAAATGTAGCCGATCCTTATAAACTACCCATTGAAAAATTTTATGAAAGTCGAGCAGTGCTCAATAAAGCCGTAGAAAGTTGGAAGGATAAATTAGCGTAAATTCTGACGCTAGCCAGTTTTTCGAAATTATAAGAAAGATTTATTTATTCTGTAACAATTAAAATGTATTTTATCGTAGTTTAGCATCAAGTGAGTAAGCATGGATCAGAAAGTGAATGATGATGAAATTGATTTAAGAGCGTTGATCGCAACTTTGTTAAATCATTGGAAATTAATTTTATCAATGCTGTTACTTGGTTTATTAGGCGGTCTCTATTATGCCCAATCGGCAACGCCAATTTATAAAACCAACTCATTGATTCAAGTTGACAAAAAATCCTCAGGCGTTTCTGCGTTAGGTGAGGATGTTGCCGGTCTTCTAAACGCTCAAGATGGTTCTGCACAAACGGAAGTAGAAATCATCAATTCTCGCATGATTCTGTGGCCTGTCATTAACCAATTGCATTTGGATTTAACTGTCAATCAACTTAAAGACAGTTTTTTAGACAAATTACTTACCAAGAAAAGTGTTCTAGTTAGTCATACAGACAATGGTGTGGGTAACTTAAAGGTGGGGCTTTGGATAGCTGAATTTAATGTACCATTAGCTTATCAAAACAAGAATTTCGTGTTGACAGCAATTGACAGCCAAAATTTTAAACTGATTTCGCCTGATGGCGCTGAGTTTACCGGTAAAGTTGCAACAGCATCGCGTTTCAAAACGAGTGCGGGTAATATAGATATTCAAGTCACTTCATTAGCACCTGGTTATTCTTATAACTTGAGTAAACTTACACCGGCTAAGGCGATAGATAACCTTAGAGCAAATCTTGCGGTGGCTGAAAAAGGTAAACAAACAGGCATTTTAGACGCTTCACTTACAGGCGCTAATCAAGATGAAATCACCCATACATTAACGCGCATCGTTAAAATGTATGAAATGCAAAATCTTGATAAAAGTAGCGCGGAAACGACAAAAACCCTGGCATTTATGCAAGAGCAACTGCCTAAATTAAAAACAAAACTTGCCGAAGCGGAAGCAAAATTTAATAATTTCCGTGAGCAAAATGCGACAGTTGATATTGATAAAGAAGCGGAATTGGCTGTCAAAGTAAGATCTGAGATTGAAACCAACCTGCGTGAGCTTGAGCTAAAACGAGCCGAATTATCCGAGCGTTACACGGATGAATACCCAGTATTAAAGCAATTAAACATGCAAATACAGGAGCTAAGAGACAAAGAAGAGGCGCTTAAACAAAATATTACGCGTATTCCAGAGGTTCAGCGGCAATTTTTGGAACTATCGAGTGATGTTAAGATTAGCAATGAGATTTATTTAAATATGCTCAAAAATTATGAGCAGCTTCAAATTGTCAAATCTGGACAGCTGGGCAATGTACGCATCATCGATTTACCGATTAACACTTATGTACCAATTGCCCCTAAAAAAGCGCAAATTGTTTTAATCGCGACCCTTTTAGGGTTAATGCTAGGCATCGGACTAGCATTCTTAAAATCATTGCTGTTCGCGGGCGTGAAAGACTTAGAAGAATTAGAAAACAATACGGATATTCCGGTGATTGGTGTCATTCCTCATTCGCCTCGATTAACGCGGTTGTTAAAAAGTAAATCAACTAAAATTCCTTTGGTTGAGCAAATCGAACCTGAAGGGGTTGTCAGTGAGGGCTTTAAATCCATTCGCACTCATTTATTGTTTAATGCAACAAAAACCGATGGCAATACGTTGTTGATAACAAGTGCAGGACCTGGTGTCGGTAAGTCATTTATTGCCGCCAACCTTGCCGTGGCAATGGCGATGACAGGTAAACGTGTCCTGTTAATTGACGCGGATACTAGGTTAGGTCATCTGCAAGATCGATTTAACTTGCCAAATATCAATGGACTGGTTGATTATTTGGTTGATGATACGATTGATGCGGCTAATAGCAGCTATATGATTCAAACCACACTATACGAAAATCTGCATTTTATACCTAGGGGCAAAGGCCATAGCCACGCTTCAGAATTATTATTAAATGGAAAAATGAAAGCGCTTCTAGATTTTTATCGTCAGTTTTATGATTATATCATTATCGACACTTCACCTGTAATGGGCACTTCAGATGCGCTATCGATAGGGCAGTTGGTGGATTCAGTCTTATTCGTGGTACGATATGAGGTATCAAACGTAAAACAGGTAAATTATGCGATCGAAAAACTACAACGTGCGAATGTAAAAGTAGAAGGGATTATTTTCAATGATGCTAAGCAGTCTTTAATTGGCGCCTATAATTATCACTATGGTTATGAATACAAATCAAAAAATTAACGATATAAAGATAAATCATAGCCCTATCATCTACTAGGTTTTATATGAGCAATACAACTAACGCTACTAAAGCGCCTTTAGCTTTTACTGTACTATCCAATGCGATTGAGCAGCCTCGCTGGCTAAAAGTGGTGAGCCTGTTTGTGATAGATTATATTGCATCTATTATTACTTTGATTTTAGCGATTGCTCTAAGGTATGCAAAATTTGATTTTCATACCAATATCTTGTCAATTATACTACTTGGCGCTTTACCTGTTATCTTTTTAGCGGTTACTAAGTTTTACTCGCATGTTATTCGAGTTTTTCAAGATGAGAGTATGCGCTGGGCGCTCGTAGTTTTGTTAGGTTATCTATTAATTAGTCAAATACTGATTTTTTTAGGGGTAACGCCTGATATCCCTAGAGCAGCGACCGCTATCCATGTTTTTTTGCTTTATGTATGGATATGGAATAGCCGAATTGTTTTGCAATTTATTATTTCAAGAACATTGCATCCTGAGTTTTATACACAAAAAAAAGAAAATGTATTAATTTACGGTGTGGGTCATATCACGAAAGATTTGATGCATGTACTTCATCAAACTCATCAATTTAAAATAGTTGGGATTATCGATGTCAATGATAATTTTATTGGTGCTAGGGTATTAGGGGTTAAAGTCTATCCTAAAGATAACCTTGAGTCTTTAATTAGAGAATTAGAAGTTAATCATGTATTTTTTGTATTACCTAGCCATCAGCGTCATATCCAAGAGCGTATTGTCAAGCAACTGGAAAACGTACCAGTTAAAATTAGTGAAATTCCAAGTTTGGAAGAAATCACCAGTGGTCGAATTAAATTATCAGATATTAAGCCTGTCGATGTGCTAGATGTGCTACAACGCAATACGGTTAAACCAGATTCATCGCTGCTTGCCAAGAACATCAAAGATAAAGTTGTGATGGTGACAGGGGCGGGCGGTTCAATTGGTAGTGAGTTATGTCGCCAAATATTAAAGCAGCAACCAAAAGCCTTGGTATTATTTGAACTGTCGGAGTATGCGCTTTATGCCATACATAGTGAACTGCAAAAACTTGCTAAAAATATGCAGCAGGAAAGGCAACTACCGACTGTGACGCCACTTCATGTTCATCTAGGCAGTGTTACCAATCAAAAACTTATTGAACTGTTGTGCAACCAGTACAAGGTTCAAACCATCTATCATGCAGCCGCTTATAAACATGTCCCTATCGTCGAAAGTAACGAATACGAGGGTGTAGTCAATAATTTTGTTGGTACTTATAATACTTTAAAAGGCGCAGTCAGTGCGGGTGTGGAAACCTTTGTTGCGATTTCAACGGACAAAGCCGTTAGACCAACCAATGTCATGGGCGCGACCAAACGCATGGCAGAGTTAGCTTGTCAAGCGATAGCTGCAGACCAATCAACAACCACTATCAGTATGGTGAGATTTGGTAATGTATTAGGTTCATCAGGTTCTGTCGTACCGCTGTTTAATAAGCAAATTGCAGCTGGCGGGCCTATCACCCTGACACATCCAGACGTGACAAGGTATTTCATGACTATTCCTGAGGCTGCCCAGCTTGTTATCCAAGCAGGTGCGATGGCACATGGTGGCGAGGTGTTCGTGCTTGATATGGGTGAGCCAGTCAAGATTATGGACTTGGCCAAACGTATGATTACGTTGAGTGGACTTAAAGTTAAAGACCAACATCACCCTAATGGTGATATTGAAATTGTCATTGCGGGTTTACGCCCCGGTGAAAAATTGTATGAAGAGTTAATCATCGATGGGGATAATATAGAGAAGACCCAGCATCCATTAATTATGCAAGCAAGAGAACGTAGTTTTGCTAAGATTGAACTTGATAATTTCATAGATCTTATCATTGAACAATATAATAATGAAAAAGATTTATATTGGCTAAGACAGAGATTTGAGTATTTTGTCGAGGGATATAGGAATAGAATTAACCCCTAGCTAATAGGCATCTGTAATATAGAAAATTACTAATGGTTTTAGCCTATCTAATTTAATGAAATATGTATTCATTTCTAAAAGTCTATCTATTTACTATGGTTTAACCCCAATGAATAAAACTCAACTGTTAAAAAATTTAGGTCTATATGAATACGCACTTTTTTTAAAAGAGAAAATGACATTTAACTTTAATGAGTTTTCTAAGCTAGTTTATAATGAGCAATTAGAGAAAGATATTATCATTAAAAATAATAATAAAAAAAATGCTGATATACCAAAAATAATTTGGATGTTTTGGGATAGTGAAAATATTCCTGCAGAGGTTAATCTATTTAAAGAACGTATAGAAATTGATAATCCTGAATATCAATTAAATTTAGTAACTTTTAAGAATTTAAATTTATATTTAGATGAGTTAGTATTTGATGAAAATATTGAAATCCCTATTGCCAATAAAAGTGATGTAATTAGATTGGCGCTGCTTTATAAGTATGGGGGTATTTGGCTAGATATTACTACGATATTATTAAAACCGCTTTCCTGGTTTTTACAAATTGATAATATTAATAATTTTGATTTGATTGCTTTTTATCGTGAAAAATCAACGACTGATTTTTCTCGACCGATTATAGAAAATTGGTTTTTGGCTGCCCCGCCAAATAGTGAATTTATAAAAAAATGGTATGAGGCATTAGCGCCTTTATTGACTATGGGCGCAAAAAAATATTTTTTTAAATTAAAGGAACATCCAAATTATACTCAAATTTTACAATCTATAGATAGGCCTGATTATCTCTTGGCTTATTTAGCTGCCCAATTAGTGTTATTAAACCATCCCACTCAATACAATTTTTATCTTCGAAAGTGCGAAAATAATGCTTTTTTGATTCATGAAAATGTGAAATGGAAGGCTATCAAGATTAATAGTTATTTAGCTTTTAAAGATAAAGAGAAGACCAATGGATTACCAATTGTCAAGATTAC
Source organism: Moraxella sp. CTOTU47618 (assembly GCF_032017425.1). Lineage (NCBI taxonomy): Bacteria > Pseudomonadati > Pseudomonadota > Gammaproteobacteria > Moraxellales > Moraxellaceae > Moraxella > Moraxella sp. CTOTU47618. Next base: position 40,476 of record NZ_DALZPW010000004.1, on the reverse strand, counting down.
GTCCATTGAACGTACGTTCTTAAAGTATTTACTACAAAGTAAATTAATTAATGCAAATAGTATTTACGGCTCGTTATATAAAGATAAGAAACGCTAATGAAAAATAGTCTAAAGAAGATATTAAATGAACGATTAAAAAATTCTTTATGGATGGTAAGTGAAAAAGGTATAAGTTTTTTTGGCTTAATATTTGTCACTTCCTTAGTGGCAAAATATATAGGGCCTTCGGTATATGGAGAGCTAGCACTTGCAGGTACTATTTTTGCTATTGTAAGAGCGGTAGCAATATTAGGCATCGATCAAATTTATTTTAAGCAGGCAAGCAAGAAATCTTATCAAAATGATCAATTGATTATAAATGCAATCTATATTATAAGCAGTATTTATATCCCTCTCTCAATTTTAACGCTAAGCTGGTTTTATTTGTTTGGTAGTGGTCAACATACAGTGTTTTTTGTTGCCACGTGTTTAGCGGTTTATATTGGCGTAATCGATATTAGGGCTATTCATTTGGATGCGATTTTGCTTTCTAAGTATAATGTGATCGCAAACTTAGTTGGTATCTTAATTAGTTTGATTCTAAGATACCTATTAGTGTATTTTGACTTACCTATTGAATTATTATCAATTCCAATAATTCTTTCTGCTTTTATTCCTTTTTTATTAAGACAGGCAATTTTTAATTCTAAAATTAAACTGCAAAGTAGCAACTTTAAGCGTATCCATTTCGTGAGTTATTATAAATATTTTTTAAAGGTTGGTGCACCTTTAGTGTTATCAAGCTTATCAGTTACAATTTATACGCAATGCTCCAATTTAATTTTAGCTACATTTGAAAGTACCAAAGAAGTCGGGTATTATGCAGTTGCCTCAACGCTAGCAGGTTGTTGGTATTTTGTACCTGTTACTCTTATGATGTCTTATCTATCAGGCATTTACAATGAAAGGGATGAGGAAAAATCAATACAAAAGTCAGTAAAATTATTTAGAAGTATTAGTATTTTTTGTATTTTTATTATTATAATATTGAGCTTTTTTGGCAAATTCATTATTACTAAATTATATGGTGATGCGTTTATACCTTCAATTAAAATATTTTATTATCTACTGTTAGCAAACTATTTTTCGGTGATGGGTTTTTTCTTCTTTAGATTGACATTAAAATATGGGGGTTATAAATTCTTAGCTAATAAGATGGTATTTTCCTGTGTAATTAATGTACCACTTACATATATTTTCGTAAGACTTTATGGCGTTATTGGCGGCGCTTACGCAATTATTATCACTGAGTTTATTTCAAGCTTTATAATTAATCTATTTTATAAACCTTTGAGGGCAAAAGAAATACTATTGCAAACAATTGGATTTAGGAGCGCTAAATAACTTAATGATTAAAATTTTACTGCGTACGATAACGTACTTATTCAAAAAACTTTAAAAATTTTTAAATTAATTATAGAGAATGAGTATGAATTCTACTTAAGAAAAATGATTACACTTTTATATCATGTATATTTGGTCTAAATAAGAAATATAAAACATTTTTAATTAATAGTGTTAAAAAGGGTTTTAGAAATCTAGTAAAATATAATGACAGATAAGGTAGGAAGATGTCACGGATTAAATTAAGTTTAGTAATACCAATGTACAATGTTGAAAATTATATTGTAGAGTGTATTAATAGTATAAAAAGTCAGATTACTGAGGAAGTTGAGGTAATTATTGTTGATGATGGGTCAACGGATAATTCAAAAAAAGTACTTGATGATATTATTTTAAACTTGCCAAAAATTAAATCTAATCAATTTAAAGTTCTTAGTCAAAAAAATCAAGGGCAGAGTGTCGCCAGAAATACCGCCTTAGATATTGCTATCGGTAGTTACGTGGCTTTCGTAGATTCTGATGATATTTTACCTGAAAATTATTTTAAACAGGTCGTAGAAATAATTGATACTTATCAACCTGATGTAATATGCTGTGAAGCAGAGCGTTTTCTAAGGAAACCTAACGATACTAATTTTAGAATTTATTTATCTGATCAAGAGGGTTATGTTGAAAATACTCAAGAAGTAAAACAAAGAATTTTTAATCAGCATAATTGGTACCCATGGTTATATATTTTCAAAAGAGAAGTATTTGCAGATAAAAGATTTATCCCAGGTATTTATTTTGAAGATATTATATTTATGACGGATGTAATTATTAGAGCTCGTAACTTATATTTTTCTAAAATGGTAAGTTATTATTATCGAAGTAATGCTGAAAGTAGTCTCAGAGCTGTAAATCTAAGTAATATAAAGAAACAGAAATTAAGTTATGAATTTGTGATTAACTACTCCTATGAAAAAATACTGAGTAATAAGCTGTATGCAATAACTTATATATATTGTTTAGCTGATTATATTACTGACAGTGTTAACAAATTCAACATGAAACCTTTACAAGTAATGAAAAATTATTTTCCATTAAGAGATTTGGAAAATAGGGTTGATCTAAATTTGATACAACGTCAAGGCTATCATAACTTTTATCAACATGGTTTCATATTTATAGGGTGGATTTGGCTACATCATAAACTAAAGAAGCAAAAAATGGCTAATTAAAGTACTAAGTAATCTAAATTGTATAATAAAGTATTATTTAATGAATTTTTATTTAAAAATTAATTTACCTTCATTGAAAAATATTATTATTGATAGATAGAAGTTAGTGAGAACAATCATGCATTTACAGCAGAAAGTTTCAATTGTAATGCCAGTGTATAATGTAGAAAATTATATAGTATCCTCTATTAAGTCTGTACTTAATCAGACCTATAAAAACTTTGAGTTAATCATTGTGATTGATGGCTCAAAAGATAATAGCGAAGCTATTGCAAGAGAATTCGAAAAAGCAGATAGTAGAGTAAAGGTTTATACCAAGCCAAATGGTGGTATATCGGATGCTAGAAACTACGGTATTGATAATGCCCAAGGGGAATATCTAATATTTTTAGATAGTGATGATTTCTGGAATTATGATCTTGCTCTAGAAGAAATAAATAAAATTATAAATCAAAATAAAGAATTAGATCTCATAATTTTTGGGCATACTCAATTTGATGATGGAGAAGTTAATATCAAAGAAACAGTTTTTCCAACATTACAAATCAAAAGTGGAGAATTTGAAGCTGATCTAGATTATCTGATTGAAAAGAAAATTTATAAAGCTGCTGCATGGGATAAAGTAGTTAAAAAGTCGATCTTAGTAAACAATCAAATTTATTTTCCTATTAATAAAATACATGAGGATGCAGTGTTCTTATCTTCATTGGTACTTAGATTAGATAACATTTATTTTTCTGATAAAAAAATTTATAACTATAGATATAATGTAAATGGCAGCCTACTTTCAGCTTCTTCGAAGAATGTTCAGAAAAATATTAATAGCTATAAATTTATAATAAATTATTTTTATAATGAAATAAGAAACAATAATTTTTATTCTATATCTTATGTAATTTCATTACAAACTTATTTAGCATACTTAAAAGATAAAAAAGGTATTTTTGCAATGATAAAAGCATATTATGAGTTTCTTGATTATCATAAATATGTGAACAAAAAATTACTGTTAAATAGAGGCAATTTTTTATTTTATAAATTTGGTGTTTTTTTTCTTATTTTTCTAAGTATTTTTAGGAAGTAATTATATGGTTAATTTAAGTTTAATTGTTCCTGTTTATAATGTGGAAAATTATATTATTGAATGTTTAAATTCAATTGTAAAGATTATTCCTACAGATGGTTCAACTGAGGTAATTATTGTTAATGATGGTAGTCCAGATAATTCTATTAATCTGATAGAAAATTATATTTTAAATTTAAATGATAATATAAAAAATAATTTTCATATTCTTAGTCAAGAAAATAGAGGTCTTAGTGGCGCTCGTAATACAGGAATAAATAATGCTAAAGGTCGATATTTAGCGTTTCTTGACTCTGATGATGTACTTCAAGGTGATTTTTTTAATGATATTTTGGCTATAATAAAGAAACATAATCCGGATATTGTTGAGTTTAGAGCTATTCGCTTTGATGATAATGGCAATACATCAAATTTTTTCCCGAAATTATTTGATGATGGCTTTTATAATATAGATCAAAAGATATGGAAAAAACTGTGTAATAGATCTGCATGGTTCTCATGGTTAAGAGTTTATAATAAAAATTTATTTGATGATATCAGATTTCCTGAAGGAAAGAACTATGAGGATGCTTATACTACGCCTTATGTTTATTTAAAGGCAAAAAATATTTATTTTTGTAATAATGAATATATAGGTTATAGAATTAATCCGAATGGAATTACTGCCACTAAATCTATAAAAAATATAGATGATATAGGGGGAGCTGCTGAGAAGCTAATAGGCTTTTTTAACTATAAGCCCGAATTGAGCTCAAGTTTTATATCTTTAGCGCAAAACTATATAGCTGATAGCTTTGAAACGGAGGGCTTTTTTGTGGCAAATAAGAGATGGAAAGTGTTAAAAGAGCAATTATATACATCATCATTTGATAAAAAATATATAGTAAATCGCGGGAATAAATTTTTTTTTCTATTTGGAATATATTTTATCAGTGCAATTTTTTATTCAAGAAAATTTGGTATTAAAAAATGAAAAAAATTTGTTTTCTTATTGGTAATTTAAACAACTCTGGCGGTACAGAAAGAGTAACAACGCTGATTGCCAATGCATTAGCCCAAAAAGACTTTCAAGTATCTATTTTAAGTCTTGTGGATGGAAAGCAGCCTTTTTTTGAGCTAGTGCCGAGTATTAAAACATATTCACTTTATCCCGAAAAAATTTCATTCAAAAAAAACTTTTTTGGTGCTGTATGGCGCATTCGAAAGTTTGTTACACAGCATCAGATAGATACTTTGGTAGTGGTAGATAGTATTTCCTGTATTTTTACAGTACCAGCTTTAATTGGCCTGAATATAAAACATATATGCTGGGAGCATTTTAATTTTAATGTCAATCTCGGAGTAAAGTATCGTGATATCGGACGCAAATGGGCAGCTAAATGTTGTGATAAGATAGTGGTTTTAACTAATAGAGATAAAGAACTATGGTTAGAGGGTATTAAGAAAAATAATATAAATTCAAAGTTAGTGACAATTCCAAATCCCAATCCTTATGAAAATACTAATATTGACCGTTATTCAACACGAGAAAAAGTTATAGTTGCTGCAGGTCGATTAACTGAGCAGAAAGGCTTTGACTTACTTATAAAAGCTTGGGCTAAAATATCAAATCACCATACTGAATGGGTATTAAAGATAATTGGAAGCGGAGAAGACAAAGAAAGCCTTGAATTGCTTGCTAAAAATGAAAATGTCGATTCAAGTGTTGAATTAATTCCTGCTACAAAAAACATAGAGATATTTTATAAACAAGCTTCAATATTTTGCTTAAGTTCTCGTTATGAAGGTTTTGGTATGGTAATTTTAGAAGCACAGGCTTTTGGTTTGCCTGTAGTAAGTTTCGAATGTGATTGTGGTCCTTCTGATCTAATTCAACATGGAAAAAATGGTTATTTAGTGCCAAGGGAAGACATTGATGCATTGAGTAAGAGTCTTTCTAAAATGATGTCTTTATCAAAAGATGATTATATTGAGTATTCATACAATGCATATTTGAATGCTAATAAATTTAATGTGAAAAATTTATTAAATCTTTGGCTTGAAATTGTGTAGGTTTTAATGAAAATTTTATATGTAATTACTGGACTAGGTCAAGGTGGCGCAGAGCGAGTAGTTTGTGATTTAGCAGATAAAATGTATGAAAAAGGGAATGATGTTAAAATTGCGTATCTGACTGGTGATATTTTAACAAAGCCTCGCTACCAAGAAATTGAATTAATTAAAATTAATTTAAATAGTTTGCTGTTATTTCCTCTTGCTTATATTAAACTTTCTAAAATAATTAAGAATTTTGAACCAGATGTTGTTCATTCACATATGGTACACGCTAATATTTTTACGCGTCTTATTCGAGCAGTTACCCCTATAAAAAAACTTATTTGTACTGCGCATAATAGTGATGAAGGAGGGGGATTGAGAATGCTTGCGTACAGATTTACACATAATCTAGCTGATTTAACTACTAATGTTAGTAATGAAGCAGTACAAGCATTTATCGAAAAAAAAGCAGTACCAGGCTCAGATATCATCACAACATATAATGGAATAGATCTGAGTAGGTTTTTTTATAACTCAGAAGCCAAAAATAAAATTCTGAATGAACTTAATCTAAATATAAATTCTTATTTGATTCTAGCAGTAGGACGTTTTAGTGAGCAGAAGGATTATCCAAATTTATTGCACGCTTTTAAAATTTTAAAAAATAAGAGTGTTAGAGATATTAAATTAATTATTGCAGGAGATGGGGAACTACGTTCAGAAATTGAAAAAATTATTGATGAGTTAGGTTTGAAGCAAGATATTCATTTACTAGGAAGACGCAATGACATACCAGATTTAATGAGTGCTGCAGATTTATTTGTATTATCATCTAAATATGAAGGCCTACCTACAGTTTTAATAGAAGCCATGGCTTGTCAGGTTCAAATAGTAGCAACAGATGTAAGTGGTGTTAAAGAAATTATAGATATTTATGGTCAGATCGTTCCTACCAAAGATAGTGAAAGTTTATCAAATGCTATTATTAAAGCAATAAGCAGGCCTATTAAAAATATTAATGGTGCTAAATATGTAAAGAGTAAATTTGACTTAGAGCTTATCTCTGAGCAGTGGTTGGATAAATACCGGAATAATTAATTCATGATTTTTTTGAGTAAGATTTCAAATAAAGCTATTTTTATTTGCATATTTATATTAATTTGTATAAAACTCATTACTTATTTTCTAATAAAAAGTGATTATTTTTCTATTGGGCTAGGTGGTGGTAGCGACGCAAATTATTATCATAATTATGCTCTAGGTTATGGTGATATTGCTGTAAATTTTTGGCCAGTAATTTTGAGATTTCTTAATGATTTTGGCTTCTATTCTCGTGATGGAATTTCTTATTTATTTTTGTTTGCAAATTTATTTATAATTCCTTTTTTAGTGGCTAAATTGTCTGGTCTTAATTTCCAAAAAAGTCAGAAGTATTACCTTTATAGTGTTCTGCTGTGTCTATTATATCCTACGCTTTTTTTCTTTGCATTCGATATTTACCGTGATGAATTTATGGTGCTCTGCTTTTTGGTGGGGTGCTTAATTGTGAAAAAATGTTTAAGTCGTTCGAATCTTATTTCCTTTTCCTATTTTTATATACTTGCAATTTTAATGGGTTTATTTTTGTTGGCTTTGCGTCCTTACCTAGGATACGCATTTTTAATGGCTTTAGTTTTATGGAAGATTAAGCTCACAAAAAAACGTATTTTTTTATTTGCCGTTTTATATTTCTTTGCATTGTTTATAGCGAATTATATTGGTATCTTTGATAGTTTAACAGAATATCGTTCTGGTTTTGATGAAGATAGCGGTGGCTCTACGTTAGGGTTGGACTTCTCAAATCCTGTAATGTTTATCCCTAATTTTATTCTAAGTACATTTGGACAGCTTTTTGGTTTATACGTTACTAACCCCTTAGCTATGATTTTGCTTTTGATAGAAACTTTCCCTTTTTTTATTATGCTGAAATATGTAATTAAAAATATTAAAATGGCAGATAGTTTTATACGATTTTTGTTAATATTTTTTGTAATTTATGGAAGTGTCTGGTTAATTGGTAATGACAATTTAGGTACAGCCGTAAGACTACGTATGTATAATTATTTTGCTATTTACATCAGCTTTTTTTATATCTTGAATTTGAAACGACAACAGGGGATTAAATGAAAATTATTATTATTGGAACTGTTGCCTCTAGTCTTTACACCTTTCGTAAAGATTTAATTTTATCTTTAATTGATAGAGGCTGTAAAGTTTACGCCTTCACTTCAGATAGTGATGAAAAAGAACTTACTAAAATTTCATTATTAGGTGCGATCCCTGTATTTTATAAACTCAGCCGAGGCGGTCTTAATCCTTATGAAGATTTATCTAACACGATAAGTCTTTATAAAAAAATCAAAAAAATTCAGCCCGATATCGTCCTTAGCTATTTTATCAAACCTGTCATCTATGGGACACTCGCTGCCAAACTTGCTAAAGTACCTAAAAAAATCGCTATGATAGAAGGCTTAGGCTTTGCCTTTACCGAGCAACCAAATGGCTACTCAAGAAAAGCCAAAATCGTACAACGAGTGCAAGTGGCTCTATTTAATCTGGCATTGCCATTAGCCGATAAAGTAATCTTTCTTAACCCAGATGACCCGATTGATTTATTAAAATCACACCACATTGGTGTTAAAAAAATTGAGGTTTTGGGTGGCATTGGCTTGAATCTAAAAGAATATCCATATCAGCCGATTAGTTTGGAATCTCAAACAAAATTTTTATTTATTGCTCGATTGATACGAGAAAAAGGAATTTTTGATTTTGTCGAAGCTGCTAAACTTGTGAAAAAAATATATCCAAATGCTATTTTCACAGTGTTAGGTGGTATTGATGAGCACGCACACGGGGCAATGACAAAATTTCAATTAGATGAATTAGTCCAATCGAATATTATAGAATATCCGGGGCAGGTGAATAATGTGTCTGAATGGATAGCTAATAGCCATGTTTTTGTATTGCCGTCATACTACCGCGAAGGTGTGCCACGCAGTACCCAAGAAGCGATGGCAGTCGGGCGTGCCATCATCACCACTGATGTGCCTGGTTGCCGAGAGACAGTGGTTGATGGGGTTAATGGTTTTCTGGTGCCAAAGTGGAATCCGCAGGCCTTAGCCGCGAAAATGATTTATTTCATCGAAAATCCAGAGCAAATTCAAGCAATGGGTGAAGAAAGTTATAAAATAGCCCAAGAAAAATTTGATGCTCGTAAAGTTAATGAACGACTACTAAAAATTTTAGGAGTATAAATGCTAAAACGTGCCTTTGATATCGCCGCTTCTACTTCTGCCCTTGTGGTACTATCGCCTGTACTCGCTATTACGGCGTATAAAGTCAAAAAAGAACTGGGCTCACCTGTGCTATTTCGTCAAACTCGTCCAGGCTTGCATGGCAAGCCGTTTGAAATGATTAAATTTCGCACCATGAAAGATGCGACTGATAAAGAGGGTAACGCGCTGCCAGATAGCGAGCGCTTGACAGAATTTGGTAAAAAACTGCGTGCCAGTAGCCTTGATGAGTTGCCCGAACTTTGGAATGTGCTCAAAGGGGATATGAGTTTGGTTGGTCCTAGACCTTTACTCATGGAATATTTACCTTTATATAGCCCTGAACAAGCCAAGCGTCATAACGTGCGTCCAGGGGTGACAGGTTATGCCCAGGTTAATGGTCGCAATAGTTTAAGTTGGGAAGATAAGTTCAAGCTTGACACTTGGTATGTTGAGCATCAATCATTGTGGTTAGATATGAAAATCTTGCTAAAAACCGTCAAAAAAGTCATTATCAAAGACGGTATTAGTGCCGAGGGTGAAGCAACGATGACAAAATTTACAGGTACAGTTTAAGAGAAATATTAAATGAATATTATTATAACTTCAGCAGGACAGCGAGTCTCATTAATTAAATCTTTTCAATTTGAATTAAAAAAAATTTTTCCTGAATCAAAAGTATTTACCGCGGACTTAAACCCTGTCCTTGCCCCTGCTTGTCATATTTCCGATGGTTATTTTAAAGTACCACGAGTCACAGCCGAAAACTATATTGATGAAATAATAAAGATTTGTGAAGAAAACAATATTAAACTTATTATTCCGACTATAGACACCGAACTTTTAATGCTAAGCGAAAATGCAGAAAAATTTAAATCGCATAATATTACTGCTCTCGTTAGTGACCATGAACTGATTCAGAAATGTAGAAATAAACGATTAACCAATCAATTGTTTCAAGACCATAATATTGCAGTGCCGAAGCAATATACGCTTAATAATTTGGAGTTTCCTGTATTTGTAAAACCCTGTGATGGAAGTTTAAGTAAAGGAATCTTTATCGCAGATAGCCAGGATGATATTACACAAGAACATCGCCAAAATGAAAAGCTTATGTATATGGAGCTTATCTCAAACGATGAATTTGATGAATTTACGGTTGATTGTTACTATGATAAAAATTCAATTTTAAAATGTGTAGTACCACGGCAACGCCTTGTTGTAAGAGCAGGAGAAGTTAATAAAGCTGCTACTCGTAACAATTTCATCGTAGAGCATTTTTTTAATAATATTGCTCAATTAAAGGGTGCAAGGGGTTGCTTGACTATTCAAGTATTTTTGCATAAAGAGCAGCGAATCATTAAAGGTATAGAAATAAATCCAAGATTTGGTGGTGGTTATCCGCTTACCTATTTATCTGGAGCAAATTATAGTAAGTGGGTATTAGAAGAATATTTACTTGATAAGCAGATTGAAGTATATAAATCATGGGAGCAAGATTTATTAATGCTACGGTATGATGCTGAGGTATTAGTGCATGACTTCAAAAAATAATGCAATAGTATTTGATTTGGATGATACCCTGTATCCAGAAATTGACTATCTTAAATCAGCCTATCAATTTATCTCGGAAAAAATTGCACCAATTGATAAAACATTATATTCGTTAATGATTGAAAAGTATTTTAAAAATGAAAATGTTTTCGATTATGTTGAACAAACATATAATGTTGATAAATCGCAACTTTTAAACTGGTATCGAACTCATTTTCCCCATCTTAAACTTTATCCACATGTGGAATGTTTTTTAAAAAATTTTAGAGATGATTTTAAATTTGCAATTATCACAGATGGTCGGTCAATAACCCAACGTAACAAAATTAAATCGCTTGGACTCGATTTATATATCGATGCAATTATTATCTCAGAAGAGATAGGTAGCGAGAAACCTAGTCTAGCAAACTTTGATAAAGTTAAACAACTATTGAATTGTGAAAGTTATTGCTATATAGCTGACAATACTAAGAAAGATTTTGTTACTCCAAATATGATGGGTTGGTTAACTATATGTTTAAATGACCAAGGTAATAATATACATAAACAAGATTTTTCCTTGCCTAATAAGTTTTTACCTGATATTCGTGTTTCAAGTTGGCAAGAAATCGAAAATATCTTTTCAAAAAAGATTAAATTAATAAGAGGTAAATAAATGTTAAACACCCATTTTTCACCCTGGCCTAGCTTTACCCAAGAAGAAGCCGATGCCGTGTCACAGGTGCTATTGTCCAATAAAGTTAATTACTGGACGGGCACAGAATGTCGAGAGTTTGAAAAAGAATTTGCCGCATGGGTAGGGACAGACTACGCAGTGGCACTGGCAAATGGTACATTGGCACTCGATGTTGCGTTACAAGCCATGGGTATTGGCGAGGGTGACGAAGTGATTGTCACGCCCCGTAGTTTTATCGCCAGTGTTTCAACGGTCGTCAATGCTGGTGCGATGCCGGTATTTGCAGATGTCGAAGCTGATACAGGCAATATCTCAGCGCGTACCATTGCCCCACATATTACCGACAAGACCAAAGCCATCATTTGCGTTCATCTCGCTGGCTGGCCTTGCGATATGGATGAGATTATGGCACTTGCCAAGCAGCATAACCTATGGGTCATCGAAGACTGTGCCCAAGCGCATGGCGCCAAGTACAAAGGTAAACCAGTGGGCAGTATTGGTCACGTTGGTGCTTGGAGTTTTTGTCAAGATAAAATCATGACCACAGGCGGCGAAGGTGGTATGGTCACGACCAATGACAAAGCCTTATGGCAAAAAATGTGGGAGTATAAAGACCACGGTAAAAACTACGATAGCATTTATCATAAACAACATCCACCGGGTTTTCGTTGGTTACATGACAGCTTTGGCACCAATTGGCGCATGATGGAAATGCAAGCGGTGATTGGTCGTATTCAGCTTAAAAAAATGGCTGAATGGACCAACATTCGTACACAAAACGCCAAAATTTTGCGTGAAGCTCTAACACAGTTTGCAGGTGAACAACAGTTTTTACGCATACCAGATATAGAATTTCACCAAGTTATGGGTAGCGATTCTGTCCATGCGTACTATAAATACTATGTGTATGTAAGACCTGAAAACTTGCCAGAGAATATCAATCGAGATGATATTTTAAATGCGCTTAACGAGAAAAAAATTCCTTGTTTCTCTGGCTCTTGTTCAGAAATTTATTTAGAAAAAGCATTTGACAATCATCCATCGCGTCCCAACGAGCGATTGACAGTTGCTAAAGAATTAGGGGAAACCAGCTTGATGTTTTTAATCCACCCGACATTGACAATAACTGAAATGCAAACGATTGCTACTACCACGGTTGATGTACTAACCACTCTATTCAATGCCAATACATAAACTGGGAGCCTCGTATGACAAATAAAACGGTTAAATATCTCTCATTGGGTGTACTACTTGGACTTTCGCAATTAAGTCATGCAGGTCAATTAGTTCAAATTGATAGTGAGCTACGTCAAACACTTGAGATTTTAAAACTCAACGGCGTTCTAAATGTTGATATATCAACATGGCCTATTAGTTCAGAAACCATAGAGACAGCCTTGAGTCAAGCGCAGCCCAAATCAGACAATGATAAACTGTTATTGAATCAAGTTAAACAAAAGCTTGCAGCCAACGATGTATCCAAGCTACAAATAGTGAGCAACGTGAATGGTGACGAGCGCGCTGTGTTTAGCGGATTCAATACAGAAGGCAATACGGTAACGCCTTTGGGTGTTAGTGTGTCACATAGTCATGCAGGTGATAACATTGATTATAAAATTCAAGGCACCTTAAATGTCGATGATGATGAGCCTAGCAAGTCATCTAATCTTGATGGCAGCTACATTGGCACAAAATTAGGCAATCATCGCCTTGCCTTTGGTAGTATTCCGGTATGGTGGGGCAACGGCGTTGATGGCAGTTTAATTCGCAGTGATGCGGCTAGACCTGTCACCGGCTTTTTAATGCAGCGCGCCAATAATACTCCTATTAATTTTCCTGTATTATCAAAACTGGGTAATTTTAATTACCAAATCACTGCCGGTCAATTACAAGACTATAAATCAGAGCCTCACGCTAAATTGATTGGCATGCGGGCGAGTTTTGAGCCGCATGAAGCGTTTCAAATCGGCGCATCGCGTTCCTTGATGTGGGGTGGCGATAATAAGTCTGAAAGCCTAAAGTCTTTAGGAAAGGCTTTAATCGGCAAATATGATAATGGCGGCGAAGATGAAGATCCTTCAAACCAAATCGCAGGAATTGATGCACAGCTGAATTTAAAATCGTTGGTGAATTTGCCGGTGAGTGTCTATGGTGAATTCATTGGGGAAGATGAAGCAGGTGGTTTGCCTAGTAAAAAGGCGTATTTGGCAGGTTTAAAAGGTACGATTCCGCTGTTTCAACAGCCTTGGCTCTGGCATGCAGAATGGGCGAATACTTATTATGATTTAGACAAAACTAATATTATTTATGGTCACTCAATATATACAGATGGTTATTATCAAAAGGGCTTGCCGCTAGGTCATCCGATTGGTGGGGATGGTGAAATCATTAGCGTGGGGCTATCAGGTAATATTAACGCTAATAACCAGCTCGGGTTAAAATACGCCAACGCCAAAGTGAATCAGTCTAATCAAGTGATTAATTCAGCCTTCCCAACCAAGCAAGACTTGGATATTGTCGAAGCGGATTGGAAACATAAATACAATGACAAAACCTCGGTCAAACTGGGTATTTGGGGCAAAAAAGACAGCATCAGTGATGATAAAGATGCGGGTGGTAATTTGGTGTTAGAGTATAGCTACTAATAATTTTGAGTCATAAAAAAAGAGCCGTAAGGCTCTTTTTATGATTTTACTGTTCAACTTTTATTTTTCAACTTTTATTGCTCGACAAAGGCACGTTCAACCACATAATCACCCGTACCACCCATACGAGGTGATGGTTTAAGACCAAATTCATCGAGTAGTGCTGCCACGTCTTTATTCATAGATGGGCTACCGCAAATCATTGCGCGGTCATCGCTTGGATTGATGGGTGGTAATCCGATGTCTTGGAATAACTTGCCAGACTTCATTAAATCGGTCATACGCCCTTCATTGCGGAACGGTTCACGCGTGACTGTGGGGTAATAGATGAGTTTATCTTTAACGTATTCACCCAGTAACTCATCTTCAAACAAGGCTTTTTCAAACATCTCACGGTAGCCCAGTTCACTCACATAGCGTACGCCATGCACCACGATAACTTTCTCAAAACGCTCATACACTTCTGGGTCACGGGCAAGTGACAAAAATGGTGCCAAGCCTGTACCTGTTGCTAACATATACAAATGCTTGCCAGGGTTTAGGTCATCAAGCACGAGGGTGCCAGTGGGTTTTTTACTTACTAATAATTTATCACCTACTTTGATATGCTGTAAAATAGACGTCAAAGGACCATCTTGGACTTTGATAGAATAAAATTCGAGCTCTTCATCATAGTTGGTGCTGGCAATAGAGTAGGCACGCATCAAAGGTTTTCCATTGACTTCCAGACCAATCATGGCAAATTCACCATTCCTAAAACGTAAACCTGCATTACGGGTAGTTTTTAGGCTAAATAATGTGTCATTCCAATGATGCACATAGGTAACGGTTTCTTCATAAAATTTTGACATAGCGCCCAACCTTATATTGGTCATAGATAAAATTAAAAGTGAATAAAGGATAAAAAAAGCGGGTTAATATTGACATTCTGGGGCGATATGATAGCAAATTTTTGATGATTTAGTCGAATTTGGGCGTAAAAAAATGGCATAATCATAGTTTAAAATATCATATTTTAACGACCCATTATGTTACCACAACAAATTACCCTGCCGATTATCGGCATTGTGAACTCCCCACTTAAGCAAAAGTTTGGCACGCCTCGCCAGCCCAATCTTGTCGATATCAACGCTACTATCAGTATGTTGCCGCCCTATAATATGCTCAGTGCTTTTGAAGGCATTGCCCAATTTAGTCATCTTTGGATTATATGGCAATTTCATCAAAATCGAGTCAATACTAATCAGTCAAATTTTCAGCCAACAGTCCGTCCACCTAGACTTGGCGGCAACCAAAAGATAGGGGTCTTTGCCAGTCGAAGTATGTATCGACCGGCAAATATTGGATTGTCGGTGGTCAAATTTTCACATATTGAAAACACTGAGGCGGGTTTGAGGCTGCATATCATCGGCGGTGATATGGTAGATGGCACACCAGTCATTGATATCAAACCATATTTGCCTTATAGCGATAGTATCGATGATGCGATTGCTGGGTATGCCAGCCAAAAACCCATCATCAAGTCGGTGCATTGGCATCCAGATTTATTGCCTGATTTATCCAATATTGCAGTAAAAAGTCAGCTAAATCAAACAGATTGGCAAACCATCGAGCAACTCATTGCGCAAGACCCTAGACCTGCGTATCGACAGCAAGCGCTTAATACCCCATTTGTCATGCGTTATCAAAATGTCGATGTTCATTTTAGCCAGATAGCAGAGAGTGTTTTGCAAATTCAAGCGATTGAACTATTAAACTAAGCCGTGAGATGGATGGTATAAAAGTTTTTACCTAGCCGTATATTGCTAAACTGTTTCAAAAAAATTTACTCGTTCACAAAATACTGACTATATAGCGTGATTATTCGCTATATTTTTTTTGATTATTTAGTATGATATGGGCTGTATTTTACTTAGATAACGTTAGGACACCGTATGATTAAACTGGGCAAAATCAGTCAAGCTATGATAGGCATGCTGTTAATGGGCGTCACCGTGAGTGGTATCGCTGAAGATAAAAATAACGATACCATCGCAATCGATATGTCAGAATTATCGACCACCAAAGAAGAAGTGGCGGTTTTACAAGTGTTGTCAGAAATCTGCCCACCCATGCTGAATAAATCGCAACAAACAGGGTTTAACACCGCTTATAATGTCGAGCTGAAAAAATTAATGCCGACCATCAGCGATCCTCGTTTAGCGGTGCAGTACTTATCCTCTCAGCAAGATTACAAGCAAATTTTGAATGAAACTCGCCAATGGACACTCAGTTATCCAAAAGCGGAGAATCTTGAACTGTGCAAAGACCTTGCCAACAGTAAATAATAATTATAAGTTAAGCTATGCTATCCACCCCCTAACTGATTTAGGGGGTTTTATTTGTGATAAATCGTTGATTTTTAGACCGAATACAGTGTTGAATTACGATTTTTTTTGCTAATATAGGCAATTTGTTTTACCAAGCGTCCAAGCAAACAGGTCGCATTTGATTTGAGCCAAGAGTGAGTGAGATGAAAGCAATCGTAATACCGCAATACACCCAACGTCTGATGGTCGGCACTTTTGTCGCCGCCAGTTTTTTTGCCACAACTGTGCAGGCAAATGCCGCCATACAACAGCCTGAACTAGACAATTCTGCTTTTATCTTAATTGACTATGATACGGGTACGGTATTGGCTCAAAAAAATGCCGCGCAGCCATTCCCACCCGCATCATTGACCAAGATGATGACCAGTTACATCATTGAGCAGCGGCTGCTATCAGGGGCATTAAAAGAAAACGAACCCATCCTTATGACTCCTGAAGCTTGGTGTAAAGGCTCAAGTGAAGAGTCTTGTATGTATGTCCCTGTCAACACAACCGCCCCTGTGATTGATATGTTAAAAGGTATCATTATCCAATCGGGTAATGATGCATCAAAAGCGATGGCACAGCACATTGGCGGTAGCGAAACCACGTTTGCAGATTTGATGAATGAAGAAGCCAAAAAAATTGGCATGACCCATACCCATTTTATGAATGCGACCGGTATGCCACAAGAAGGCCATCAAGCATCTGCCGAAGATTTGGCGAAACTCGCCCAAGCGATTATCAAGAACAGTAAAAAATATTATCCCATCTATAGCCAAAAACAATTTACTTATAACGGCATCACCCAGGGCAACCGCAATGCGCTGTTGTTCACTGATCCAACGGTAGACGGCCTAAAAACAGGACATACCGACGAAGCAGGTTACTGCCTAGTAGCATCGAGTAAACGCGGTGATATGCGTCTGATTTCAGTGATTATGGGTACTAAAAGCGCTCAAGAGCGCGCAGACCAATCGCGCAACTTACTCAACTGGGGATTTAGTAACTTTGCTACTAAAATTGCCGCCCCTGCCCAAAAAAGCTACGGCAGCGTGCCAGTCAACTTCGGTGCTGTCGATAAAGTCAACGTCGTCAGCAAAGGCAATTTACAAGTACTAGTGCCAAAATTGGATCAAGAAAAAATCAGCACCGTGGTCAATTTGCCAGCCGATGTTAAAGCGCCGTTAGCGCAAGGTCAAGAAGTGGGTAAACTGGTTGCAATGCTCAATGGCAAACCTGTGGCGTCTGTCCCACTGGTCGCTGAAACCCAAGTTCAAGAAGCTGGAATTTTTAAACGTATGTGGCAACACATCGTACTATTCTTTAAAGGTTTATTCTAAATTACAAAGAAAAATCACAAAAAAAACCCTTCAAATGAAACGAAGGGTTTTTTTAACTCAAAATTTAACTCAATATATTGGACAACTCTTTGATATATTGATCGAGTCGCTCGTCTATGACTTCTTTTTTGACAAAATAATCCACCCCAGCTATTTTTAGTAATTCAATGGTATGCGGATTTAACGCTTTGGTGTCATAAACGCAGATAATGGTGACCCTGGCTTTATTTTCACGCTCACGAAATTTGCTGACGAAGTCTAACATCGCTTGATAATCAATATTTCGGGAGATAAATAACGCATCGACCGTATGAAATAACAAATAATCTTCAAGAAGTTCGCTACTGGTAAACGTCTCAACTTTAGCACCCGCATTTTCCATGCGTTTGGCCGTTTCGAATAAATCCTCATAGTGATACCAAGCGACAATATGTTTATTTAGCAATAAATTGCGTTCATAGTTGTGTTTCCAATCTTTTAGCAATAACGATACCTGAAAATTGCTACCCACATCAGGTTCGCTAGTAACTGTGATGCTGCCTTTCATCAGTGCTAACAGTTTTTTCACCAAAAATAATCCTGCAGAATTAGTTGATGAGGAATGTTTTACTTCAGGATTAATTTGGAAAAAAGGTTCAAAAATTAGCTCTAAATATTCCTTTGCAATGCCTATGCCGGTGTCTTCAATCTGCAGCGTCCATCGTACTTGCGTTTGTAAATGTTGCAACTGCGAGGTGATTGTTATGCTGCCTTTATCGGTAAATTTAATCGCGTTTTCTAGCAATGAACTGATAATTAGGGTGATTTTTTGAACATCGCCTTCTAGGACATAGTCGGCATGATAGGGCTTTGCCTTTAACGTGATATTTTTCTCGGCAGCCAGAGGCTGATAATCATTGACAATTTGGGTGATTAACCCCGTTGGACTAAATTGGTAGGCACTGACGCCTGTTTGACCTTTATCGATACGGTTAATTTGGATGATTTGATCAAGCTTAGCATTTAAATCATCTTTACCCAAAGTAATAATTTCAACGGCATCTTTTTGCTCAGCGCTGATATATTGATTGTGTAATAGCTGTAGACCCGATTCGATACGACTTACAGAGGATTTGAACTCATGAATCAAAATATTTTCAAATTTTGAATTGTGCTGAAGCTGCTTAATTTGGGTTTCTTCAAGGTCATTTTTTTCTTGGCGCAGAGTGTTGATTTGGGCAATTTGCGCCTTGCGCTTGTTGAGCAAATACACCAAAGCTTTTTCAAATACCCAAGCCTCATTACTTTTTGGCAGCTTATACGCCTCTGCCGCTAAAAATTCATCTTGCAAAATGTGATGGCTTAAATTTTCAAGTTTTGGTAAGCGATGGGTTAAATTTTGCACCTTTTGCAACACAAACCACAAATTGAACAGCGCAATAAATGATAACACCAGTACTAACGGCAAATGTTGCCAAAACCATTGCTGGCGAATGGTTTGTAGGTCAAGGGTGATATTGCTATAACCAATCAGCTGCTCTACTTTCGTGTTGTCTTGATGGGGCTTGAATGTCAATAAATTAATTTTAACAGGTTCACTCAATCCGTAATAGCGCTCAAAAAAAACCTCTGTGACTTTAATCGGATGGGTGGTCGGATGCTGCTGCTGATCAAATGGAAAAAAAACAATGCTTTCGTACTGCGGCATCTCGCTTAATAGTGTGTCAATGCTAGCGGTTGTCACACCGTTAGGATTACTTGCAGTAGACTGGGCAAGTAGATAATTAATCTTACTGGCCTGTTTGATTTCATATTGTACCGTTTGGGTCAAGTCGACTAAGGTATAAATCGCAAGGCAAATAAATAAAACCAATAAAAAGGGTATCGCAACGATACGCTTTAACCCAATTTGATAACCTAAAGTCTTCTGTACCATTCACTCATCCCTTAAAACGCCAATTAACATCACCTTAACGTTTTTTGCCGCGTTTTTTGAATTTTTGTACCTCTCGACGTTTACGTTCTTTTTGCGCATCCGTCATGGTATTGGTGCGACCTGCATAAGGATTGGCGTTTTGTTTAAATTCAACCCGAATCGGGGTGCCTTCAAGCTTAAATACCTTGCGAAATTCGTTTTCTAGGTAGCGACGATAACTGTTTGGCACTTGGCTGGTCTGATTGCCATGAATCACAATAATCGGTGGATTATGACCGCCCAAATGCGCAAAGCGCAATTTAATGCGTCGCCCGCCTACCATAGGGGGCTGGTGTGCAGTAACCGCATCTTGTAGAATTTGGGTCAAGCGACTGGTGGAAATATCAAACATTGCCGCATCATAGGCACGGTGAATCGATGGGTAAAGATTGCCAACACCCGTTCCGTGAAGCGCCGAGATTAAATGGACTTTTACATAAGGGATAAAGTTAAAACGTCGATCCATTTCAATTTTGACAAAGTTCTTTTGGTCTTGGTCAAGCCCGTCCCATTTATTGATGGCAAGCACCATCGCGCGACCTGCTTCTAAGGCGTAGCCTAATAAGTTCAAATCCTGATCGGTAATGCCTTCTTGCGCGTCAATGACCACGATGACCACGTGGGCATCTTTGATGGCTTGCAAGGTTTTTACCACAGAAAACTTTTCAACTTTTTCGTCAATACGTCCACGGCGACGCACACCCGCAGTATCAATCAACACATAATGTCTATTGTCACGCTCGTAAGGGATATAGATACTATCGCGCGTGGTACCTGGCATATCAAAAACCACCACGCGTTCTTCACCAAGCAAGCGATTGACAAGGGTCGATTTGCCCACGTTGGGTCTGCCAATGATGGCGATACGTAAGCCATCAGGTGCTTGTTCTTCTTGGTCATCGGTGGGCATATTGGCAGTGACGGCTTCTAATAAATTGCCGACCCCACGTCCGTGACTGGCTGCCATGGGAAATGGCTCGCCAAAACCTAACGCATAAAATTCATGAATCGCCGCTTCATGGACGCCATCCATTTTATTGGCGGCTAAAAACACGGGCTTGCCCAGGGTGTGAAGTTGTTTGGCAATAACTTCATCAGCGCCCGTGATACCCACGCGGCTATCAACCACAAACACAATGATATCTGCTTCATGGATAGCGGTATGCGATTGGTGCGACATATAATCATCAATGGTGCCGTCACCTTCATCCACTTCGCCAATACCACCGGTATCGATGACGATAAAGGATTTTTCTTCAAAGGTTGCGTCGCCATATTGACGGTCGCGGGTAAGACCTGCCAAATCAGCAACCAAGGCTTGACGACTGCGGGTCAACTGATTAAATAGGGTGGACTTGCCAACGTTCGGACGGCCAATCAAGGCAACAACTGGTTTCATAAATTTAATTTCCAAAATTTTCAAAAAGCAAGATTTTCAACAAGCAAGATTTTAAACACGCTTGAAAAATTCATTATTTCTATAACTTAACAAACCCAACATCGCGCTGCAATGCTGGGTTGTCATTTAAACTCACACTTTTATCAGTCTGGGCTGCTCATCCACTCGCCAAAACTGCCAAATGCGTGAACAGTTTAACAATTAACGATTTACTTGCCAAACACTAAGTGCGCCATTTGCGCTTTGGGCAATCAAACGGTTATTGATAAACTGTAATACCGCCACGTCGGATTTGGCTTGTTTTCTGTCAACCAGTGCCCCTGAGGTGCGGTCATACACATGCAAATAACCCATAGCATCACCAACCACCACGTAGTTGCCGATACTCACCGCGTTACTCAAACCACGATAAGACAAATTATCGGTTTGCCAATTAACCGTGCCTGTCATTTTATCCATCGCTACCAATTCGCCATCAAGCGAAGTGGCGTAAACTTGACTATCATCTGTGCCGACTGATTTTAGGCTCGCCAACTCTTTGACAAAACTTAGCTGCTGTGAAGCCATATCGGCAGCGACTAACTGACCGCTATAAGACACAACGTACAGCATATTGCCATCTAGTACGGGGGTGGCATCCACATCAGAAATTTTTTCGATATCACTACTGCCTTTGCTAATACCAAAACGTTTTGACCAAATAGGTACGCCATTATCGATATTTAAGGCATGGATACGACCATCGGCTGTCGACACCAGTACCGTATTGCGATTGAATAAAATCGGCGTGGCACTACCGCGAACGCTTAAATTTGGATTTTGGGTGTTAAAAGTCCAAATAGGCGCGCCAGACTCTAGCGACAGCGCACTAATTTTACCATCATTGCCAAGGGTAATGACACGGTTTTGGCTGATTAGGGCAGGGGATAGGGTTACGGTGTCTAAAGGCGTTTGCCAAATAACTTTGCCAGTCATTCTGTCTAACGCAATGATGACCCCTTTGCTGTCACTAACCACGGCTACGCGAGATTGTTCATCTAGCGCCACCCCTGACATTAAGCCTTGTTTGAGTTTGGTACTCCAAAGCACTTTGCCTTGCCCATCAAACGCTTGCACGCTACCGTCTGCTAACGCATTCACATAGCCATTGTTGTCATACGCCACGCGAAAGGCGGTAGGTTGCTGGCTGATGGTGGTTTTATTGCGCAAACTGCCAAAGCGTTTGCTAACTTTTGTATTACTGCCTTGACTAAACAGTGGGGAAATCACATTTTGACTGCTAGCGAGTTTTACAAGTGCGGCAGGTTTATGGACATTGTCAGATTTTTTAAACTTGTCACAACCTGTCAGGGTCATCGCTACCACCAAGGCGGTTGCAAATACGGCAGGTTTCATTAAGTTTGTCGATAAGGGTGTCGATTTTGTTGTTGTTATGGTAGTCATTGTTTATCTCGTAACGTACGGTGAAATTTAAATATTGCCATTTAAGAGTTTTGTCAGGTTAAGATTTTTTGCCTATTTTTTAGCTATGTGTGCCTATTTTGTGCTTGACGCAACTGCGGGCGCAGATGCGATTGCTGCAGCAGGGGCAGTTTTTTCAGCTTGGGTAGGCTTAGCGAGTACGCCCCCAGTTAAATCAGGTTGTTTGACGCTTAAGCCTAGGCTTTCCATTTTGATACGTAGCAATGCACGGTCTTGGGGGTTTGGGTTGTTTTGATTACGTTGTTCAATCAATTGCCAAGCCTTTTGGTAATGAGTAGCCGCCGCTTTTTTATCACCTTGTTGGTTGGCAATGTCCCCCAAAATCTCAAGTTTACTGGCTTCAAAGGCAGCAGGTAAGGGGCTTTGTAAGCGTTTTTGTGCCGCATCCGCTTGATTGTCTGACAATAGCACTTGTGCTTGGCGCAAAATGGCAATGGCTTTTAACCCATCATCCTTCAGCGTTAACTGAGATGCTTTTTGTAGCGTTGCCGCCGCCGCTTTTAGATCATTTTTATCGGTTTGCTGTTTGGCTTGCAGCATCAAGGCTTGCCATGTATAAACCGAATTATCATGTTTAGCCACAAATTCGCTCAAATCTTTGTCCAAATTGGTTTGCGCCGTAGTCAGTTGCGCTTGTGCTTTGGTATCGGTGGCAGCTTGGGTGGTTAGGGTCTCAATGTTGTTTTGGTCGCTTTGAATTTTGGCAAAATCGTTCGCCGCTGCGGTATCTATATTGCCGCCATGCTTTTGCCAGTAACTCCAGCCAAAATAGCCCGCTAATACCAACATAATGGCGGACAAAATATAGCCACCATATTGTTTAAGCGCGCCTAAGGATTGCTGTTCATCATTCACTAGCTTAGGTTGTACGTCTTTAACCATTACATAAAGCCTTTCAAAAAATTACTGATATAGGTTACCCATCAAATTTGGCTCAATCGGATAGATTAGATAAAATCTGGATTTTCGCTAAAGAGTGTGTCACTCGCGACCGTAATTTGGTCACCGGTTGCCATTTTTTTGATGGTAATTTGCTGGTTAGCGACTTCATCTTGCGCGATAATCACTGACAAGTGCGCACCTGATTTGTCGGCTTTTTTCATTTGCGCTTTTAAACTCGTGGCACTTGCCATTTTCACGCGAAGATTTGAGCGTCGTGTACGTAGCTCATGGGCAAATTTGATGGCATCGGTGTAAACATCAGGATGGGCGACCACAAATACATCACAGGCAGGTGTTGCCTCAAACGGATGCACCTTTTGCATGAGTAACAACAAACGCTCAAGCCCCATGGCAAAACCTACTGCAGGCTCGGAAGCGGCTGGTTTATCACTGCCAATGGCTTTGATTTGTCCAATAAGCCCATCATAACGCCCCCCAGCACATACCGTGGCTTGGCTACCTAGCTGGTCAGTCGTCCATTCAAATACGGTTTTATTGTAATAATCTAAACCGCGTACCAGTTTTGGATTAATCACAAAATTGATGCCGACTGCTTTAAGATAATGTTGCAAGGCTTCAAAATGCTGCTGGCTTGCTGCCCCCAAAAAGTCAGCAAGCTTTGGGGCGTTCTCTAAAATTTGTTGGGTGTTTTTATCTTTACTATCCAAAATACGTAGTGGGTTGGTGGTTAAGCGGCGCTGACTATCTTCATCCAATTGAGATTTTTTATCGGTTAAAAAATCCACCAAGGCTTGGCGATACGCCAGTCGTTCGTCTATCTCGCCCAAGCTATTAATCTCAAGTTGCACCACGTCTAAAATGCCCAATTTTTGCCACATTTGGTAGGTCATGATAATAAGCTCAGCATCAGCATCCGCCAATTCACTGCCAAAACTCTCAACCCCTAATTGGTGAAACTGACGATAACGGCCTTTTTGCGGTTGTTCATAGCGAAACATAGGACCAATATACCAAAGTTTTGGATTATCACCCCGCAATAAGTTATGCTCCACGACGGCACGTACCGCGCCTGCCGTGCCTTCAGGGCGTAGCGTCAATGCGGTAGGTGGGTTGGATTTGTCATAAAAGCTATACATTTCCTTTTCGACAATGTCAGTGGCATCGCCAATCGCACGGGCAAATAGCTGGGTTTCTTCAACGATTGGGAGACGTATTTGCTCAAAGCCAAATTGATTGAGCACATCGATAAGGCTGCTTTCAAGTTGGCGCCACTCACTCGATGGGCGCGTAGATTCTGTCTCAATATGTAAGATATCATTAAACCCTTTAATGGATTTTAACATGGTCAATTTCCCAAATAATGCAAACTAAAAAAATAAACAACACAAAAATTATTTAACCCGTAAAATTTCATTGGCGCGCTGGGCTTCACGCTCAGCCACTTTTTGACGGACCATGGCTTCAATCTCATCAGCAAGCTTGGTGGTATCAATCAAATGTGATTTTTCCCCATTTTTATATACTAGGCTATTTGGACTAGCACCCACCACGCCGATATCCGATTCTTTGGCTTCCCCTGGACCATTGACTTTACAGCCAATCACTGACACATCCATTGGCTCACGGATATCCTCTAGACGTTTTTCTAAGTCCATCATCACCCGAATCACATCAAACTCTTGGCGTGAGCAGCTGGGGCAGGCGATAAAATTCACCCCATTACTACGGATACCCAGTGATTTTAAGATATCAAAACCGATTTTAATTTCTTCTTCTGGCTCAGCGGCTAGCGAAATACGCATGGTATCACCAATGCCTTCTAGCAGTAATCCGCCTAAGGCAATCGCAGACTTAACGGTACCGGTACGGTATACCCCCGCTTCTGTCACACCTAAATGCAAGGGATTGTCAACTTGTGCAGAAATCAGCCGATACGCATCCATGGTCAAAAACACATTACTAGCTTTGACTGAGATTTTAAACTGATCAAAGCTATTACGATCTAAAATATCAATATGGCGCATCGCCGATTCAAGCATGGCTTCACCCGTGGGTTCACCATATTTTTTTTGGATATCTTTTTCTAGTGACCCCGCGTTTACGCCAATACGCATACTAATCCCATGATGTTTGGCGGCGGCAATCACTTCACGCACTTTTTGTTCATTGCCGATATTACCTGGGTTGATACGTAAGCAGTCTGCACCTGCATCAGCCACCGCCAGTGCAATTTTATAATCAAAATGAACGTCTGCCACTAGGGGCACAGAAACTTGTCTTTTGATTTCGGCAAAGGCTTTTACACTTTCCATCGTTGGCGTTGAGACGCGCATCAGATCAGCACCGGCATCGACACAGCGCTGAATCTGTGCCACAGTGGCATCGATATCACAGGTATCGGTATTGGTCATACTTTGCACACTAATGGGGGCGTCACCGCCTACTGCGACATTACCGACGTAGATTTTTTTGGTGAGTTTACGTTTGATGGGGTTATGCGCTGACATAGGCGTTCCTATTATTATAACTGTTATAACGAATGGTTTAGCGTATTTTTAAAGTTATAAGCCGTTAAGGTTTTAAAGTAAAATTGGCTTTATCGTTTTGGGCATAATTGCTTAATTTAATCGGTTGTTTGTTCAAATCCAAGCTCACATTGCTGGCTTTATCGATATTGACTTGAAACGGCGCTTGACCGGTCAATTGGTAACTACCGCGTGCTTGATCGCCATCTAAAATCGTATTGCCTGTCGCATCGACAATGGTGATTTTGGTGGTATCTTTCACAAAAATGTCAAGCGAAGCTTTGGCACCAGCTTGTCCTGTCGCTGCTGTACCACTGGCATTATCAGCACTCACCGCAACACCAGTAATCGCAGAGCCCGTGGCGGGTAACCCACTGGCAGTCACCGTGTTAGTCACAATCGCTGAGCCTGCATTGTTAAGCGACGCACCGCTGACTTGGTCTTGGGTTGGCATACTGGCAACAGCGCTAGCGGGGGCTTGTTCAACCGAGTCATTATGTGCTTTGCTAACTTTATTAAAAATAAAAATCGCAAGCCCCAATACCAATAAAATACCACCAATGACAAAAGGGTTAATACGCACACTGGGACGCGCTTCACGATTAAGCGTACCCATCGGCTGCATCGGGGCATTGATGACCGTGGCATATTTTTGTTTGAGGGTAGCGGGGTACTGGGCATCAAAACTTTGTGCGACCAGATTTTTATCCAAACCCAAAAAACGCCCATAGGTCGTGGCAAAACCGCGCGCAAATGTAGGCTGTGGCAAGGCGTCAAAATCATTGGCTTCAAGCGCTCGAAGATGACTTTTTAAAATGAAAGTTTTGGCAGCCACATCGTCAATCGATAAGCCTTTTTTCTCACGGGCTTGTTTAAAACGCTGACCCAAAAGCTGGGTTGTGTCATGAACAGGGGTAGAGTTTTGTTGATTGTCGGTGTTATTGCTGTTTTCCATCTTATTTCCAAGTTGACGTTGGGGTTAAAAGTCCAGAACGAATCTGCTTTGCTTCATCGCTAAGGGGATAGCGGTCCAAAAGCTGCTGCGCTAATTTTTGCACTTCCATGGTATTGTTTGCAAGCTTGGCAAGCCTAATCCCTTGCGATAAAGTGCGCGGGTCAAGGTTGGCTTGACCAATAATTCTAACCAAATCATTATACAGCGCCTGCGCCTCCAAAAATTTGCCATCGGCCAATAAAATATCAATAAGCTCTGTACGGGCGACGATACTTTGGCGGTTGGCATCGAGCGCTTTGATAAATGATTGTACTGCGAGCGGTTTGTTTTTGACCTTTAATGCTGTACGCCCTAAATTCTCTAACGCACTGGCACGACCGTCATACCCTAACGCAGAACCGGCAATTTGAAACTGGGCAATCGCTTCTTGGTTACGACTGAGTTGGGCGAGATAGACGCCATAATTGTTGTTTGCTTGACTAAAGTCAGGATTGAGGGCGATAGCATTTTTAAAATAAGCTTCGGCTTTTTGCATATTGCGCGGGCTGCCTTCTTGCTGCAATAACACGCCCATCATATCATTGGCTTCTGCTGACTTTGGATAAGACTTTAATGCACTTTCTAACTGTCGTTTGGCATCGTCTAATTTACCACCACGAATATATTCAGCGGCAATCGCGGTGCGAATTCTGGCGATTTCTTCTGGATTTTTTTCCCAACGACTGGGGTCACTGGCAGTAACTGTCTGCGTGGTGACTTGTCGGGTAGTGGTACAACCGGTTAGGCAAAGGCTGAAGCTTGAAAGGCCAATCATACCTACCGCAAAAACCTTCGATAAAAAATTTGATTTGCCCAGCATTTTATCATTGTATTCTATATGGTGGTCGTATAATTGACACAAAATAGCAGATTGACTGTGGTATAGATGAGTTTGACGTGAGTGACATGGTGGCATAACAAACTTACTCATAATCAAATGAACTAAATTGAATAGTTAAAAATTTTGACAGTAGATAACCAATTTTAATTGTCGATAAAACCCAACAGCAAAACAAGCCTATCACTAAAAATGGCTATTACTATAGCAAAAAAACCTTGATAACACCAACCGATAAGGCTAACTTGCGCCTTTATCACACCAAACTATTATAATGATAAAAGATTTAATGAGACGCTTTAGATTGTAACGTTTTGGACACTTTTTCTTGCCATTTTTTTGCCCGACGGGTTTTATCAGTGACTTGTCCAACCAATTGTCCACATGCCGCATCAATGTCATCACCACGGGTTTGGCGAATGGTACAGACAAAGCCTGCTTGGTTCAAGATATTGCTAAATGCATGGATGCGATTGTTGCTAGAGCGTCCGTAAGGCGCGTGCGGGAACGGGTTAAACGGAATCAAATTAATTTTGCAGGGTAAATCTTTGAGCAGATTGACCAACTGACGGGCGTGTTCATCCGTGTCATTGACGTCTTTTAACATCACATATTCGATGGTGACGTGCTTTTTATGACGGGGGTTTTCGTCATATACATAAGATTTGGCGGCGGCTATCAGCTCTTTGAGTGGATATTTTTTATTGATGGGTACCAGTTCATTACGCAGTTCATCATTGGGTGCATGTAGGCTGATGGCAAGTGCCACATCAATGTCTTTGGCAAGCTCATACATCTTTGGCACGATGCCCGATGTTGATAGGGTAACGCGGCGTTTGGACAAGCCAAAACCAAAATCATCGAGCATCAATGACATACTGGCTACCACAGGCTCATAATTTAACAGCGGTTCACCCATGCCCATCATCACCACATTAGTAACCCGATTTTCACGTTCAGTGACAGGCACATTTTCCATATAAGACTGGTTGGCAACCCACAGCTGTCCGATAATTTCGCTAGGCGATAAGTCCCGCTCAAAGCCTTGTTTGCCGGTGCTACAAAACGAGCAGTCAAGCGCACAGCCGACTTGCGAGGAAATACACAAGGTCTTACGTCCAAACTGTTTGTTATCGTCAGCTGGGATGAGCACAGTTTCCACCAGCGAGCCACCTGCTACTTCAAACACCCATTTACGGGTGCCATCTTCGCTAAATTGTTTAAACTTGACAGTGGGCGGGGTGACAGTGGCCACTTCGTCCAATGTTTCTTGTAGTTTTTTTGACAAGTTCGTCATTTGATAAAAATCGGTCACGCCAAACTGATAAATCCACTTCATGACTTGGGTGGCGCGGAAGGGTTTTTCGCCTAGATTGGCAAAAAATTGTCCAAGCTCAGCCTTGCTCATGCCAAGTAAATTGGTTTTTGCGGTAAGGTCTTGGGGATTAACCATTTCTGGGTTTTGAATGACAGGAATTTGGGTCATAGCGGTGGTATAAGCGTGTCAAATAAACAAGATAGTATACTAAAATCTCAACGAGTTGTCATGGTAAAACATAGTGACTTGTCAGCGGCTTTATATACAATATCTTTACCTCCCATATGTTGCCCAAATTGGCATCGCTCAATGGGTAAAATATCGACAAATCAAATAGCGGTGAATCAAATAGCGATAATAAGAATTATCATAATTAAGCATAAAAATGCCAATAACCACTTCCATTCAAGCGAAACAAAATCAACCATACGGCGAGCCACCCTTGCAGACCAATGGGGCAGCTGATAAATCACTTCGCCATTGACATGCTTATCGCCTCGATACCAAAGTTTAAGCTGTTTTAACATATGTTTATGCCCATTTCTATGTCTAAATCTATGTCTAAAAAATTGATGAGTATGACACTATTAAACTTCTATTGGGTTAAGTCTATATGACAAAGAGATAAAAAATCGTAACAAATTGATATAAAAACTCACCCGATTGTTTAAAAGAAGGCGAAATGGGGAATTTCACTAACTGGGCGAATTTCTCGCCAAAGCACGAACAATAAAAGTTATAATGTTCCCCCATTTTTGAGCCCGTCATTCTTTTGTATTTATGTCCAACCATCCATTGCTCACTCCCCTCAATATCGGCGACCAGACCATCGCCAACCGCATCATCGTTGCGCCGATGGCAGGCGTTACTGATAAGCCTTTTCGCATGCTGGCTAAGTCCTTTGGCGCAGGGCATGCCGTGTCAGAGATGATGACGTCTGATGCCACGTTATTTGCCCATCACAAAACGCTGTATCGTGCCAATTTTGATGGCGAAATCGCGCCTATTTCTGCGCAAATCGCTGGTTCAGACCCAGAAAAAATCGCCGAAGCCGCTCGCTATCAAGTTGCCAATGGGGCGCAAATTGTCGATATCAATATGGGTTGCCCGGCAAAAAAAGTTTGCAAAAAGCTTGCTGGTTCAGCGCTACTCAAAGATGAAGATTTGGTCAAGCGACTATTAGATGCCACGGTCAATGCAGTGGATGTACCAGTCACGCTAAAAACCCGTCTAGGCTATGCCAATGGCGAAGAAAATATTTTACGTGTCGCAAAAATGGCAGAAGAGGCAGGTATCGCCATGATTGTAATTCATGGACGCACCCGAGAAGATAAATATCTGGGCAGCGCTCGCTATGAGTTAATTAAAGAGGTCAAAAATCTTCTCACCATTCCTGTTATCGTCAATGGGGATATCGACAGCCCGCAAAAAGCCAAACAAGTATATGAGCAAACAGGCGCTGATGGCATTATGATTGGGCGGGCAGGGCAAGGGCAGCCTTGGATTTTTCGTGATATTGCGCATTATCTAAAGACTGGTGAAATCCTGCCCAGTCAAACGATGGATGAGTTAAAAGAGATTGTATTGAGCCATTTGCAAGAGATTTATGCATTTTATGGCGAATACTCGGGGTGTCGTATCGCTCGTAAACATATTGCTTGGTATACATCAGGCATTGCCAATTCCAATGCGTTTCGCCAAGCCATGTATGAAGAAGATACCACCACTGGGCAGTTTAACGTGGTTGCGCGGTTTTTAAAGACCGCGAAATTTGATTAAAACCTTTACTATAAAACAGCCTATCGTAGAGTGCTTATGCCTTTTTAGAAACAAAGATTCGCAAAAAGTCATGATTAATGAATTTAGAATCTGTTAAAATTTTGCTGAGTCTGTGTGATAGACCGATATCAAACAATAACCACATATTATTAATCAAATCAAATTATAAGGAGTCAGCGATGGCACAATTACGAATTGGCGACACGGCACCAAATTTTGACGCACAAACCACCGAAGGCAATATCAATTTTTACGATTGGCAAGGTGATAACTGGGTGGTTTTATTCTCACATCCGGCAGACTTTACCCCAGTTTGCACCACGGAGTTAGGACGCACGGCATCATTGGGTGATGAATTCAAAAAGCGCCATGTCAAACCCATTGCTTTATCAGTCGATAGCGTAGAAGACCATAAAACTTGGGCGGGCGATATCTCAGAAACCCAAGGTTGCGAGGTGAATTTCCCCATCATTGCAGACGCGGACAAAAAAGTATCGGAAGCTTACGACATGATTCACCCAAATGCGTCAACCACGCACACGGTTCGCAGCGTATTCATTATCGATCCACAGCATAAACTGCGGTTAACTTTCACTTACCCAGCCGCTGTAGGTCGTAACTTCAATGAAATTTTACGGGTGATTGATGCCTTGCAATTGTCAGATAATTATGGCATTGCAACGCCAGTTGAGTGGCAAGACGGGGATGATGTGATTATCCCGCCGAGCGTCAAAAACGAAGAAATCGCCGCGAAATTCCCAAAAGGTCATAAAGAAATTAAGCCTTATCTGCGCACCACGCCACAACCGAATAAATAACCGTTTATGTTAAGTTTAAAATCAAAAACCTAGTCGCTTGACTGGGTTTTTTTATGCCAACTCTTCCATTAAATATACTCAACTAAATTTACAGAACGGATGCTGAATAACCATAAATATTTGGCTAAACTTCAATTAATGGCGTAATAATGGATATAAAGAATGATAAACAATCAAGTTAAAGGTAGCTTTAAAACCAGCGCATTGCTCATGCTTGCCCTGACGGGTTGCCAAACGGTGAATACTAACCCATCAGCGCCGAGTGAAAGAGTGCCTGATGCCCAGCCTGCGATATTTATTGGTAAAGCACCCACTGTGGATGATTTGCAAAGTTATCATTGGCAACTATCTGGCGTGAATGCTTATCCCAACAGTACCAATCCACCGCCATCCGATCACTTGAAGCCGCAAATTGATAACCACAAGGTAACACTTGATTTCACCCAAAATCGCATCAGTTACAGTGTAGGCTGTAATCAATTATCGAGTGGCTATAGGTTACAAGGGGACAAGCTACAGGCAAGCACCAATGCGGTGACTACCTTGATGGGTTGCGGCTCTCTACAACAAAGTGAAACTTGGTTGGCCCAGCAAATGCAAAGCCAAAGTCAACTATCAATGATGATAATGAGCTGGCAAACACATGCAATGTTGCAACAAGATCTGGCAGACGGCACTGCGTTAATTTGGGATGGCATATTAAAGCCTGAAGTAAAATACGGCAAAGGGGAAACCGTATTTTTGGAGGTCAAACCCAAGTGGCAGTATTGCGACAACATGACCGATAGAAAATGCCTAGAAGTGCGTGACATCAATTATAACACGCAGGGATTAAAAACAGCGGTGGGTCAATGGTATCTTCTAGATGCGCCTATCATCAATTATCGTCATGACGAAAGCGCACAGCGGGTTTTGCGCTTGACTCGCTATCGCACCCCACCGACCGATACCAAAGGCTATGGCAACCTTTATCAGCTTGATAGCGTGATTGAAACCAAGACTCTGGCAAAATAACCGAACTCATCAAAAAAAGTGATGGCTAACACGAGGCATCGCTTTTTTATTGGCAAATTATTTGTGGCGAATCGCCCACGACTGGTGAATAGGGCGTTTACTATCAAAATCAAAGCCAATGGTTTGGTTGGTCATTTCTTCAACGTGATAACGGTTGTTGATTTCGTCATCGAGCACAAATTTGGTAAAGTTATTGGAAAAATACAACACGCCTTCAGCGGATAAGCGATTCATGGCACGGTTGATGAGTGGTACGTGGTCGCGCTGCACATCAAAGGTTCCTTGAAATTTCTTGGAATTAGAAAAAGTCGGCGGATCGATAAAAATCACATCGTACTGCTCGGTGTTGCTTTTAATCCATTCAAAAATATCTTGGGCAATAAACTGGTAGCTTGGCAAATCTGGCAAGCCGTTTAGGGCAAAATTTTTGCGTCCCCAGTCCAAATAGTTTTGTGATAAATCCACCGATGTCACCGCTTTTGCCCCGCCCAATGCCGCATGCACACTGGCAGTACAAGTATAAGCAAACAGATTAAGCACCGTTTTACCGCGTGCGTTCTCTGCAATAATTTTTCGGATGCTGCGATGGTCAAGAAATAACCCTGTATCCAAATAATCGCTAAAGTTCACCAAAAAATACGCCCGTTGGTTGTTGGCGGTTGGCTCGCTGACCACATGGAACTTACCCGAATTGGCTTTTTTCTCATACTGCTCATTGCCGGATTGGCGGGCGCGGGTTTTGATAAACACTTGCTCACGGTTCACTTGCAAGGCTTCACGCACGCCATGCAGCGCTAGATTAAAACGTTTTTTGGCGGTCTCTAACGGGATTGATTTGGGGGCGGCATATTCTTGCACATGCACAAATTCGCCATACACATCCACCGCTACTTTAAAATCAGGTAAGTCGGCATCATACACCCGCAGATTGGTCACGCCTTGTTTGTGAGCGAGTTTGCGCAGATTGGCAAGATTTTTTTGTAGTCGATTGACAAAATCTTGACCTTCTTCTACGGTGATTTCACGCTTTTCAAAACGCGTAATAAGCGGTGTGTCTTTACTCTTTAACAGCTCACCATAACGAAAATACACGGTGATAGCGCCATTATGACAGCGTAGGGTTTTTGGCTCAGCAAGGGGTAGTACGTCAGCTTGTTCAACTTTGGCAGCGAGGACACCCAAAGTCACTCTGGCAGGGCTATCTGCAAACAGGGCTTGTAATTTTTTACCCAGACCTTGATACAAGGGTTTAATCAATTCTTCTTCACCCAGACGCTCACCATACGGTGGGTTGGTGATAAACAGGGGATTGACCCAACCATTGACTTGTTTTTCTAGTGCCAAATTAAGGGTCGCCAGTGACCGCTGCTGCAAGGTAATACGGTTGATGATAGGCGTCAAACCTGCGGCGATTAAATTTTTATGCGTGGCTCGAACCGCGCCTGAGTCCATATCAAAAGCAAATACCGCGGGCATCTCGCCATTTGCCATGGCATTTAGGCGATGATGAAAACGGGTTTGCGCGTCTTGCACCATAGCCTCCCAAAGGGCAGTATCATGATGTTGCCATGCATAAAACCCAAATTGGCTATCGGCTTTATCCAGTCCTACGGCATAATCTGCGCTCATCAGCAAGGCTTCAATAATCAGCGTGCCTGAGCCGCACATCGGGTCGACAATACTGTCAAATTGGGTGGTGTGAAAATTCACGCTATAGAGTAGGGCAGCAGCCAAGTTTTCTTTGAGTGGCGCTTCAGTCATCGCAGCACGATAACCACGGCGGTGCAAACTGGTACCTGATAAGTCTAAATACAATTCAGCTTGTTTGTCACCCACCGTAGCGACAATGCCAAAATCGGGGTTTTTATCGACATTGGGGCGACGACCGAACTGCTCGTTAAATTGGTCGGCAATCGCATCTTTGACGCGCAGCATGGTGAATTGCTGGTTGGCTTGTACGCGCTTATCTAGGGTCAAACGAATCGCAAAGGTTTGTTCCAAATCAAATAATTGGGTCCATTTGACCGTTTTGGCAAAGGTATAGAGCTGTTCTGCAATATCGTACTCGGGATTGATGTTCTTTTTGCCCAGTGGTAACAATACCCGCGATGCCACACGAGACCATAGACAAACTTGATAAATCTGCGCTAACGTCAATGTCGCCATCAGCCGACCCGTGCGCTCAATTTGTGTATCTATACCAAAGCTTGCCAGCTCAGTTTGCAAGGGAATCTCTAGCCCATCGGCACAAGTGATTACAATGTGAAAAGTTTGCCCAACGGGCGTTGTATTGCTGTCTGTCATAAATACTGCCAAAAAAAGTCAAAGTTAATTAATGGCGTATTTTAGCATGATTAGCAAAGGACAAATGATAGAATGTCTGAAATTATGGGGAAGTTTTTACCGATGGGGCTACTTCGTTTGGCATTGCGCTTGGCATTAACAGCTGCATATGAGGATAAGGTGTAGCAATGCTGGCATCATCTAGTGCTACTTTGATTTGTTCGCGTAGATTTTCTTTGATAAATGGCATTCGAGACACGTGTGGCGGATTGACCCAAAACCGCACGATAAAAAACACCCCAAAATCGCCAATTTTATCCACCGTCGCTGTGGGCGCAGGACGCTCCAATACCTCTTTGGTATTGGCTAAAATATCAAGAATGATAGCGCGAGCGCTTTCGATATCCGCTTCCAACGCGATACGCACTTCAATATCAAAACGAATCAGATTTTTGGCAGTTAAATTAATGACTTCGGCTGAGGCAACGGTTGAATTGGGGAAAATCACGGTGATATTATCACGGGTCAAAATTTGGGTAGTGCGCAAGGCGATTTGCACCACTTTACCTTCTTTTTCATTAATGCTGACCCAATCACCGACTTGAAACGACTGCTCAATCAAAATGGTGATACCGGCAATAAAGTTGGCGAGTGTGGCTTGCGCGGCAAAACCCACTGCGATACCTGCAATCCCAAGACCTGCGACCACAGACACAATGTCAAAACCAAACTGCGACATCACCGAGGCAATCCACAATACGATGATGAGCATGGACAACAAATTATGCAGTAATTGTTCAATCGACGCGTTTAGCCCATAATTTTTGAGCATTTTTTGCATCAAATAACCGAGGTTGTACCACGCCATATAAAAAATCACTGACCAAATACCCGCTTTGGCAGTGGCTTTGACTGTTTCAGGTTCAAAATTAAGCTGACTCATCACCGCAAGCAAACTTGAAAATAACCACATCAACCGTGCGATGAGCCTTAACGATTGGCTGTATTTACTGTCTTTGGCGATAAAACGGGCAGAATTGATGAGCAATAAACTTAACCGATAGACCACGCCCAAAATTGCCAACAGCACCATGATTTTGATGCCTGTACTGGCAAGTTTGGAGAGATACAGCGGCCAATTAACCGCTTCGTCTTCGAGCGAACCACCGACTGCTTTATAGACGTCATAATACAAGTCGTGATAGATATTTTTAAAAAATTGGTTCACGGACATACAATGAGTGATCTCGAGTCAGAAAATCAAAATAATATAAGGCGTTTAGATTAAAGAGTGGGCAATATCGCAAGTAATTTATCCATATGCCCCTTGGCGCGGACATTGCGCATCTCATAAACCAGCTTGCCTGCATTGTCGAAAATTAAGGTTGAACGTACCACGCCAAGGCTGACTTTGCCGTACAGTTTTTTTTCGGCAATGATGTCAAAATGTTGGCAAAGTTGTTCATCGGTATCACTCACCAACGCAAAATTAATCTGTTGGTTGGCGATAAATTTTTCATGGCTTTTGACACTATCTCTTGATACGCCAATGACTTGGTAGCCAAGCTGCTGCAATTGGGTCAAATGCTGGCTAAAATCTTGGGCTTGCACACTACAGCCTGCGGTGTTGTCTTTTGGATAAAAGTACAGAATTAAGCCTTTGTCTGCTTGTTTGGCATAAGCTAGCAGATTGATTTGACGCTGGATAAATTGCGGCTGATTTGTAGAATGACGGCTGGTATCCGCTTCAACCGTGGTGACTAAAAAATTGGGTAGTTGAGTCATGGACATTTCCCAAGCAAAAATTGCACTAACAATATCAGAAAGCCAGATTGAGTACAAACTTCTTCATGCGACAAAATAAAAAAAGACCAGTAAACAACTGGTCTGGTGGTGCGGCGCTATCGATTCTGCAATTGACGATTGCACAAGTGACTATATCATTAATGATGGAATCGATTAGGGACGGGCTTTATTAAATTTAACGCCGTTGCCACACGCTTTCATACGCGCACTAATGGTTTGGAAAGTTTTGTTTTGGCGAACATCTTTACCACTTTTTACCCAGGTATCAAGCTCATTTTTTTGCGCTTGGGTGATTTTTGCTTGTTCATCTACCACACAAGTACATACTTTTTTTGCAGAAGCGGCATCAGTGATGTGTTTTTCGGTCATTTGGGTAGCGCAAGCATTGACGTATTGTGGGTTTGCGGCATGTGCGGCAAACGGCAAAACCATGCTAGCAAATAGGGTCACGATGGCTGAATGTTTCATAGTTTATCCTCATAAGAGACAGCAGTATAGAACAGCAGGTGTTCAATCGTACAATGGCTAGCTTTACCGTTGACGCAATAAAGCTGGCAGGATTTGATGATGATAGATTACTGATAAATAGTCGGGTCATCTATTTCAGCTTGTAAAAAACCTTGCTGTCGTAAATAACAGCTATCGCAGTGCCCGCAGGCGCGCCCTTCGCTATCTGCGCGGTAGCATGACACGGTCAAAGCATAATCCACCCCCAGCGATACCCCGAGCTTAATGATTTCTGCTTTACTTAAATGCAACAATGGCGTTGCAATGTGGAGATGATTGCCCATCACACCGGCTTTGGTAGCGAGATTTGCCATCTTTTCAAAGGCTTCAATATATTCAGGACGACAATCAGGATAGCCTGAGTAATCGACTGCATTGACGCCAATCACAATGGCATTGGACTGTGTCACCTCTGCCAATGCCAGCGCATACGACAAAAAGATGGTATTACGCGCGGGTACATAGGTGATTGGAATGCTGTCATTATGCTGATTATCGCTAAAATCTGTTTGTTTGGCATCGGGCACCACCAGCGAAGCATCGGTCAACGCCGAGCCACCTAACTGTGCCAAATCAATATCGATAATACGGTGGTTGACTTGGGCTGTCGCGGCGATTTTTTTGGCGGCATTAAGTTCGCTATTGTGGCGCTGACCGTAGTTAAAGCTTACCGCTGTGACGTTGGCATAATTGGCTTTTGCCCAGTAAAGGCAAGTCACGGAATCTAGCCCGCCCGAGAGTAAGACGACGGCGTTTTGTGGTGTGGTTGATGTACTCATAGAGAATTTACTAACGACAAAAGGTGTATTTTATCAGAACTTAAGGAATTGTTGATGGGAAAATATTGGGATAAAAGTAGTCAACGCAATATTAGCCAAAAAACATTTCAAAAAACTGCTATCACTGCCAGTAAATATTTGCGTATTCCACCCAAATACCTTATAAAATAACCAAGAAGTTTTAAACTGAGCTTTAAACTACGTTATCCGACACTTTAGCCCAACCCCTACCACTGTAGTCATTGTGCCATTTTTCATTTTTTCTTTTTTTAAGGTCACTTATGATAGTTCAAACCCAT
Source organism: Moraxella sp. CTOTU47618 (assembly GCF_032017425.1). NCBI lineage: Bacteria > Pseudomonadati > Pseudomonadota > Gammaproteobacteria > Moraxellales > Moraxellaceae > Moraxella > Moraxella sp. CTOTU47618. Next base: position 2,177 of record NZ_DALZPW010000004.1, on the reverse strand, counting down.
TTTGTTACTAACAATGCCATCTTATCAGCCATAAGCGTTGGCTTGCTGTATGTGACAGGTTGTAGTGTTGCGCCCTCAACCGCCAAGCCCGATAGCAATACCATTACTATCCCTACTATTCCTGCCACCCAAGCGAACCCAGATACCCAAGCACTCACCACGCGCTCGCTAGACAAGGCGTTACAAAAATGCGCCAGCGAGTTTTTGGAGAAAACCCAGCCGACAATGACCGCTAAGCTTTCGCAAAAAACTTACCCCCTGTGCTTTAATGGCTTTGCGGTGATGTATTCGGGTGTCACCAAGACCCCTATTTGGGTCGCTGAGCATTTGACGCGACAACGAATAACGGCTGCCAAAACTTTGGTCAGAGAGGATAACTTTCATGAAGAAACTCGCCTGCCAACCGAGGTGCGTAGCTTATTGAGCGATTATACCCGTACCGGATTTGATAGAGGACATTTAGCGCCCAATGCTGATATGGCAAACTCGGACTCACAATTTGATAGCTTTAGTTTAGCCAATATCGCCCCACAAACACCTGACAACAACCGTACAACTTGGGTGAAAATTGAAACACAAACTCGCAACTTGACCAACCAATACGGCTCAGCTTATGTGGTGACAGGGGTAGCGTTCTTAACACCGGAAGTCCAACGGCTAAAAAATCGCGTGTTGGTGCCATCGCATTTTTTTAAAGCGGTATATTTGCCATCACAACATCAAGCGATAGCGTTTTTTAGCCCGAATGATGATAGCGGAACCGTTGAAAAAATTAGCCTAAGCACACTTAAAAAACGCACCGGGGTCAATGCGTTTCCCAGTTTGCCGAGCGATGTAGCCACTATTTCACCATAATCAGAGTAAGTAACTAGCAAATCAACAACTAGACAGGGGGAAAAGATGAGTGCTTTTAAACCATTTCAAAATGATAGCCAAAGCGTTGGCTTGGGCGAATTTACCCTTGAGAATCAAGGAGAGCAAGTCAATCTCTATGGCAGTGCGACGTTTACGTTGGATAAACAAAGTTTAGCCACGGCAAAACAATTACAAGATGTGTTGAACCAAATCATTGCGTATTTAGAAGTCCATCAAGCGCAAACGGTGGAAAAATCTGCCACGCAACAGCAGCAAGCGTCGCACGTGGACGAAGTAAGTAATCCTTTCTTATAAATAAAAAAAGCGCAAATCAAACAATTTGCGCTTTTTATGAGTCAACTATTCATTGGTAAACTAGGCATTAAAACTGATAGTTAAAGCCAATTTTCGTTTTGCTATCGACACGGTTATCAACCAGTGGGCTGTCTTTTTGCTCATCGCTCAAATACTCTAAATGCTGACTGATAAACGCACTCCAGCGTGGTGAAATTGCATAACTGGCACTGACATTGACATAGGGGGTAACGCTACTATCAGCGTTATAAGCTTTTATCCCGGTGCGTAGCGATTCTTGCTCAGAAACACCAAAGTAGTAATTGTTGTACTTGTCATTGTACCACTGCAGTCCTAACTCAGGATAAATGGTGATTTTATCATCCATTGCCTTAAATCTGCTTAAGTGCGCCACTTTTGCGCTAGTACCATCACTGCGACCTAAGGCATCAGTTTCCACTTGCGCTTTAAAGCCACCATACGGGGTGATGCGCATATAGCTGGTGCCCACCATAGCAGACCATTTACGCTCATCGAGTCCTTTTAACGCCGCTGTGCTCGCATCATCTGGATCAAATGAACGGCTATCGTAGCTTGCGGTCAATCGCCATTCGTTTTGTGCATCTTTGTAGGGATAATAACCTGCTTCACTGCCTTCAATGTAGAGTCGATTGTTGTCATAAAATGCCTGTGGCATGACCGTAACATCATTGTCCTTGTCGTACGCATAATGGTTGATAGACGCGTTTAACCCTAGTTTAAAGCGGGCATTGGTATCCACTGGCATGGAGGCTGCGTGGGCAAGTGTTGTGCCCAACATACTGGCAAGTACCAGACAAGGTGCGAAAAATTGTTTCATAAAAACATCCTGTGAGAGTGGGTCATACAAAAAAGTGCTGACAGGCGTAAAGCGTAGAAAATAACAACCAATTTGCCTGTGAACCATACAGCAAGATGATAAATTTATTATGGCTTGACTTCCTCCCCTCCCTAAAGTGAGGGGATTCCTTCTACAAGACGGTTAAGCC
>NZ_DALZPW010000003.1:190456-224558 GCF_032017425.1 Moraxella sp. CTOTU47618 | reverse complement strand
TGGTAGTGTGGTTCGCCCATGTGAGAGTAGGTCATCGTCAGCTCCCTATTCCAAACCACCCTCTTTATTCGTTTAAAGGGGGTGTTTTTTTGCATCCCTGAAAGACTCAGAGAAAAACTCAGAATAGAAAATTAATGTTTTTATCGCAGACTTTGGGTAAAATAGGCGAAAATTTTTGGTGTGAAATTTAAAGTGAGTGTTACCATGCAAATTACCGTTATTGACCATCCCTTAGTTAAGCATAAATTATCTTTGATGCGCGAGGCGGATAGTAGCACTTATAAGTTTCGTACCTTGACCAAAGAGCTTGCCCGTTTGATGGCGTATGAAGCAAGCCGTGATTTTCCCATAGAAACAATTAGCATTCAGGGCTGGGAAGGCAACCAAATTGAAGGCATTCAAATCAAAGGTAAAACCGTCACTGTCGTACCCATCTTGCGTGCAGGTTTGGGAATGCTTGATGGGGTTTTAGACCTTATTCCTACTGCAAAAATCTCGATGGTTGGACTGCAACGTGATGAGGATACCCTTGAGCCTGTGCCTTTTTTTGAAAAGTTGGTCAAAGATATTGATGAGCGTCCTGCGTTGATTTTAGATCCTATGCTTGCCACGGGCGGTAGTATGGTAGCAACGATTGATATGATGAAAAAACACGGTTGTAAAGATATTAAAGCCTTGGTATTAGTGGCAACGCCTGAAGGGGTAAAAGCGGTGAATGATGCCCATCCTGATGTGAAGATTTTTACCGCAGCACTCGATAGTCATCTTAATGAACAGGGGTATATTATCCCAGGGCTTGGCGATGCAGGGGATAAAATTTTTGGCACAAAACAGCACTGATGGGCAAAACAGTAAAAGTAGGAGAAAAGCTAGATGATTTATCTAGCTTTTTTATTGACAGTTGTATAGTGACTATTTTTTGGTCGGTTGTAAGCTATCGGCTAAGTCGATAAGCTTGATAAACTCGCGGCGAATACCTTGTGGGTCGTTGCCGATATTGGCTTGGGCGAGTCGCTTGCTGTCATTTAGTTGCCAATTATCAAGGTATTTGCTTTGCTTGAGGGTTTCACCAAAACTTGCCACACTTAGTGCAAATGCCAGCTCGCTGCTTGGCTGTTGTGTCTGATTGCTAATGGGCAGGGTCAAAAGCGTTGATGTGTTGCTATTTGGGGCTTTATAGCGAAGTTTTAAAAACCCCAGCTCAGTATTTTTACCTGCATGACTGATAGGGTGAGCTTGGTAACGGCTATCGTCTAGCCAACCTTGCTGCCCAACAGGGGTAATTTCAAACAGCGCAACCACGGATTTGCCTGCACCTAGCTCACCTGCGTCTACTTTATCGTTGTTAAAATCTTCTTTTGCAAGGACACGATTTTCATAACCAATTAAGCGCCATTCTTTAACCGTCTGGGGATTGAATTCCACTTGGACTTTGACGTCTTTTGCCACGGTGTTAAAGGTCGCTGACATTTCGTCTACTAAGGCTTTTTTGGCCTCAGACAGGCTGTCAATGTAGCTATAGTTACCGTTGCCGTTATCCGCGACTTGTTCCATCATGTGGTCGTTTAAATTGCCTTCACCAAAGCCAAATGTGGAAAGTGACACACCGCTATCACGCTCACGGCGAATAATATCTAGCATTTCATCGACGTCCGATACACCGACATTAAAATCCCCATCGGTCATCATCAAAATGCGGTTGATGCCATCTTTTTTATGGTGGATTTTTGCTTGTTGATAAGCCAACTTTATCGCTGCTTCGCCATTGGTCGAGCCACTGGCATCTAGGCTATCAATCGCGGCTAATATTTTGTCGGTGTCACTGCCTTTAGTGGCAGGAAGCGTCACTTGGGTACGACCGGCATAGGTCACGATACTGATAGTATCTTGCGACCTCAATTGTTTGGTGAGCATTTTTAGCGAAGATTTGACCAGTGGTAATTTATCGTTGTCTGACATCGAGCCTGACACGTCCACCAAAAATACCAAGTTGGCAGGCGGTAACGCGCTTTGTTTGGTGATGGTAGGGTCATCCGCTTTGATAGCCACTTTGATGATACGATTGGGTGTACGCCAAGGTGCGGCAACTGTTTCGGTGCTTACCAAAAAAGGGGCGTTGGCAAGGCGTTTGGCTTGTGAAAAGTCATAGTTAAAATAGTTGATAAGCTCTTCAATACGCACCGCGTCAGTAGGCGGTAATTGTCCGTCGTTTAGAAAACGGCGCACATTGGCGTAGCTGCCCGTGTCAGTATCGATACTAAAGGTGGCAACAGCATCGGTGGCGGTTTGGTGAATGGGGTTGATTGCAAGGTGCTGATATTTTTCGCTATTATCCTGTGGTATCGGCATCGGCATGATAGGCGAGTAGCGTGCCATCTTGCTCATTGCTGCCGCGTCCATCATCATGGTAGGCGCCGCAACTACGGGCGTTGGTTGGGTGATAACGGGTGTGACAGGGCTGATATCACGGCTATTTGACGGTGCTGGGCTACACGCCGTCAATAAGCTTTGGGCGATGACGAGGCTCAATAGTGTTGGCTTAAAAATGTCGCGCTGCATGACTAACTCCTTTTCAATCGTGACTGGCGTAATTACAGTTTACGACATTTTTTGATTAAAAAGACAGTTTTTTGCGATAAAACCCGCTAGAAATGGCTGTGGTTAGCGCGGTATCAGCGGTTAAATAGATTAAGAATAATAGTAAGAATGATACTCACGATAATCATGGTGACGATGGGGAAGTGAAAACTAAAGCCGCCGCCTTCGGAGCGATAATTAACATCTCCCGGCATACGACCAAACCAGTTAAAGGCATTGGGAAAAAACAGATAAATTAGGCCAATGATGAGAAATAAAATCCCTATCCCAATAAAAATTTTTGCCATATTGAAAACCTTTTCATTATTATAATGGTTTGTATTTTAATGATTTTTTAATGTTTTAAGTGCTGTGTTTAGTTGTTAAGATGTAAGCTTGATGTAAAAATAGAAATTTAAATTTTATTGAGAATATTTTATCAAAAAGAAATGCTATCACATAACGTTTGAGGCTTCGAGTCTTTATTCGGAGCAATACATTGGATTTTTAGACAGAAGGTGAATAGAACGCAGCCATCAGGTATGAGAATGATTTAATCCATTCAGCCTATAGGTTATTTCTAGCTAATTATTTTGCATTTAACGATTACAGTATTCGAAGAAAACATCAAAATCAAATTGGGAGATTTTAGAAATTATCAAAGTCCAAACCAAGTTAAAGTTGCTAAACACTCTCTTTTCAATCATGCAAAAAAACATAAAATTGCTATCAACCTTCAGACGTGGCATTAAATTGAAACAATTTAAAAATAAATCAGACGGCTTGTAGAAATGCGCTACAAGCCATGAATGACATAAACTATTTAGTTTTCCGCGGCGGTAAGCCTGTATGTTGGGTTTGGAAATTACCCTTTTTCGGATTCGGTTTTTTACCAAAACTGGTCGGTGTTGGTTTTTTACCCGATTTTTTTGCAGTACTATCTTTATTCGTACGTTTGACCGAATCCCCAGCGGCAGAACTATTTTTCTTACGGGCTGATTGATAAACATCCTCGCCCTCGAGTTTGGGATTGTACGGTGGAATCAAACACTGACTACCATGCCCAATCAAATCCTCACGCCCCAAGTCTTTAAGTGATTGACGCAGCAGTGCCCAATTTTTGGGGTCGTGGTAACGTAGATAAGCTTTGTGGAGTTTACGCTGTTTGCCCGATTTGACGATTTCCACCCCTTCGCTGTCACGGGTGACTTTATGCAGCGGGTCTTTGGCAGTATGGTACATCGTAGTAGCAGTTGCCATCGGGCTTGGGTAAAAGGCTTGTACTTGGTCGGCACGAAAGCCATTGCGCTTGAGCCAAATCGCCAAGTTCATCATGTCGGTGTCGGTGGTGCCAGGGTGCGCGGCGATAAAATACGGAATCAAATATTGCTCTTTACCTGCTTCACGGCTGTATTTGTCAAACATCTGCTTAAAAGTGTCATACGTCCCCATACCCGGTTTCATCATTTTGGAGAGCACATTGGTTTCGGAATGTTCGGGGGCGATTTTGAGATAACCGCCGACATGGTGGGTGACCAATTCTTTGACATATTCGGGGTCTTTAACCGCCAAATCATAGCGCAAGCCTGACGCAATCAAGATTTTTTTTACCCCTTTGATATCACGAGCTTTGCGATACAGTTGGGTGAGATGACTGTGGTCGGTGAGTAAGTTGTCGCAGATATCGGGATACACGCAGGACGGTTTGCGGCAGTTTTTCTCAATGGCATCGTCTTTGCAATGCAGACGGTACATGTTGGCAGTCGGTCCGCCAAGGTCAGAAATTACTCCGGTAAATGATGGCTCGGTGTCGCGGATTTTTTTGATTTCGCCCAAGATAGACTCTTCTGAGCGGTTTTGGATAATCCGTCCTTCATGTTCGGTAATCGAGCAGAAGGTACATCCACCAAAACAGCCGCGCATGATATTGACTGATAATTTAATCATGTCGTAGGCAGGAATTCTTGCGTTGCCGTAGCTAGGGTGGGGCAGACGCGCATACGGCAAATCAAAGATATAATCCATCTCTTCCATGGTAAGTGGAATCGGCGGCGGATTGAGCCATACATCAATGTCGCCATGTCGCTGCACCAAGGCGCGGGCGTTATGCGGATTGGTTTCTAGGTGCAAAATACGGTTGGCATGGGCGTAAAGTACCGGGTCGGATTTGACCTGCTCAAAGTCGGGCAAGCGAATCACGGTTTTGTCACGGGGCGGCAACGGGCGTTTGTGTTTTAAGGCGTTTTTATTGGGGTCTTTGAGATTGACCACTTGGATGTCTTGGCTTTCAGCGACCTTATCAGCATTGAGCACCTTGTGCTCGACTTTATCTGCCACAAACCCTTTGTATTGACTCTCAAGGGTTTTTTCTTGTTCGATGTGACAGTCGCCCACATCTTCCATCATCACATATGGATTGATAATCGGGTCAACGCGCCCAACGGTGTCGACGTCGTTACTGGCGATTTCTATCATATCGGCTTGCCAGTGTTTTTTGGTTTGTGTCGACAGATACGCGGTGCCACGTACTTTGGCAAGGTCTTCAAAACGGTAACCTTTGGCAAGTGCGTGTACAACATCGACAATCGCGCGCTCGGCATTGCCATACAGCAAAATATCAGCGCGGCTATCCATCAAAATGCTACGGCGCACTTTGTCTGACCAATAATCATAATGGGCGATACGGCGCAGCGAGCCTTCAATCCCGCCCAAGATAATGGGTACATCGGGATAGGCTTCACGGCAGCGCTGGCTATATACCACAGCCGCACGGTCGGGGCGTTTGTCGGGGGCATTGTCTGGCGAGTAGGCATCGTCACTGCGAATGCGTCTATCGGCGGTGTAGCGGTTAATCATACTGTCCATATTGCCTGCGGTGACGCCCCACGCGATGGTTGGTTTGCCAAGGGTCATAAAAGCGTCTTTGCTCGTCCAGTCTGGCTGGGCGATGATACCGACGCGAAAGCCTTGCGACTCTAACAGTCTGCCGATGATTGCCATACCAAAGCTTGGGTGATCCACATAGGCATCGCCTGAGACGATAATGACATCACAGGCATCCCAACCAAGGGCATCCATTTCGGCTCGGCTCATCGGCAAAAATGGCGCAGGCTCAAAGCAGCTTGCCCAGTGTTTGTCATAGTCAAATAGGGCTTTAGTGCCTTGTTTAAAGGCTTTGTTGGCAATAGTTTCGGCGGACATAGGCTTGGATATTAAATAAAATGAATATGGCTCATTTTATCATGAATCAATTTTGCGATGGGGGTTTATAGGGCGAAATAACAAAAAAACCTGATTAAATTAGTCGGAATTTTATTGGCTATTAGACAAAATTTTTTGCAAGTAATTACATTATAATAAGCGTTGAAAATTTTTTACTTACCATAAACTATTTAATCACGATGACTTTAGGCGATAATTTTATTGGTAGTACTTTTTTTGTTGGCAACAGCTAAATATAAGGATAATTGATAATGCAAATCTTACCACTAACTGCACAGGATAAAACTAACTGGCAAGCCTTGTGGCAGGGCTATTTAGAATTTTATCAAACAGATCTACCCCAAGCGACTACGGAAAATACTTGGCAAAAAATCATTGACGAAACATCACCCATTTTTGGTTTCGGGGCATTTTTGGATGATAAGCTTATCGGCTTTGTACATGTTGTATTGCATCCAAATACATGGAATACCACAGACTGTTGCTATCTTGAGGATTTGTTCGTCAAAGAAAATGGGCGTGGTAAAGGTGTGGGAAGAATGCTGATCAAATATGTCTATCAATTTGCTAAAGATAAAAACTGTAATCGGGTCTATTGGGTCACTCAAGAAGGCAACGTTTCCGCTCGCCGTCTGTACGACCATATCGCTAAAAAGACGGATTTTGTGCAGTATCGGCATGCTTTATAAAAAAGATTTTTTATAACTGCCCCAAAACTTTGGTGGTAAACTATAGCTTTCTTGACTTTTTTGCAGCGCCTTATGAGTGATACCTTTGCTGATGCCCTAGAAGCGCTTGATCCGCTAACACCTGAGCCTACTAAGCTTTCGCCCCCGACAGAGCCGAAGCCTAGACGGCGGTTGCCGTATATGGCGTATGAACACCAGCAGCGAATCACCCGTCTGTGTGTGCGCTGTGGGCTGCTACTCATGCAATATGGGGCAGAGTCGGCAACGGTAACAGATTTGTGCCGCCGATTGGGGTTAGCGTTGGGGTTGGCTAGCGTGGAGTGTGGGATTGCCTACAATGGCTTGACCATCACCACAATTTATAATAACCGCTGCATTACCACCCTGCGCGCGTCAACCACCCATGCCATCAATGTCAATATCATTGTGCAAATTCAGCGAATTGTACTGGATTTGGAAAGTATGCCGGTGACGAGTACCCTAGAGCATGCGACTTATCGATTTGATGAGATTGATCGCGGCACTTATCCTGCCAAGATGGTCGCGCCGATGGTCGGTGTGGCGTGTGCCTGCTTTGCGTATTTGGCAGGGGGCGATATACTGGTGTGTTTGGTGACTTTTATTGCCAGTATGATGGGGTATTCGCTGCGGCTATGGCTGAGTAACCGCAACTTTAATCCCTTTATATCCGCGCTCATAGCGGCGTGTTTTGGCTCCATCTTCGCCAGTACCGCGCTGTTATTGGGGATTGGTAACGACCCGCATATTGCTATGGCATCAAGTGTGCTTTGGTTGGTTCCCAGTTTTCCTTTGATAAATTCATTATCAGATATGCTCAAGGGGTATATGAACATCGGTATCGGGCGCTTTATGTTTGTGATTATCTTGACGTTATCGAGCTGTATCGGCATCGTGTTGTCACTGCTACTACTAAATATCAGTCATTGGGGCGTGGGTTGATGAAAGCGTTTGATAAAATTTTATTGCCAATATTGGGTAGGGTGAAAAATGGCGATTGATGCGATTGCCTTGATACGCGCAGCAACTTTTGCTTGCTTGATGACGCTTGGCTGGACACTGCTTGTCAATGTGCCGCGCCGCTATATTTGGCAATGCTTATTGTTGACCGTGCTAGGTTACGGACTTAGAGAACTCTTAAAACAACTGTCAGTCAATTTGATACTAGCGACATTTGTGGCAGCGGGTATTTCATCGTTTGTGGCAATTTATTTGGCAAAAAAATATTTACTCACCCCAAAGATGATTTTGGTGCCTGCCATGCTGTGTATGATGCCGGGGATTACTGCGTACAAAGCTATGATTAGCTTTGTACAGCTAGGCTACTATGGCTACAATCCACAAGTATTTACCCAAATGATGGATTTTAGCTTCAATGCGATATTTGTGACCGCTGCGTTGGTGTTTGGCATTTCGTTGCCGACGTCATTTTGGTATCGCACCAAGCCTATTGTTTGAGCCCATTGTTTGAGCCCATTATTTGAACCCATTATCTGATGGCGCATTAATCTAACTAGTCTAACTGGATTTTCGTGCCTACCTTGGAAAAATTCATCACAAATTGGCTTTTAAAGCGTCGCACATTGTTTTCATAGGTTAAATTATCACGGGTAAAACGGTGATATTCCGCCATATTTTTGGCGTGTACCAATAGCAAAAAGTCATAATCCCCTGAGATTTCATAACAACTCATCACGTTGGGCAATCGGTTCATCAAGCGCTCAAAGCCATGCTGCAGCGCGGTATTTTGTTTTTCCATTTCAATCAGCACAAACGCGCTTAAATCAAAGCCCAATTCGGTGGGATTGACAATCACCACTTGGCGAGTAATCACCCCAGTCTCTGTCATCATTTGGATACGGCGCTGACAGGTCGCTACCGATGCATGCACTTTTTCGGCGATGTTCTTGAGTGGTAGCGTCGCATCTTCTTGCAACAAGTTTAAAATACGTTTATCGATATCATCGATTTCATGAATCATAGCCATGTCCTTCTAAAAATATACAATAAGACAAATTGAGAAAAATATAGCAAATTTATCTTATATTAATATTAATTTATCATAAATAATGATATTTTGAAATAATTTACCAAAGATAATTGTTATACTGCTTGGCAATTTAACCGCAAAAGCAAAAATATAACAAGGTCAATTATGTCAGTCTCAAGCGCTTTATCACCATCCTCTATCGTTGTCCAGCACAAGGCAACAACTTCTCAGCCCGCTACCGCTGCCAAAAAGTTACGTTTTGGGGTGGTGTTGGCATTGATTTCTAATGTGTTGTTTGGCGTGCTGTATCTGTATAGTCACTGGCTTGCGCCGTTGTCAGGCACGCAAGTTTTTTTGTGGCGCATGGTGGCGATGTGGTTTGGGTTGGTGGGGTTGTTGGCCGTGACGCAAAGTTTTGGGCAGCTCAAAGCGTTTTTGATGGGATTAAACAAACAACAATGGGTTTTATTGCTGTTACCGACACCGATTTTGGCAAGTCAGCTGTGGCTGTTTATGTGGGCGCCTATCAATGGACAGGCAGTCAATACCGCAATGGGGTATTTTTTGTTTCCCTTGATGATGGTACTGATGGGCTGTGTGGTGTTTAAAGAAACCTTAAATCGATTGCAGTGGGCGGCGATTATCGTTGCGGCAGCAGGGGTGGGATTGCAGTTTTGGCTCGCGGGGAGTGTATCGTGGGCGACTGCATGGGTGTGTTTGACGTATCCGATTTATTATGGACTGCGCCGCTGGCAAGGGGTACCGGCGCTGATGGGACTGTTTGTGGATTTGTCCGTGATTGCCCCGATTGCTCTAGGTTTTTTATTATGGCAAAACACGAGTGTATCGATAGTCACAGGGTCAATGACAATGGGGCTGTTAGTGATTGGGCTTGGCATGATTAGTGCGCTTGCCATGCAGACCAATCTCAAAGCCAGTCAGGTGTTGCCGATGAATACCTTTGGTATGCTCAGTTATCTTGAACCTGCGCTGATGTTTTTATTGTCCATTTTTGTGCTGCATGAAGCTGTCAATGGTACCATGATTGCCAGTTTTGCTTTAATTTGGATAGGGGTGTTGCTGATGATCGTAAATGCAATACAAGCGTCCAAAAAAAGCCACTCAACCGCTATTTGTGACTAGGTAAGTTAATATTCTTGATTTAATGGATGGATTATTATGTAAGAAATTGTTAAAATTGCGCTGAACAAAAATTGTACAACGATAAAGACTGAGGTGCTGCTTGGGGCAAATTCATTATCTAACTTATGTGAGCCGTATGACGTTGAAAGCTGGCATAACCCCTAGAACGCTGTCTGATATCATGACGGTGGCACAGCGTGAGAATTCTGCCCATCAAATTACAGGTTTTTTGTGTTTTGGTAATGGCTATTTTTTTCAGTACATTGAAGGCGAAAAATCAGCGATTGAGCAATTATTTAGTAACATTCAGCGTGATGGGCGCAACCGCGATGTCACGCTCAAGTCTAAAGGGGTCATCGAACAACGGCTGTTTCAAGATTGGCAAATGTTGATGGTCAATATCAATAACCCAGAAACGCATGAAGAGGTTATTAATGCGTTTTTACCCGTGTTGTCAGCTGGGTCAAAAGCGGCAGCGGCTGACAAGTTTGTTGAGGTCATGCGGTCACAATATCATCGCCGTAGCTTGGTGGATTTTCAAAGCTATTCTCTCAAAAATGTCAGTCATTATGGCATCAGTCTGCGCGGACTGCTCAAAGTGCATCAGCATTTTTTATTGGTTCAAAGCATTTTACTGGTATTGATTTTGATTAGTTTTAGCCTGTTTTGGGTGCTTTAGCATCGAGAAATCTGTAGCATCGAGAAATAGGTTATCCGCTGTTGACTATTGAACCCGCTTACCGAAAATCACACGCCGCTACATGGTCATTCACCATACCGACTGCTTGCATAAACGCATAGCAAATCGTCGAGCCCACAAATTTAAACCCGTCTTTTTTAAGCGCCTTTGACATCTTGTCTGAATATTTGGTGTTGGTGGGGATATCAGCAAATATTTTTGGGTGGTTATCCTGTGGTATTTTTGCCAAGCCGCTGGGCGATAAGTTCCAAAGATAATCGCTAAAAGATTGCGTTTGGGTGATTTTTAGATAGCATTTGGCATTGTTGATGATGGCTTTGGCTTTACCGCGGTGGCGAATAATGCCTGCATCGGTCATGAGACGATCGACCATGTCATCATCAAACTGCGCGATAACTGCAGGGTCAAAATCAGCAAATACTTGGTAATAACGCTCGCGTTTTTTGAGTATGGTAATCCAGCTGAGTCCCGCTTGCATGCCTTCTAAACACAGCATGGCAAATAGATGACGGTCGTCATAACTGGGCTTTCCCCATTCATTGTCGTGGTAAGCTTGATAAAGTGGGTCCGTGCCGCACCATTCACAGCGATTATAGGCTTTCATCCTATGCCTCATGGTATTGAAAGGTTTATTATAACCGCCTTGGGCAAAAAAAACGCCAGCATTTGCTAGCGTTTTTAGGTATCAATTTTTAGTCTATCTTTTAATCTATCTTTTAATCCATCAAATCAATATTTTTGGTTTCTTTAATTGAGAATAACGCAATGAGAGAAATCAAACCGTTAATAACAATATATATAGCCACACCTTTCATGCCATATTGCTCATTGATTTTGATGGCATAAATCGCAGGAATCGATGCACCCACAATCGCCGCTAGATTGTAAGCCAGTGACGCACCTGAATACCGTACTTCGGTGGGGAACAGCTCTGGCAATAATGCTGCCATTGGACCAAATGACATACCCATACATGCCATGCCCAAAATGAGGAAAATAAATACCGTGGTTGGTGTACCATTGCTGAGCAGCATTGGCATAAAGCAGGCAAACACCATACATAATATAGTCACGCCAATTAGCCATTTTTTACGACCGATTTTATCCGCACCAATCCCTGAAATACTGGTAAAAATACCAAATACAATCGCAGCGACCAATAAAAAGCCAGTAAAGGTATTTGGGGCGATACCTAACCCTGTTGGGAAGCCAAAAGAAGATAATTTTGCCGGGCTTTTTGAATAGGCTTGTACGAAGGCAGTCATGATATAAAAAATCACATAAGTCATTGCCATCAAGAATGTGCCTTGCATCATCGGACGCCAATATTGGGTAATGACTTTTGACACAGGGGCATTAACTTTTTTGCCTTCGGCTTCAGCGGCACGGAATACATGGCTTTCATGCAGGCTTAAACGTACCCAAAGACCCACACCCACAAGCACGATTGAAATAAGAAACGGGATGCGCCATGCCCACTCGACCAAGACATCTTTTCCTAAAAAATAACTGAGCAAAAAGAACACTAAGTTGGCTAAAAATAACCCAATCGGCGCGCCTAACTGCGGGAAAGTACCGTACCAAGCACGTTTGCCTTCTGGCGCATTTTCGGTGGCGACCAAGGCAGCACCGCCCCATTCACCGCCAAGACCAATCCCTTGACCCACACGAAGTAAACATAACAATAATGGGGCAATGACGCCTACTTGAGCATAAGTTGGTAGCAAACCAATCGCTACGGTTGATAAACCCATCGTGAGCAGAGAGGCCACCAAGGTTTTTTTACGACCGAGTTTATCACCAAAGTGACCAAATAATGCTGAACCGAAAGGGCGGGCAATAAATGCCAATGCCAACGTCGAAAGCGAGTAAAGCATCGCCGCTTTTTCATCGGTTTTATCAAAAAACTGGGTATTAAAAATCAATACCGCCGCAGCGGCATAAATGTAATAATCATAAAACTCAATAGCCGTACCAATCATGGATGCCACGGCGACCTTTTTTGGGTCATTGCGTAGCGCGATATGCTGATGATCAGGGTGCGCGGTTGAAGCCGTCGTCATGATGTCATCCCTCCTTAGATAATAAAAGTTTAAGTGAAAGTTAAGATACATAAAATATTGGAATGAATTATAAATCATAATTTGTCAAAAACTTGATAAAAATAGTTAAGGTGAAGCAAAAATTTGGTTATTAATCGCTGATTTGATAAATTTGGTCAGCTTATCCATAATAAGCCATCACAAAATACACGTTAAAAATTAAGAGGTAATTATGATTCGTGAACTAGCCATTACCGACTTTTCTGCCACCGCAAACGATACCGTTTGGGATGTGCGGGATAGTAAAGCATTTGCGCAAGGACATATTGAGCTTGCCAAAAACCAACCCTTGGATACGCTGACGGCAGAGTTATTGGCAACCACGGATGGCACTATCTATGTGCTATGCGGTGGCGGCAGCAAAGCCACTAAAGCTGTCGCTTTGCTCAATGAGATTGACCCACATCGGGACATCGTCCATTTGACGGGTGGTACGCGTGCGGCAACAGCGGCAGGTATGACCATCGTGAGTGATAATCTGTCATGAGTGAGCCAGCAAAAAATATTATCTATACGGGCGTAGCAGGGACAGGCAAGACCCACCGACTGCAACAAATCGCCAAACAATATACCGAGATATTGCCGGTAGCCAATGCGGATGATTTGCTACAAGCTTTGCTTAAGCCACTAAGCTGGCGAGAGGTGATTTGTTTAGTATTTTTAGATGAAAGAAAAAAGGGAAAGTCATTACTTAAAGTTGCTGAAATTACTAACAACTTATTCTTTGTTACTAAGCTAAAAATTAACCAACGCGAAAAGGCAATTGCTAATACGGCATGGTCAACGCTACAGCAATTTAGTCCTGCAGATTCCAAAAATGTATTGGTAAAAAATAAATCAAGCCAATCGTATTTTGATAAAGACGATAGCAGTAATTGGTTTTTATTAGCAGACAGTTTGCCGTTATTAGCAGACTTGCAAAACAAACTCGATGATTACCAAGCGGCGATTCACAGCCAGTTTCAGCCCAACTATTTACAGCCAAAGCTAGAACGCTTTAGTTTTGTCAGTTTTCATCAGGCGTATGGGTATGAAGAATTTGTCGAAGGCATTCGCCCCCACATCGCGGACAATGGACAGATGAGCTACCGCGTTGAGTCAGGGGCATTTCTTAGACTGTGTCAACAAGCCAAACATGATCCTAGTCACCGTTATGCCATGTTGATTGATGAAATCAACCGCGCCAATGTCGCCCGCGTGTTTGGGGAATTGATGAGTTTGATTGAACCGACGAAACGCGCAGGACAGACAGATAGCCTGTCGGTGAATTTGGCGTATTCGCGTCAGCCGTTTAGCGTGCCTAGCAATGTCGATATCTACGCCACCATGAACAGCCAAGATCATTCATTGGCACCGCTCGATATGGCATTTCGCCGCCGTTTTGAATTTATTGAATGTCAACCACAACCACAGTTATTGGGTAAAGTGATGGCAAATGGGATTGAGATTGATTTAGCCAAATTGTTGACCGCACTCAATGAAAGAATCTTGCAAAATTTGGCAAAAGACAACCAGTTAGGGCATAGTTTTTTGTGGGGGATTGATTCGCTGCACGCGTTAAGCGCTGCGTTTAGCCAATCCATCATCCCACAAGTGGCACAAGCCTGTCAGCAGCATGGACAAATCTTGCAAGCAGTCTTTGGGCAACGCTTTATCAAGCTGGTTGATAACAAAAAAGCAACGGGATTTATGCCGCAGCAAGCGGGTTTTGACATCCATACTCAGGCGCTTGATGACCCAAATAGCTATCTTGCAATCTATCAAAGCACCCAATGAAAGCCATCATCACCTTTGAACATAGTTGCCTGACCGCGGCAGATTTTGACGATGAGCAGGATTTTGACTGGCTTATCGAGCAAAATTTTGACGTGTTTCGCATTGAGCGTAAACAGCAGCAGTGGCAACTCAAAGTGCGCCACTATATCGGTGTGATTGGGTTGCCCAGTGGTGGGCAAGTGGAGATTTTGCCAAAACTTGCACAAAGCCAAATTACCCATGCCGATGAAGTTGCCCAAACCCGTCAATGGGTGCAACAGATGCTGACAGCGGTGTGGCAAGCTTTATTACCCAAGTCGTTACCCAATCTAGCCAATCAACTACTCATCAATCCTCCAGCCCCCAATCCTCCATCAATCAATCATTCGCTATCGCTTAGCGAGTGGCTGCAAGCGTATTTTTGGCAGGGATTTGCGCAGTATGTGCCCAATCAGCAATATCAGCAATTTGAGCAAAATCAGCCCTATCTGCAGGGTAAATTACTGGTCAAAGAGCAATTGCAGCATAACTGCCACCAGCCGCATAAGTTTTATCATCAGACTGAAAATTTTGTGATGGATACCGCTGGCAATCGCTTGGTAAAAACCACCATCGAGCGGGTGATTGGCAGCATGGCTAGCAGCCCATTGTCGAGCCCATTACTGCCGCAGTGGCAGGCAGTGGGTACCGTTGCCAAAGACTTATACGACACCTTATTGTCTCAAGCGCTGCAAGAATTGACGGCGTTGCCCAGTCTGACTGCCAAGCGTAACTATACTTTTATCAGCTTTTGTTATGCGCTGCTAACGCTACAACAAGCCAGTAGCCAAGGGCAGTTTTTGACCCCAACTTGGCTGGTGAATATGCCATTTGCCTTTGAAAAATGGGTGGGCAGGAAAATCCATGAACAATTTGTAGGGCAGAATTTTGAGCTAGTTGAGCAAAAAAGACAGCCATTGACCGTGCAGCAAGGGTTAACCATCAAACCGGATATTTGGCTAAAGTCTGCCGATAAACTCATTATCGCCGATGTAAAATGGAAAAAAACTGCTACTTTCAACGACATAAGCTTGGCTGATATGTACCAACTACTTACCTACGCCAGTGAGTTTGATGCCGATGAAGCTTGGCTGATTGTCCCAACACTAAGCACACAGTTAATGGCACAGCAGATTGAATTTTGCCAACCCAAAAAAACCCGATTTTATCTGATGCCTTTTGCGGTGACGCAAGGGTGTTTAAACCTTTTTCATTAAAATTATTCAAAAAAAAACGCTGATTTGTTTTATTTTATCAATGAGAAAGGTGAGAATTAACAACTTTTCTCGCTACCAAAACTTGGTAAAATAACCGCATATAACTTTGAAAATGACCAAAAAACAGGAAGAATTATGAGCAAACATTATGATTATATCGCGATTGGTGGTGGGTCAGGGGGCATTGCATCCATCAACCGTGCTGCCAGCTATGGTAAAAAATGTGCCTTGATTGAAGCCAAGCAGCTAGGCGGTACTTGCGTCAATGTGGGCTGTGTGCCCAAAAAAGTGATGTGGTATGGCGCCAATATGGCAGCAGCGATACATCATTATGCGCCTGACTATGGCTTTGATTTGGACGTCAAGAAATTTGACTTTGCCAAATTGGTACAAAGTCGCCAAGCTTATATCAGCCGTATTCATCAGTCGTACAACAATGGTCTCAAAAATAACCAAGTCGATGTGATTCATGGTTTTGCCAAATTTGCCGATAAACATACCGTTGAGGTGTATAAAAATGACGGCACAATAGAGACCATTACCGCTGACCATATTTTGCTAGCGATGGGCGGTCGACCTGTTCGCCCAGCGATTGAAGGGGCAGAGTTGGGTATTGACTCGGATGGTTTTTTTGACTTGACCGAGTTGCCACCGCGGGTAGCGATTGTGGGGTCAGGCTATATCGGTGTCGAGATTGCAGGGGTGATGAATGCATTGGGCTCAAAGACCCATCTGATTGTGCGTAGCAAGCGGGTGCTTAAAAACTTCGATGCCGACATTGTCACCACGCTCACTCATATCATGCACGATGATGGCATTGAATTTCATTATGGATTGCTGCCACAACAAGTACGCAAAAACCAAGACGGCTCATTGAGCATTGAATTGTCAAATAATGAGACCTTGACGGTGGATTGTTTGATTTGGGCAACGGGTCGCGAACCTGCAACTGATACCATCAATCTTGATAAAGCGGGCGTTGAAGTCAATGAGCAAGGCTTTGTTAAAGTCGATGCCTATCAAAATACCAATGTCGAAGGTATCTATGCCGTCGGCGATATTATCGAACATGGTATTCAATTGACCCCAGTGGCGGTGGCAGCAGGTCGTCGATTATCTGAGCGCTTGTTTAACAACAAACCCAATGAGCATTTGGACTATAACCTAGTGCCGAGCGTGATTTTTAGCCATCCACCGATTGGTACGGTGGGGCTGAGTGAAGAAGAGGCGGTCAAAGGCTATGGCATCAATGCGGTTAAAGTCTATAAATCCAGTTTTACCCCGATGTATAGTGCAGTGACCAAGCACCGTGAGCCGTGTCACATGAAGCTGATTTGTGTGGGTGAGGAAGAAAAAGTGGTGGGCTTGCATGGCGTCGGTTTTGGCGTCGATGAGATGATTCAAGGCTTTGCTGTTGCTATCAAGATGGGCGCAACCAAACGTGACTTTGATGACACGGTGGCGATTCATCCGACTGGCTCAGAAGAGTTTGTCACCATGCGCTAAGCAGATTTTTAGGGTAAAAAAGCGGACTTAATCATAAGCCCGCTTTTTTTATAATTTTTTAATGACCGCTTATTGAAAAATCACATATCCACTTTGAGCCTATCCCAATACTGCTGATATAGCGCCATTATCTCATCGCCTACGTCTTCACGGAACATCGCGTGTTTTAGCAAATCAGCTGGCGGATACACAATTGGATTGTTGGCAAGCTCAGGTGGCATTTCTTTTTTTGCCGCCTCATTGGGCGAGCCGTAGCCGATTTCTTCGCTAATCATGGCAGCGTATTTGGGTCGCAAGATAAAATCGATAAACTTATGGGCGTTGTCGTTGTTTTTGGCATTTTTGGGGATGACCATGTTATCCATCCACATAATAGCGCCTTCTTTTGGATAGACAAAGTCGAGCTCTGGCATCCCTTGGTCTTGTGCCATGATGACTTCACCATTCCAAGCCAAGCCCAAGTAAGTTTCCCCTTCCATAAATGGCATGCGCGGTGCATCTGAATTAAAGGTGCGCACATTGGGCATCAGCTTGGTGAGTTTTTCATACGCTTGTTTGATGGCTTCAGGGTTTTTGGTACTGCCGTTATAGCCGAGCGTCAATAGACTCATGGTGAATACGTCACGGATGTCATTCATCAGCATCACGCGCCCTTCGTACTCTGGCTTCCATAAGTCATTCCAGCTGCTCAAGCTTGCTTTAGCAATGCGTTTGGTATTGACTGCAATGCCTGATGAGCCCCACAGATAGGGAATACTAAACTTGTTTTCAGGGTCAAAAGGGGCATTGATAAAGGTTTTGCCAAGGTTGCCAAAATTGGTCAATTTGGCATGGTCAAGCGGCTCAAGCATCCCTTCTTTACGCATTTTGTCGACAAAATCCGTTCCTGGAAATGCCACATCATACTCACCACTGCCATTCATCAGTTTGAGCTTGGCATACATGGCTTCGTTAGAATCAAAGGTGCTATAAATAACGTCGATACCTGTCTCTGCGGTAAAATCTTTAAGCACTTGGTCAGAGATATACTCCGTCCAGTTATAGACATTGACAACCTTACCACCTTGACTGGCAGTAGGCGCAGACGCCGCAGTGCTAGTCGCGGTTTCGCTCGTTTTTTGACAACCCGTTAGATTACTTGCCAGTCCCCCCGTTAAAACGGCGCCGCCGACACCCAAGCCATACCCTAAAAAACGTCTTCTATTGAGCATCCGAGATATCATATAAGTCTCCTTAACGTTTTTGGGTCGATGGTAGATTCATCGACTTTTTGGCAAGTAATAATTGCGAGATAATCAGACCCAGTAGCGAGATTGCTAGCAAGATTGTGCCTACGGCGTTGACTTCAGGCTTTACCCCAACACGCACCATCGAATAAATCTGTAATGGTAAAATCTCAAACTCAGGTCCTGTATTGAACGTAGATACCACCACATCATCAAGCGATAAGGTAAAGGCAAGTACCCAGCCCGCCAAAATCGCAGGCAAAATAATCGGTACAAGCACGGTACGAATCATGGTAAATTCATTGGCACCCAAATCACGCGCTGCTTCCAATACGCGGGTGTCGAGGCTAGATAGACGCGCAGTCACCGTAATCACCACAAAGGGCAGACAAAAGGTAATGTGCGCAATTAGCAACGTCACAAAACCCAGCTGTATCCCCACAATCAAAAATAACGCCAATAGCGAAATCGCCAAGACAATCTCAGGCGACATCATCAGCACAAATAGCAAGCTTTGTAGTATCGATTTACCTTTAAAGTCATAACGTTGTAACGCTAACGCCGTCAAACCGCCAATCGCAGTGGAAATCGTCGCAGCCACTACCGCCAATATGACCGAGTTGATGGCAGCTTGTACCATCGCGGCATTACTAAATAACTCGCTGTACCAATGGGTACTAAAACCGCCCCATTGATAGCCGACTTTTGAGGCATTAAACGAGAAGATTACCATCACCGCAATCGGCGAGAACATCAGCAGATATACGATGGTCAAATACAGGCGAGACAGCCATTTTATAGTATTAGACATAGCGTCCCCCTTATGCCACTTCGTTGTAGTCAGTTTTGCCAATGCGTTTGCTACTGGCTCGATACGCGATAATCAGCAATGCCATGGCAAGCGTCAATAGTACGGACGCCGCGGCACCAAATGGCCAGTCACGGGCATCCAAAAACTGCGATTTGATGATATTACCCACCAGCAAGTTGCGTGAACCGCCCAAGATATCCGCCACATAAAACATGCCCATGGCAGGCAACAGCACCAACAATACCCCTGAAATAATCCCTGGTGTAGTCAGCGGCAAAATCACGTACCAAAAGGTTTGTAGCTTGTTAGCGCCCAAATCTTTGGATGCCAAAATATAATCGTCACGCAAATCCACAAATACCGCATACAGGGGTAGTACCATAAACGGAAACAGCAAATACACCAAACCGCCAATCACCGCTTTTTGGGTATATAAAATTTGCAGTGGTTCGTTGATAAGCCCAAGGTTAATCAGCATGGTGCTAAGTAGACCATTGGCCGCCATAATGAGTTTCACCGCATACAGACGCACCAATGAGTTGGTCCAAAACGGAATCACTAGCAATAACATCAACAGTGACTGCCATTTTTTATCGGCTTTACTGACCAGGTAGGCAAATGGATAACCGAGTAGCAAACAGATAATCGTCGTCATCCCTGCCATCGACAGCGAATGCAAAAACACTTTTAAATAAAGCGGATCAATCAATCGAATATAGTTGCCCATGGTGACCGGCAGTGTTAAAAACTTATCTTCATCCCGGGTCAAAAAACTGGCGGCAATCACCAAGATATTGGGAATCAGGGCAAAAATAATCAACCATGCCCAAATCACAAACAGGGTCGCACGCTGAAAGCCGCGCCCGCCTTGTTTTGTCATAACAGCGGCAGGCGCGGTAGCAGCCGAAACACTAGAGGTCGAAGGTGAGGTAGTATTATTCATCTGGCAAAATCCACTCCCAACCATCGACCCAGTCAATACGCACTTCTTGACCCAGTTTATAGTTAAAATTCGGATCGTCTTCGTTAAAGTACTCTGACGTTTTGACGATATTACCGTTTTTTAATCGAATCACAGAATCTAATGTGCTGCCTTTATAAGCACTGTCTACCACGTTGCCTATTAAACCTTCATGACCTTCATGGGTGTAGTACACGCGGATATCTTCAGGACGCAGCAGTAAATTGACACTTTGACCGACTTGCACGTCAAATTTTGGACGGGGCAATTCACGAATCGGATGAAAGCCGTCATTTTGCTCGACCACTTCCACTTTGATGGTGGCTGGATTGACCTCTAGCACGTTACCTTTAAACAAGTTGGTTTCACCAATAAAGCTTGCGGTAAATAAATTGGCAGGCGATTCATAGATACCAATGGGCGTATCAATTTGCTGGAATACGCCGTTTTTCATGACGGCAATCCGGTCAGACATCGACAAGGCTTCTTGTTGGTCGTGGGTCACGAATACAAAAGTAATACCCAGTTCACGCTGCAAGCGTTTGAGTTCTGATTGCATTTGCTCACGTAGTTTGGCATCGAGCGCTGATAGAGGTTCATCAAGTAGCAGCATTTTTGGGCGATTCACCACGGCACGGGCGATGGCGATACGCTGCTGCTGACCTCCCGACAAATCTTGCGGACGACGATTGATGGTATGGTCAAGTTGCACCATTGCCAGCGCTTCACGCACTCGCTGGTCGATTTCGGTTTTGGGCACGCCTTTAAGTTTTAGTCCATAAGCGATATTGTCGTACACATTCATGTGCGGAAACAGGGCATACTGCTGAAATACCGTATTAATCGGACGTTTTTCCGCAGGTAAGCCTGCAATATCAACCCCTTCTAACTGCAAACTACCGGCATTGGGTAGCTCAAATCCGCCAATCAAGCGTAGTAGGGTAGTTTTGCCACAGCCAGAAGGACCCAGCAGCGTCAAAAACTCCCCGTCATAAATATCTAGATTAATATTTTGCAAAATTTGGGTATCGCCATAAGATTTGGATAAATGACGGATTTGTAGTAGTACCGGTTTTTGGTTGGTCGGCTGGGCGCTATCAGGCATAGCTGATGGTGCGTTTAGGGTGGTTTGTGGCGTTGATGCGGACGTTGTTGATGCAGACATAAGCACAATCTCACGGCAAGGCTAAAATAGCGGGCTAAAATGGCATATTTATGCTCGGGTCAAGCAATCAGCATGACAACATAAATACAGAGTTTTTCGATAGTTTCACCTGTGAAAATACAGTTAAAAGTTGCGTTCAGTATAACGGCTAAAATTAAAAAATGTTACTGAAAATTCACCTACTGTTCATAAAATTTTAGTGGCTAATTAGTGACTAATTTTAGTGGCTAATAAGGGGTTGATTTGGCACAAATAAGCAACGTAACTTTTTACCAAAGCCATTAAAATAGCAAGCTTGAACGACTTTTATGTGATGATAATTTAGCCAGTGACCGATTGAATATTGAAGAGACACGCCATGCCTAGCAAAAAAAAGCCTCAAAACCCAGCGACTCAAACAACAGCCACTCAAACAACAACCAGTCAAACAGGTGCAAACAATACGGCTTCTCAAACCACGGCTAAAAAAATACCCGCAAAAAAACCAGACGCTAAAGAAACAACCACCAAAAAAACAACAACGGACACAACAGCCGCGCTGCCCATCGCTATCGCTTTACCCAAATCCTTACAGCATGCTCAGTGTGTGGATTTGACGCGCCATCGCTACCAAGGCAAGCTACTAACCCAAGCAGATAGTATTGCGCTTGGCAAACAGCAGCGTAAGGCGTATCCATTAAAAAACTTGGCTGCCATCAGCCAACGTCCGACTGCCATCGACGCGCTCAGTCTTTATCAGCCATTGCCGTAAAACCACCGACTTTAGGCGGTGGATATAAGGCAACTCATACACTATAACGCTTGCATAAATTTTGCTAAAATAATTTGCATGAAAACACTCAAGCTACGCATACGAGACAAACATACTGATAAACTCAACCGCCTAAGCGGTTCGGTCAATTTCGTATGGAACTACGTCAATGACTTGAGTTACAAGCACCTACAAAAAACTGGCAAATTCCTTTCAGCCTACGACCTAAACGAATACACCAAAGGTAGCGGTGAATTACTGGGGTTACACTCGCAAACCATTCAAGCCATCAACGAAACCCACGCCAAAGCTAGAAAACAATTCAAAAAAGCCAAACTAAACTGGCGAACCAACAACCCAAATTCAAAACGTAAATCATTAGGCTGGCTACCGTTTAAACAATCTGCCATCAAACACATCGCCACACACCACACAGGTAAAAAAGGCTTAAAATCCACCTTACAGCTTAGTTTAGCCAAAGGGCAAAAACTAGTCATTGACCTATGGGACAGCTACAACCTTAGCCTATATCAAATCAACACGCTGGAAATTGTCCAAGACAGCCGTAACCGTTGGTATGCCTGTATCACCGTCAAAGACTACCCCAAGACACAATGCGGAACGGGTAGCGTAGGCATTGACTTAGGACTTAAAGACAGTGCCACTACCTCAAGCGGTGACAAACTCACCATCAAGCAAACGCTCAAATATGCCAAAGATTTAGCCATTGCTCAACGTGCCAAAAACAAACAGCGTGTCAAAGCGATCCATGCCAAAATCAAAAACACACGCCAAGACCTGATACATAAATTCACCACCCAATTAGTCAAAGACAATGCCCTAATCGTGGTCGGTGATATTCAGAGTAATCAATTTAATAGTAAAAAAGGCAAACTCGCCAAATCGGTTTACGATGCAGGCTGGTTTGAACTGAAACGACAACTGACCTACAAATGCGAGAACGCAGGTTGCCGTTTTGAAATCGTGAATGAGAAATACACGACCCAGCGATGTTCGTGTTGCGGTGAAATCACCGCCAATAGTCCGAAAGGTAGAAAATCGCTTGGAATAAGAGAATGGATATGTGCTTCGTGTGGCACATGGCATGATAGAGATATCAATGCCAGTAAGAACATTCTTGCGGTCGGGCTTGACCGTCTTGTAGAAGGAATCCCCTTGCTTTAGCAAGGGGAGGAAGTCAAGAACCAAATAGCCGATGGGCATATTGCTGTGGCAGGCGATGAGGTATTATAGTAGCTATACAACCGTCTTGAAAAAAATTTTGAGTTTTAAAAAGTTTGAATTGATAAAAAATATCGCGTTTTATATCATCACAAAGTTCGTTATTATCATAGGGTGAAAGGAGAAAACCAAATGCCAAACAGTCACTTACCGCGTCCAGAAACTGCCGAGCAAGCGCTCGAGATGCTCAAACAAGGCAACGCACGATTCGTAGAGAATTTGCAAAACCCCCAATCAACCTTGCTAGCGTCTAATGCGCTCACCCATGTGCATGAACCTTTTGCGATTATTTTGGGTTGTTCTGATGCGCGCGTCCCTGCTGAGATTGTCTTTGATCAAGGTTTGGGCGATTTATTCGTCATTCGTGTAGCAGGTAACGTAGTCGCGCCGTCTCAGATTGGCTCGGTTGAGTTCGCCGCTGAAAAATTCGGTACCAAGTTAGTCGTGGTGTTGGGTCATTCACATTGTGGTGCGGTGACGGCTTGTGTGGAGACACTGATCAATCCTGACCAGCAGTTTTCCCCCAATTTACGTTCGATTGTTGACCGGATTCGTCCCAGTGTTTATAACTTGCATGAAATTTATACCGCCAATGGACAAGACATTGACGCGCAAGAGTTGATTAATCGGGGTATTAAAGCCAACGTGCGTATGTCAGTCACCCAGCTCAAACACGGCTCTCGTATTCTTGAAGATGCGGTTAATAATGGTAGCTTAATTATTGTTGGGGCGGTGTATGATTTGGACACGGGTAAAGTGACATTTATTGAGTAGCGAATAGTGAATAGCGAATATTGAATTGAGCAACTTACCTAAGTGCAATGTTATTAGCCATGATGTTATGAGAAATGACGGCTATATTTTTACCCAAAAGTTAATTAAAATTAAACAGTATTGAATTTTTGGCAAACTGTCGTTATTAATGACGTTTAGTCAACGTCTTTTTCTTTTAAGGTTTTTTCTTTTAGAGGCATATTACAATAAGGATCACTATGTCAAACTTGTCCGCTACCAATGGGTTTATCTTTAATCACACCATGCTTAGGGTGAAAGACCCGCAAGTGTCTTTGGCTTTTTATCAAGATGTATTAGGCATGACGCTACTACAAACCAAACGCTATCCACAAGCGGAATTTGATTTGTATTTTTTGGCAAAGCTTACCGATGAACAGGTGGCAAATTTGCCGACCGATACTGCCGCGCTAGCAGCATTTACCTTTAGTCAGCCAGGGGTGCTAGAATTGACCCATAATTATGGCACGGAGTCTGATGCAGAGTTTCACTATCACAGTGGCAACAGCGAACCACAAGGATTTGGGCATATTTGTTTTGCCGTGCCAAATCTGCAAGAAGCGGTTGCTTGGTTTGAGCAACATCAAGTCACCTTCAAAAAACGCCCTGAAGAAGGTACGATGAAAGATATTGCCTTCATCTTGGATCCAGATGGTTACTGGATAGAAATCGTACAACCAAACTTAATGGGTTAATCGCCCATGAAAAAAAGGGCAACTGTGATTGCCCTTTTTTATGGTGTTTTATTAAGATTGCGTTTTGTTAAGCTTTGAGGTTTAGCCAATCTCTGGGTTTTAGATAAAAATCCGTGAGTTCAAATTCAGGCGTTCCTGCGAGAGGCTCATAACGATATTCCCAGCCGGTGAGCGGCGGCAGACTGACCAAAATCGACTCAATGCGACCGTTTGATTGTAGGCCAAACAAAGTACCGCGGTCATACACCAGATTGTATTCGACATAGCGACCGCGACGGTACAACTGAAAATTACGCTGCGGCTCGGTATAGCGCGTGTGTTTGCGTTTCTCAAAAATCGGGATAATACCTTTAAGGTAGCCATTGCCTACCGCCTGCATAAACGCAAAGCACTTATCAAAATCCCAGCCCATGCTAAGCGTGTTCAAATCATCATAAAACAAGCCGCCAATGCCGCGTTGTTCGTTACGATGCTTTAAATAAAAATACTCATCGCACCAAGTCTTAAACTTGGGATAAACGTCACTCCCAAACGGCGCGCACAAATCATGACACACTTGGTGCCAATGCACACAGTCTTCCATCACGGGATAAAACGGTGTCAAATCAAAGCCACCACCAAACCACCAAATCGGCTCGTAGCCTTCTTTTTCCGCGATAAACATGCGCACGTTGGCATGACTGGTTGGCACGTTGGGATTGGTCGGATGAATCACCAGCGAGACACCGAGTGCTTGCGCTTGGCGACCGGCAAGTTCAGGGTGGCGAGCGGTGGCAGTGGCTGGCAGATGGTTGATAACAATGTGGCTAAACATCACCCCGCCTTTTTCGATCACTTTGCCGCCTTGAAGTACATTGGAGCGACCACCGCCCAAATTTTGATGAGTGCCTTGCTCAGTGGGTCTCTCCCAAACATCAGCGACAAATTTGGCATTGCTGGCACCTTCAGCATATAAATTAAACCCGCCAGTGGCTTCTTGGTGTTCTAGCGCTTGGCAAATACGGTCTTGTAAATCAAGTAAATAAGCGCGAACGGCTTGAACATTGGGTGAGGAGAGCAGCATAGACATAGCAATAGTTCTTTTAAAAATTTTTAGCGATTAAATTTTAATGGTTGATTTTTAATAATCATTGTAACACATAATCGCATGGGTAAAATTTAGTGTATTGGGCGTATTGACTGGTGATACGCATAAATATTTACACAAAACCCTTAAAAAAATCGTCACAGCCGCTATCCAAACGGTCAGAAAACTCATAAAATGCCATGACGTCTTGATAAAATTAAGTTGAGATTTTATAAACTGATTAGCCCAGTGATACTGATTGATTTAGTGATATAGTTATTGGGATCATATAGTTATCGGACTATCAAGTTATCAGATGGATGATTACATTAACCATTTTTGGAGAAAACTATGAATAAATTATTAATCGCATTAGTGACGGTCGTCAGCCTTGTGGGTTGTGGTAAAAAAGAAGAAGCCAAAACTGAAACCACTACCACGACGACAACGACCACCACAACCGCTTCTGTACCTGCCAATACCGCGACTGCAACGGCAAATACCGCGACTGCTACTGCGTCACCGGCAAAATAATAGTGGCGAAAACATGATTGATAAAACCGCTAATCCACTTAGCGGTTTTTTTTTATGCTTTTTTTTATGCTATGGCAGATTTATCAGCTTAAGGGTTTAGTAAGTTTAGCCTGATTTCTGTGTACCAATTCAGCATAGATCAAGTCAGCATAGATTTAATGAATAATCGCTAAAATTTTGCTAAAATAAGCGCCTTTTTTTGATACCTACACTCTAGCAACATGCGGTTAAAACAGCTCAAACTGGCAGGCTTTAAATCCTTTGCCAATCCTACAACGTTTCATTTCCCCAAAACCATCACCGCGATTGTCGGACCCAACGGCTGCGGCAAATCCAATGTGATTGATGCCATCCGCTGGGTGTTGGGCGAATCCTCCGCCAAGCAGCTTCGCGGCGGCGCGATGAGTGATGTCATTTTTGCCGGCACGCAAGATAAGTCCGCCAAAAGCTTGGCAAGCGTGGAATTGGTGTTTGAACATACCCGCGGCGAAGATGGTAGCAGCGGCATCCACCACGCGCTTAATCTGTATCAAGAATTATCGGTACGCCGGCAAATCAATAAAGAAGGCAAATCCGATTACTTTATCAATGGCACCAAAGTGCGTCGCCGCGATGTGGTTGATATTTTTTTGGGCACAGGTCTTGGCGCGCGCTCGTATGCGGTGATTGAGCAAGGTATGATAGGGCGCATCATTGATGCCAATGCGTTGCAGCTACGAGAGTTTATCGAAGAGGCGTCGGGTGTGTCGCGCTACCAAAGCCGGCGTGATGACACCCAAAAACAGCTCGATACCGCAAGCGATAATTTAGCGCGGCTACAGGATATGGTCAGCGAACTGACCAGCCAACAAAAACGCCTAGAAAAACAAGCCAAAACGGCACAACAAGCGCAGCAATGGCAACAAGCGCAGCAGGCGATCAGTGAACAGCTACTCATTGATGACTATGGGAGGGCATTGCAAAAACAGCAAACACTCGCGGCAGATTTTAAGGCGATGCGTGAACGCGTGGATGCCCAGCAAGTATTCATTGAAGGATTAATCGAGCAGCAGCAACTTGCCCAGCAAGCTCTGACTGAGCAACAGCAGACTCTACAAACCCAGCAAAATCTTGCTAAGGATTATTGGCAGCAGCAGCATGAAACGCAAAGTCTACTGAAACAAGCTGAACAAGCCCTTGCCAATGACCAACAACGCCTAAATGTCCTCAATGTTGAGCTGGAGCGTTTTGCAGCGTATCAACAAGAGTTGCAAGCACAAAAACAGCAAGCGCAAACGCGTATTGAAGGCTTACCTGCAAAGCTTGAACAGCTCACCGCACAGTTGCGCCAATTGCGTGATGAACAAGATGATTGCAAACAGCAGCGTGAGCAAATTGCGAAAAATTTAGTGGCGTTAAATAAGCAAAAGCAAGACGTAGAAAAAAATCTTGCCGTCAGTGAAAATGCCCTCAAACACCATGCCAGCCAACAACAGCGCCAACAACAACGCCAAAGCGAACATGACAAAGCCGTATTGGCATGGCAGACTGCTAAGGCCACATTTGACCAGCAATTTGCAGCGTTTGAGAATAACGAACTAGACACGCAAATGACCAGACTCAGTGATGAGATTGAACGTCTTGAAGCCAATATTATCGCCCGTCAAGAGTCTATCGCTGACCAAGCCGATGAAGTTGACAGCTTAACCCGTCAGCATCGCCAAGCTGAGCAGCAGTACCAAGCGTGGCAAACCGAGCACGCGACACTACAAAATTTGCTAGCACAACAAGAAACTGCCCTTGCCCAAGTTATCCACCAGTCACCCAATCAAGAAAATAATAGCAGTTTGCCAAAACTTATCAGTCAACTGCAATTGACCGAAACAGGTAAGGGATATGCCAATATTTTTGATACCCTAGTTACGGTATTTGCCAAATGGTCTATCGCGGCTGACCAAGATTTTGCCCAAATCATCCAAGACCATGCGCTGTTTATTGATAATAAACCAACTTTACATCACCCATCGAAAAATAACCCAGCGAACAGTCATCTAATAGAAGGTTGTTTGCCACTGTCTGCTTTGATTGCGGCGCCCAATCTGGCTATTTTTCAGCAGGTTTGGATCAGTGCGACGCCACTTGACTGGGCAGATGTGCAGGATAAAGGGCTGCTCGATAACTTACCAACGGGCGATTGGTTGCTGGTGCAGACATCAGCGCAACAGCTGATACTCTGTAATCAGCAGCTGCTGATTAACCTAAGCCATTTGTTGCAAGCTGAGGGTCAGCAGGTTATCAGTTTTAGCCAGCAGTTGATGAATGAAGCCCGTATTGAAGAGCTTGATGAACACTTAGCGCAGCAACAACCGCAACTGCAGCGTCTAGCCAATCGCTTGCAACAAGCGAAGGTTAGTCTGCAAGAATGGCAAGCGCAAGACCGAACCGCGCGTAATCAACTGCTAAGCCTAACCCAGCAACAACAGCAATGCCAGCAACGAAAACTACAACAGCAGTATCACTATCAATCCGCACTCGATAAACTTACGCAAGATAAAAAACGCCTCGACAGTGACAGCGAGCGTCTACAACAAGAGGGGCTAGGTTTTGCGGACAAATTGCAGCAAGAGCAACAGCGGGTTTATGAGCTAAGCAACACGCTTTCGCATTTACAACCGCAATTACAGCAACAAATCAGCGAACGCCAGTTACTCGATGAACGCTTAAACCAGTTTGCCAGTCAACAGCGCGAGCTAGAACAACAACAAAATCGCATCACCCAAACACTGGCAACCGGACAATTGCAAATCACCGCAAGTGAGCAGCAACTTGCCAAAGCTTGCCAAGACCAAGCAAGATTCACCAGTGAGCAGCAGCTGCTGAGTCATAAAATTAGCGAGCACAAGGCACGCTTGCCACAGCTACAACAGCAACTCACGGTGGACTCGACGCAACTGCAAACCGTCAATGACAGCGTTACGCAATTGACAATCACCTTGCAAACCATGGAAACCGAGCTACATCAAGCGCAATTGGGTGTGCAAGAGTCTCAGCAGCAGTTGAGCCAACTACAACAGCAATACCACACCACCGACACCGCATGGGCACTAGCCAAGCAAAACGTGGCATTGATTGGTGAGCAATTGACTAGTCGCAAAATCGCCGTGCCAAAAACCGACAATATTGAGTTAATGGGTAGCAGCAAACGCGAGCAACTACAACGACAACTCGATCAGTTAGCATCACAGGTGGTTAATCTTGGGGCAGTCAATCATGCCGCAGTAGCTGAGCTCAGTGAAGTGAACAGCCGATTGGCGCCCCTTGCTGAGCAAATCTCGGATTTGACCGCAAGCATTGACAAATTGCAACTTGCTATCCAGCAGATTGACAGTCAGACCAAACAGCTTTTTATGGATATGTTGACCCAAGTCAATATCGAACTTAACAAGCTATTTACCCAAGTGTTCGGCGGCGGGCAAGCGCAGCTGGTGTTATCAGACCATACCAATGTCAAAGATGGCAGCGGTAAAGGCTGGCAGTCAGGGCTAGAGCTGATGGCGCAGCCGAAAGGCAAAAAGAACAGCCGGCTAGCGCTGTTATCGGGAGGGGAGAAGACCTTAACGGCGCTAAGTTTAATCTTTGCGATTTTTAAACAGCAGCCCGCGCCATTTTGTGTGCTCGATGAAGTCGATGCGCCGCTCGATGATGCCAATGTCGCGCGCTTTACCCGCTTAATTGAGCAGCTTGCCAAAGACGTACAGTTTGTTTTTATCAGTCATAACAAACTTGCCATGCAAATTGCCGATGAGCTCAAAGGTGTGACCATGCCAACGGCGGGCGTGTCCAAGTTGGTCAGTGTCGATATGACTGAGGTGGAAGCTTATTTGGCATAAGCGATTTTCACCTGTCAAATACGCAAAAAGTCAAGCCTTGTCACGGTTTTTTCTAGCTGATTTTATGAAGTCATGATAGTATAACGGCAAAAATACCGATGTAAAAATTTTTACACTACAAACAGGGTCGTTATCGTCTTTCTCAAAGGTCGTTGTTTATGTCTATCACTCAGCTTATTCTTATCATTCTTGCGGTTGTTGCTATCGTTTGGGGTATTTACACGCTACTAAAATCCATTCGTCAAAAAAACCAAGATGTATTAGCGACTGACGCGATTGAACATGACAAAGATGGTCTACCTATTATTCCACGCCATCAGCGTCCTGAGCCCCAAGAAAGCCAGTTATTTAAAGCGGAAATCACACCTGACAATCCTAAAGGCGAAGTAAAGCTAAGCGCGGACGATACCGAGTTACACCTAGACAACTATCCAGCCAATGGCGGTTTTGCCAATGCCAATGCCAATGCTACTAAATCTGCCAACGACAAATTATTGGCAGAAACCCATACATTTGTGGAAAACGAAAACGACGCTTTTAGCATGCTTGCTAATGCCACAGAGACTATCACCCCGGTTGTGCATACTTTCGATGAAAATCAGCTAAAAAAAGACAGCTTTACCGATAACAGCCCAATTTTAGACACCCATATCCAAGCGCAAATTGACGAAGAACAAAACAGCCCACTCAACAACGCCATTCAAAATATCAACATCAGTATTTTTCCTAATCAGCAGTTTGTCGACATTAAAGGCGATTATTTGTTAGAGCTGATTGACAAGTATGGCTTGAAGTTTGGTGCGATGAATATGTTCCATCGCTACGAAAACAAAGACGGGACAGGCTTATTGTGGTTTAGTCTGATGATGATTGATAATGAAGGTATTTCACCTTTCGATCTCAATCGACTACCGACGCAAACCATGAAAGGCTTGGTATTATTTTTATCACTACCACACCCACGCCCTGTTCAAGGCTTTGATAGCATGATGAGTATCGCAGGATTGCTTGCCAATGACTTAAATGCCACGGTATATGACGACACAGGCGAGCCAATTAACAAAGAAAACACCCAAGCCATGCGCGAGCTTGCCATTAATTTTGGTCGATAGATTTTATTAAAATGAAAACAAGGTACTCCTCGTGAGTGCCTTTTTTTATGGTTAAAAGTTTTATTGTTTTGACTGACCTGTTGACGGAAAAAATTGACCAAGTAAGCCCTCACTTTGTTGTAAAATATCCGTTATCTTTTTTAAATCATCATGATTATGAACACAGCCGCCATTACTGCGCAAATGCGCAAACTCATTGCACAGCTAAAACAACATAACCACGCTTACTACGTCCTAGATAATCCGCTGTTAGAAGATAGCGAATACGACCAACTTCGCCAAGAACTGGTGGCATTAGAAACCGCCCATCCTGAATTGGTACAAAGCGACAGCCCTACCAACCAAGTAGGCGACAAGCCGTTGCCATCTTTTACCCAAGTCACCCACCAAATACCCATGCTGTCACTGGGTAATTTATTTACCTTTGACGATTTACAGAACTTTATGCGACGGGTCAATGACCGTTTGGCAGTCAATCAGCAAAACCCCGAATATGAAGTCGAGCTCAAACTTGACGGGCTTGCGGTTTCACTGTTGTACCAAAACGGGCAATTTATCCAAGCGGTCACGCGCGGCGATGGTCAAACGGGCGAAGATATTACCCAAAACGTGCGTACTATTCGAAATCTACCCCTGCAGCTGGCGATTGATATACCACGGCTAGAAGTGCGCGGCGAAGTACTCATGCCCAAAGCAGGGTTTGCCAAGCTCAATCGTGATGCACAGGCGAAAGGGGAGAAAACCTTTGCCAATCCGCGTAATGCCGCTGCGGGAAGTTTGCGCCAACTTGACCCAAATATCGCCAAAAGTCGTCCACTGGCGTTTTATGCCTATTCCGTCAATCAAGGCTTACCCGCTGAGATTACCACCCAATCCGATGCGCTTTTTTGGCTAAAAGCGTTGGGGTTTAGCATTAGCGATATCAAAATCGTGCAAACAGCCGCGCAGCTGCAAGCGTATTATCAAGCGGTGATTGAAAAACGCAGTCGCTTACCCTTTGAAATTGATGGCACGGTGATTAAGGTCAATAGTTTAGCCTTACAAGAGCAACTAGGCACTTTAAGCCGTGAACCACGCTGGGCAACCGCCTATAAATTCCCTGCCGAAACTGTGATGACGCGTCTAAATGCGATTGAGTGGCAAGTTGGGCGCACAGGTCAGTTGACGCCTGTGGGCAAACTTGAACCTGTCAATGTCGGTGGCGTCACTGTGAGCAATGTGACCCTGCATAATATCGGTGAAATTCAGCGTTTAGACATTCGAGCAGGGGACATGGTCAGCGTACACCGTGCCGGTGATGTCATTCCCAAAGTTACGCGCGTTTGGACGGACGAGCGCCCTGCCAATGCCCAAGTGGTGAGCCTGCCGACGCATTGCCCGGTGTGTGATTCACCCGTTATCATGCCAGAAGGTGAAGCGCTGGCACGATGCACCGGCGGACTATTTTGCCCAGCCCAGCAACAAGAAGCGCTGATTCACTTTGTCAGTCGTAAAGCGATGGATATCGACGGGCTTGGTGAGCGCTGGTTGATTAACTTTTTTGAGCAAGGTATTGTTAAAAATGTCGCAGATATTTATGCGCTTAACAATCACCGCGATGCGCTCATCAACCTTGAAAAATTAGGGGAAAAATCTGTCGAAAATATGCTAGCCGCCATTGAAAAAAGTAAAGATACGACCTTACCGCGGTTTATCTTTGCCTTGGGTATTGGTGGCGTAGGCGAGAGCACGGCGATGAATTTAGCCATGCAATTTGGCGACTTGCAGCCGCTCATGGCAGCGAGTATTGAAGCGTTACAAAAAACCCCCGATGTCGGTGAAAAAACCGCAGACTCGATTTTTGAGTTTTTTCGTGCCGAGCACAATATCGAAGTCATTAATCGACTATTACAAGCGGGTATTCATTGGCAGCCTGTCAGCCAAGTGCCTGAAGGTAATCAGCCGCTTAAAGGTCAAAGTTGGGTCATTACAGGCACCCTTGAAAGCATGGGACGTGACGAAGCCAAAGCCAAACTGCAAGCATTAGGGGCAAAAGTCTCAGGCAGCGTTTCTGCCAAGACCACCGCACTGCTCGCAGGCGAAAAAGCCGGCAGTAAACTTGCCAATGCTGAAAAACTGGGGGTGAAAGTGGTGACTGAAGCGCAATTCACCGATTTATTGAACACGTATCATGCCTAATATATGTGCGGTATTGTAGAAAAAGTTAACGCAACCTTGAGTAAGCTATTTGTTGCCCAAATTATAGCAAGGTTACTTACAAAACACGTATAAATCAGTCTTTATTCATAACAATAGGGTAAAAAATTTACGCTAATATAACTTCCGTAAGTTGCTAAAAGCACCTGACATTTTTGCAAATGGAAACCCTACTGGAGAAAAGTATGAAATCACTTAAAACACTTGCGGTACTTGCGACACTTGTTGGTTCAACAGCATTGACAGCGTGTGCAACCACTGATGCCTATGGCAACCGCGTCACTACCCAAGGCTCTTCTCGCGCGGCGACGCAAGGCGCGGTAGCGGGTGCAGCATTAGGTGCACTGGCAAAATCAGATGGCAACCGTAACGACATCGGTAAAGCTGCGGCAATCGGTGCAGCAGCGGGCGGGGCAACAGGCTATGTATTAAGTACATCACCTAACTACCCATACCAAAAATAAGCTATACTAAAAGTCATAGCCTATCTCGACAGCATCCGACAGCGATGCTGTCAAAAGCCAACCCTTTAATGGTTTGGCTTTTTTCTTTGCTAAACGTTAGGTAAGCTATTTGATACAATCAAAGATAAGTTCAACTAGGTGATTTTTATTTTTCTAACCTAAACTGCTAGCCTAAATCATAGCGTTACAAAATCAAGGGTATAAAAAAGCCCTTATCAATTCGATAAGGGCTTTGGATATGGTGGATCGTCCGCGACTCG
>NZ_DALZPW010000003.1:0-190356 GCF_032017425.1 Moraxella sp. CTOTU47618 | reverse complement strand
AACGCGGGACCAATGGATTAAAAGTCCACTGCTCTACCAACTGAGCTAACGATCCTGAGAAGCGTTAAGAAAACGTCTGGGAGACGTTTTTAGCTTCGCAAGAGCAAATCTATGATTTGCTAAAGCATTAAAAAATTGCAAAGCAATATATGGTGGATCGTCCGCGACTCGAACGCGGGACCAATGGATTAAAAGTCCACTGCTCTACCAACTGAGCTAACGATCCAAAACTGTTAAGGCAATCAAAAACGATTTTCACGTTTTTATTTTGGCTATTGCCGTTAAGTGAGTGCATATTATACGCATTAAATCTTGGTTTGCAAGCCTTTTTGCACAATTTTTTTAACTAAAGATTTGCATCGAAATAGAGGCATAAATTTATCGACTTATCATACCTTTAACTTATCTAGCCTTGATTAAATAAATCTTGATTGGCTAGACGTGGATTAACTAGGTATTAATTAACTAGGTGATAAAACTTTTATTCACCACCTGATAAGGCATCGACAGGATTGAGTCTCGCGGCATTGCGCGCGGGAATAAACCCAAAAACCACACCAATGAGAGTGGAACACACCACCGCCGCTACAATGGAGGTGGTTGAATACACCACTTGGAAATTACCCCCTGCAAATTTGTTAATTAAAGCGCCGATGGCAAACGCTAGGCTAATACCTAAAATCCCGCCCAAGATACATACCAAAATCGCTTCTATCAAAAACTGCTGCATGATATCAGATTGTCTTGCGCCCACTGCCATGCGCACACCAATTTCACTGGTACGTTCGGTAACTGAGACGAGCATGATATTCATGACGCCAATACCCCCCACGATCAAAGAAATAATGGCTATCGACGAAACCAGTAATGTCATCGTGCCTGTGGTGGATTCAATCGTCTGACGAATTGAATCAGAGTTTTGAATACGAAAGTCATCGGTGCCGTGTCGCTGCTCTATCAAATCAGAAACAGCTTGCTCAGCGGCACTAGACGAGATAGTATTTTTTAGTAGCACAATAAAACTATCTACATGACTAGTACCAACCATTCTATGCATCACAGTGGTATAAGGCATATATAGGGTAGGGGTGTCTGAACTTGGACCAAAAGCTTGCTCAGACGGCTGCAATACACCGATGACGCGAGCGGGCACACTACCCACCAACATCACTTCACCAATGGGATCGCTGACATTGGCAAAAAAGGCGGTTTTTGCATTATTATCAATAATCACATCTTGGGTCATCGAGGTGATACTATTGTCATTAAAGGTTTGCCCAAGCGCGAGTTTTTCGCCTTTCACCGTTAGATAATCTTTGCCCACGCCACTGACATTCACAGAAGCTTCTGTTTCACGGTAACGGGCGGTGGCGGTATTGCTGCTGACTTGTGGACTGACGCTTTGCACATAAGGCTGTTCTGCGACAGCATTGGCATCGGCATCTGTTAAATTATTATCATGGTATTTACGGCGAGGGTCACCAAATTTATAGCCATCTCGTACGGTTAAAGTATTGGTGCCTAAGGAGCTGATATCATTGAGAATTTTTTGTTGAGAGCCTTGCCCTAGACCCACTACCGATACCACAGAGGCAATACCAATGATAATACCTAGCATGGTTAACAATGTCCGCATTTTATGCGCTTTCATTGCCAAAACAGACATCTTAAAGGCTTCAGATAAGCGGTCTAAAAACGCGGTCACACCAGATTTTTTGGCAAAATTTAGGTGTTGAACCGCTTTGGTTTTATCAAATCTATTGTCGGTATAATAATCTTTAAGAATCTGTCCGTCTTTGATTTCGATCACGCGTTCGGCTTGGGCAGCGATAGAAGGATCGTGGGTCACCATAATGATGGTATGACCTTGGCTATTTAGATTTCTCAAAATTGCCATCACATCTTTACCCGATTGGCTATCTAATGCCCCAGTCGGTTCATCAGCCAGGATAATGTCGCCACCATTCATTAAGGCACGAGCGATAGACACACGCTGTTGTTGACCACCGGAGAGTTGGCTTGGGCGATTTTGGGTTTTTGCCGCCAGCCCTAAGTCGTCTAATAATTGAGTGGCGCGCGCTTCACGTTGCCGCACGGGCATCCCTGCATACACGGCAGGGACGGCGACATTGTCTTGGGCATTGATGTCACCGAGTAAATGATAGCGCTGAAAAATAAAGCCAAAATGCTCACGGCGAAGCTCGGCAAGTTCGTCTGCGGTGAGTTTGTCCACCGCTTTGCCATAGATGTGGTAACTGCCCGCGGTCGCCTGATCTAGGCAGCCTAAGATATTCATTAAGGTGGATTTACCCGAGCCTGATTGACCAATAATTGCCACCATTTCGCCTTCATAAATGGTCAAGTCAATCCCATGTAAAACCCGAATTTTTTCATCACCTGCAGGAAATTCGCGGATTAAATCCTTCACTTCCATGACAGGTTGTTTGGTGTCTTGCGTTATCATCAGCCGTGTATCTCAAAGTTAGCATGCGTCATAGGTTATAATCAACGTTTACAATCTAGGGTTATCATCTACCGATGACTACATCATCGGTGGACCACCCTTATTTTTAGACGATGAACTTGATTTACTCACCGTTGCTTGACCCACAACCACCTTATCACCTTGGTTGACGCCGCTAAGAATTTGGGTGGTAATACGATTGGTGACGCCTGTTTTGACCGCTTGTTTTTTGGTACTACCATCGGCTTGTACGACTTCAACATAACTGCCTATTCTTGGGTCATTTTTGATTGCTGCAGCCGGTACGCTAAGCACATTATTGACTTTGTTTTCAACAATATAGACTTGCGCTGTCATATTGATGCGTAGCGCGCCATCGGGATTGGGGACAGTAAAATAACCAATATAATAAATCGCTGAATCCGTTGACGTTGATGAATCACTGGCGGTAGTGCCATCGGGCGCAGGTCCAATGGTATCGAGCGTGGCTTGGTATTTCTTATCTGGGCGTCCAATGATATTGAAATAAACAGGCAACCCTACTTTTAGGTTAACGACATCGGCTTCTGATATTTTGGCTTTCACGCGCACACTACTCAAATCTGCCAATGTCACAATGGTGGGGGCTGATTGATTGGCGTTTACTGTTTGCCCTTGTTTGGTGGTGATAGAAATCACCGTGCCTGACATCGGGGCAACAATTTGGCTATATCCAAGATTTTTTTCAGCCGTATTGACGTCCGTTTGCGATTTTTTTATGGTTTGTTGTGCACTAACAATATCGGCTTGCGATGAGGCAATATTTGCTTGGGCAGTCGCAATCGCTTCTTTCGCGCTGTCCACATTGGCTTGGGCTGTTTTGACAGCGGTATCCGCTTGCTCCAGCTCTTGTTTGGAGATGGCATTCATGGCAAGCAAGGATTTTAGGCGATTGTATTCTGTTTGCGATTGTTGCAAGGTTGCTATTTTACCTTTCAAGTCGGCTCGCGCTGTGGCAAGCGCGGCTTGTTTGGTCTGATAGGCGGACTTGGTACTTTCCAAATTCGCTTTGCTTTGCTGTAAGGTAGCTTGCTGCGTGGTTAAGGTATTTTGCAGGGTAACTGGGTCAATTTGAGCAATAACATCGCCTTTTTTGACCGTGTCACCCACCTCGACATACAATTTTGTCACTTCCCCTGACACCTGAGCGCCCACATCCACTTGTTTAATGCCTTCAATTTTGCCCGTGGACATCACACTGTTCTCAATATCGCTACGTTCGACATTGGCGGTGATGTAATCGGGTTTTTGGGGTTTGGGTTTAAAGTACCAATAAGCTAACGCTGCCAGCGAAATAACGATCAAACTTAAGATTGCCCATTTGAGCCATTTTTTTTGGGTAGCGGTCATCGTGCCAAGCCTTATCAAGGGATAAACAATTGAAAAAAATTAAATAAATACAGCTTTGTAACAGGGAGTATTAAAAGCTAAATGAGAATAAATTGCAATAAAAACAGGTAAGCCGAAAGGATTTTTAATTATAACCACATAATCTTGCTGGATTATAAAATGAATGTTATGAGTAACAAAAACGCATTAAAAATTTGGGGGGTGGTGGATTGTACGGTGGTTTGATAGGCGTGCTGTTTGAAAGGTTGCAAAGATTGCAAAGGTTGCGGAGCATTTTTAAAAGCAACTTTTAAAGTAACTTTTAAAGCAACTAGTGAAATAATGGTTGACCCGCTAGGCGAAAAGCGAGTTGGTAGAGCAGCTCCCAAGCCGGTTGTTGCAACAGACCTTTGATGGCTTGGTCGGCTTGGTACAGCGCATCCGACCAGTTTCGGGTAGCGTCATGGGAATGACGATGCAGGGCTTTACTATACAGCTGTTGCTTACTTTGCCAAATGCCGAGGCTTTGATAGCTTGCCCCTGATTGCAAGCTTAAAATATTGCGCATATCTTTGGCTATCATCCATAACACCAGACTCTCTGGTTCTTCACTGGCTTTGAGTTGCTGTAAGATTTTTGCAACCTGCGCGGTATCACCTGCCAACATGGCATCCGATAAATCAAAGGTGGTAAACATAGATTGACTCACCAACCCATCAAACAGCTGAGGCTCATCGATGGTCACAAAATGGGTAGGGGGATTCGCATCTGTTGTAGCATAGAGATAGGAGAGTCGCCACAGACTTTGGTAAGCCGCTAGCAAATTATGCTGAGTTTGTGCCATTAGCATTTGCCAAGCGGGTTTGGTGAGTTCGAGCCCAAAGTCTTGCGCGTGTTGCTGTAGCAGTTGTTCGCGTTGCTGTTCTTGATAAATATGACATTCGATGACCTGACCAAATTTATCGCAAAGCGAAAAAAACGCACTGCTTTGGCTTTTCTTATCGTATTTATCACTGATAATGACTAAGCAATTGCTCGAATTGCTCGTCGCAAATTGCTCTAATTCTGTTAACGCCTCTTTATCGGGTTTATGATTACCGTGAACGATAATGGCTTTGTTGTCATCAAACAGTGACATACTGTTCAGCTCTGCCAAAACCGCTTGCCATGATTTGGCGCTGGTAATATCCATGCGCGAAATTGCCATATTATGCTGCCGCCAATTTGGCGACATTTTTTCTATCAGCCACTGTGACAGCAAATCTTCATCGCCATGCATTAGCCACAGGCCAGTGGCTGGGTCTTGCCTATTTTTGAGATGTTGAAAGGCATTTAAAAAATTGTACTGCATCAGCGTATTATCAATTAGGTGTCAATTAGGTATCAATTAGGTTAGGGGGTAGTTGTGGTCGACAGTTTGGTGATTTTAGGAAGGCTCAGTGCGACATATTGGTCAGCAATACGCTGCGCCAGGTTGTCATACAACCATACTTTAATTTGCTCGGCTTGGGGATTGTCGGTCGCTACCACGCCTTGGTCATACTGATAGCTGCGCTGTACTTGAATCGTATTGGTCAGCGTGCGGGGTTGACCATTTTCAATGGCGCGATAGCTTACCTCTGCGCTTAACACCATGCGAATTTCGGTCAAAATACCGCGTAGCTGGTAGTTTTGCAGGCGAATGTTTTTGACTTCAATACTGGCAGGCAAGGTAGTATTTGATTGGTTGGTTGCATTTTTATCAATCACCTTATCTTGAGTGTTAATGCTCATCTGGTCCAGTTGTTTTTTCAACGAATTTTTAACCGCATAGGCTTCAGGCGTGTTGTTAAAAATCAGCTCAGTGGTCGGGATATTCTGTGACATGGGCGCATCATACCCGCGTAGATGAAAACCACAGGCAGGTAGCTGCGTCAGTAACACACTGCTTAGGAAGATACGAAGAAATGGCTGATTCATATAGTTACCTGTCTGTTAGTTACCCATCTATGATTGTCGGTATTGCTTGTGATAACACTTTATTATAATGCTTCATTATAAAGCTTTAAGGTCAAAAAGGGCTTAGGTTGCCAATAAGCCCTTATAATCAATTAGGCTTTTACCACAATATTAACCAGTTTATTGGGCACCACGATTTCTTTGACGATATCGCCGGTGATGAATTTAGCGACGCTGTCGAGTTGTTTCGCTTCGGCTTTTAACCAATCGCTGTCACTGTTTGGCGCCACCTCCATTTGACCACGGATTTTGCCATTGACTTGCACCACCATGGTAATAGTGTCTTGTACCAAGGCTGAAGTATCAACGGGTGGATAGGTTAGCGTCATCACATCAATCCCTAACTCCTCAAGTAAGACTTCTGCCATGTGCGGCGCGTACATGGTGAGCAAGGTCAATAACGTTATGAGTGCTTCATTGGCTACCGCCAAATCGCTATCTGAACGAATGTCAAATGCAGTGAGTTCGTTCGACAATTCCATTAAAAATGACACAGGGGTATTGAGCGCCAAGTTTTTGCCAAAGGCGTCATCTAATTTGCCGATAGTATCATGTGTTTTACGGCGTAGACTTTTAGCGGCTTTACTAAGCGACG
Organism: Moraxella sp. CTOTU47618; assembly: GCF_032017425.1. Classification (NCBI taxonomy): domain Bacteria; kingdom Pseudomonadati; phylum Pseudomonadota; class Gammaproteobacteria; order Moraxellales; family Moraxellaceae; genus Moraxella; species Moraxella sp. CTOTU47618. The sequence goes on along the minus strand of NZ_DALZPW010000003.1, from coordinate 183,931 downwards.
GAGCGTCACTCACCGATAGCGTTGCTGCGGTTAAAGATTGTTGTGCCAGTGTGTCACCATGCTCGATGGTATAACGCCATACTTTTTTCAAAAAGTTATACGGACCTTTTAGCCCATCGTCAATCCATTCAAGCGTCTGGTCGACAGGCGCGGTAAACATGGTGTAAAGTCGGACTGTGTCTGCGCCATATTGATCAATGGTCGCTTGTGGGTCGACGCCATTGTTTTTTGACTTCGACATTTTTTCGATTTTGCCAATTTTGACAGGCTGACCATCGGCTTTTAAGGTCGCTTCGATGGGCTGACCTTTGTCGTTGTAGCGGATATCAACTTCTTCTGGAAAGTAATAGGATTTGCTACCATCGGCATTTTCGCGAAGATAAGTACCCGCCAAGACCATGCCTTGGGTGAGTAAATTAGCAAAGGGTTCATCACCCTGCACCAAGCCTTCATCACGCATGAGTTTGTGGAAAAAACGCGCATACAGTAAATGTAACACGGCGTGCTCAACACCGCCTACATATTGATCCACAGGTAGCCATTTATCGGCGGCGACTTTATTAATCATCCCATCAGTATAATTGGGTGAGGCAAAACGCGCGTAATACCAGCTTGATTCTACAAAGGTATCAAAGGTATCGGTTTCACGTTTGGCAGGCTTACCGCAACATGGGCAGTTGACATCGGTAAATGAAGCAAGATTGTTGAGGGGATTGCCACGTCCATCGGGCACCACATCTAAGGGTAATACCACAGGCAGCTGATTTTCAGGAACAGGCACTGTACCGCAGTCGGCGCAGTTGATCACCGGAATTGGGCAACCCCAATAACGCTGGCGAGATACTCCCCAATCACGTAGCCGATAATTAATGGTTTTTTTACCCAAGCCTTTTGGCTCAAGTTGGGTTAAAATGTTGTCAAAGGCTTGTTTAAAATTTAAACCGTCTAACTCACCCGAGTTAATAGCCACGCCATTTTGCTTATCGCCATACCAGTCTTGCCAAGTGGTCGCATCAAACTGTTGACCTTGCTTATGATGTTCGTCTAGGTCAATCACTTGTTTGATAGGTAACTGGTATTTATTGGCAAATTCAAAGTCGCGTTCATCATGCGCAGGGACTGCCATGACAGCGCCAGAACCGTAGCTCATTAAGACGTAGTTAGCGACCCAAACAGGCACTTGCTGACCTGTCAACGGATGGGTGACAGTCAGACCCGTGTCCATACCCATTTTTTCAGCTTTGGCTAAGTCTGCTTCGGCAACTGAACCTTTTTTGCAGGCTTCAATAAAGCTTTGTAGGGCAGGATTTGTCGCGGCCGCGTGTTTTGCTAGTGGATGCTCAGCTGCCACCGATACATAAGTCACGCCCATTAAGGTATCAGGACGGGTAGTGAATACATCTAGGGTTTTTTCTTCACCATTTAAGGTATAAGGGAAATGAATTTCCATGCCTTCAGAGCGACCAATCCAGTTGCGCTGCATGGTAATCACTTGCTGTGGCCAATGACCTTCTAGCTTATCCAAATCATTTAACAGCTCGTCTGCATAGGCGGTGATATTAAAGTAGTACATGGGGATTTCGCGTTTTTCAATTAACGCACCTGAGCGCCAACCGCGACCATCTACCACTTGCTCATTGGCAAGGACGGTATTATCAACAGGGTCCCAATTCACAGTTGAGAGTTTTTTGTATACCAAGCCTTTTTTGAACAGTTGTACAAATAGCCATTGTTCCCACTTGTAGTACTCTGGCGTACAAGTAGCAAATTCACGTGACCAGTCAATCGATAGTCCTAATGATTTAAGCTGTGCGCGCATGTTATCAATGTTTGAAAACGTCCACGCAGCAGGGGCAACAGCATTGGCAATCGCTGCATTTTCTGCAGGCATACCAAACGCATCCCAGCCCATTGGCTGCAATACTTCATAACCCTTTAACCGGTAGTAACGACTCAACACATCACTAATCGTGTAGTTGCGCACGTGCCCCATATGTAGTTTACCACTGGGGTAAGGGAACATAGACAGCAAATAACGTGACGGCTTATCTGATGCCGCGTTGTTTACTTGATAGCGATTTTGCTGTTCCCATTTTTGTTGTTGGGCGGGCTCAATCTCTTGGGGTTGGTATTGACTGGTTAAAGCTGAATTACTCATAATGGTCTGAATTTGCAGTATTTGAATGGGAAGGTATTTTAAGCCCCATAGCATAGCCTAAAACCGTAAAAATTGCGATAAAAAAAGGAGGTAATATGAGCATCACCATCTACGGTATCAAAAATTGTAGCACCATGAAAAAGGCGTTTGATAAATTAACTGCACTGGGTTTGGAGTATGAATTTTTTGACTATAAAAAACAGGCGATAAATAAACCGACATTAGCACATTGGGTCGAAACAGTTGGTATCGACAAAATCATGAATAGCAAAGGCACAACCTACCGCAAACTTAGCGATGCGCAAAAAGCCCAAATAAAGCAAGATGTGGATGCTGCTTTAGATATGATGGTGGCGCAACCAAGTATGATTAAGCGCCCGATTGTCGTCTCAAACAATGAGTTAATCATTGGTTTTGATGAAACTGCCTTTGAAAAACTAGGCATGTAAAACTAGGCAAGTAAAGAGGGACAAGGAAAAGTCAATCCGCAATAAAAAAGCGAGTAACTAAAACTCGCTTTTTTAAGTGGCGGGTAAAAATTATTTTACCGCACTAGCAACCGCAGATTTGACCGCATTTGCAGTTTCAACTGGGGTAGAGGCTGCACCACGTTCTTTATTAACAACAGTGGTTGGCGTCATCACAGAGCCATCTTGTTTGTGATCGCTTAATGAATAAACATACGCCGCCAATAACATAATACGCTCGTTACCCAATTTGGTATCCCAATGTGGCATCACACCGGCACGGCCGTTACGTAACGTAGTACGAACCGTTTCACGGTCGCCACCATATAACCAAATGTCATCCGTAAGATTCACCGCACCGATATCATGGTTACCTTTGGCATCTTTACCGTGACATACCGCACAGTTAGTATCAAAAATAGCCTTACCTTGATTAACCAAAGTTTGGTTCAACTGACCATTTTCTTTTGAACCATGACCGGGTGATAGTGATAGTACGTATTCAGCTGCGGCGCGAACACCATCTTCACCAATCTGCGCTTTCCAAGCTGGCATACCACCCACGCGACCATGATTTAGGGTTAACAAGATTTTATCGGGTGTACCGCCATAAATCCAGTCATTGTCCGTCAAGTTTGGATAACCGGGTGCACCATGCGCTTGTGAGCCATGACACACTGAACAGTTTTGTAAGAACAAACGCTGACCAATTTTAATCGCTTGAGGATCTTGAGAAAGTTTTAGAACGGCAGGTGCCAGTCCTACAATACCTTTATCAATTTGCGATTTTAATTCGGCATTCGGTTCTGCATTTTTAGCTTGCTGCGCTTGTAATTTAGCAAGGCTATCAATTTGCGCCGTTACCGCTTTGTCTTTTAAGATTTTATCATTGAACGTGCCAGTAAATACGGCATTATTGCGCTCAAGATCGGATGCTAATTCATTAGCACTGGTCCAAGGAACATCTTGACCATCTACTTTTACCGTAGTGATACCTTTCCATGAGCCTGGCATTACTGATGGGAACAATAGCATGTATAGTAGTGCCCAAGCTAATGTACCCCAAAAGATTACTAACCACCATTTTGGTAATGGACGGTCAAACTCTTGGATACCATCGTATTCATGGCCTGTAGTACCGTCATCCGACATTTTTGGGCGATAACCCAATACACCGACTAACCAGAACAAAATCCAAGCCCAACAAGCGATGGAAAATAGGGTTATCCAAAAACTCCAAAATCCACTCATTTTTTATCCTTATTGCGTTGTGATGCACCTGTTAGGTCTTCGTCATCTAACGCAAGTTTTGCATCTTCTTCAAATCGTTTGCGATTCTTTGGCGAGTAAGCCCACCAAACAATCGCAATAAAAGCGATAAACGCTGCGACCGTTGCGATACTGTGTAATGTGCCCAACATTAACGTTGACCTTTCATTGCAGTGCCCAGTTGTTGTAAATATGCAACAACAGCATCGAGCTCAGTTTTACCTTGTACCGCATCAGGTGCACCTGCAATATCAGCATCGCTATAAGGCACACCAAAATGGTCACGGAATAGACGCATTTTTGCTTGTACTTCTCCAGGGTTAACGTCATTTTTTGCTAACCAAGCAAATGATGGCATCACAGACTCAGGTACCAATGATTGTGGGTTAATCAAGTGTTCACGTTGCCAGTCATCAGAATAGCGTCCGCCCACACGCGCAAGATCAGGTCCAGTACGTTTAGAACCCCATAAGAAGGGATGATCCCAAGCGGATTCAGCTGCGCGCGAGTAAGGTCCATAGCGTTCCACTTCAGCCCGAAGAGGACGAACCATTTGGGTATGACAGACGTGACAGCCTTCACGAATATAAATATCACGACCTTCCATCTCAAGGGCAGTCCATGGCTTCATATTGGGCAAAGGTTGGTTAACCTCTTTGGTATAAATCAATGGCACGATTTCTACCAAAGTCGCAAAACTAATAGCTACAACGATTAGGATAAGTAGAAGACCCGTGTTTTTTTCAATAATTTCATGATTGAGTTGCATGAGTCTCTCCTTAAATCTGTTTTACGGTAGCAGTTTCTACTACAGGTGTAGTGGTATCCGCTACTTCAACAGTTTTAGTGCTTGGCATCGTGATAGTTTTGTAGACGTTGTAAGCCATAACGACCATACCTGTGACATACAATAAACCACCAAATGCACGACCAATGTAAGGATAGTGCGAGAACAAGACAGTATCAACGAAACTATACACCAGCGTTCCATCTGGATTTGTAGCACGCCACATCATACCTTGACCAATACCTGAAATCCAAAGCGATACGATGTAGAAAATAGTACCTGCAGTAGCCAGCCAAAAGTGCGTGGTGATTAAATCAGTTGAATACATTTTTTGTTTGTTCCAAATACGTGGAATCAATACATATAATGAACCAACGGTAATCATACCAACCCAGCCTAACGCACCAGAATGCACGTGACCAACGGTCCAGTCAGTATTGTGGGATAACGCATTGACAGTTTTGATTGACATCATCGGACCTTCAAACGTTGACATCGCATAGAAGGACAGTGCAACAATCAAGAAACGAATAATAGGGTCTGTGCGAAGTTTATCCCAGCTACCAGATAAGGTAAGTACACCATTAATCATACCGCCCCATGAAGGCGCAAATAAAATGATAGAAAATACCATCCCTAAAGACTGTGCCCAGTCAGGGAGTGCTGAATAATGAAGATGGTGACCACCCGCCCACATATAAGACGCAATTAACGCCCAAAAGTGGATAATAGATAAACGATAAGAGTAAATAGGACGACCGATTTGTACAGGCACAAAGTAATACATCATACCCAGAAAGGCGGCTGTTAAGTAAAAACCTACGGCGTTGTGACCATACCACCATTGCACCATAGCGTCAGTTGCACCGCCAAACAAGGAATATGACTTCCAAAAGCTCACAGGGATTGCCATACTATTGACAATATGCAGTAACGCAATGGTCAAAATAAATGCCGCAAAGAACCAGTTAGCAACGTAGATATGCGAGGTTTTGCGTTTCAATAACGTACCAAAAAACACAATAGCATAAGATATCCACACCACGGCAATTAAAATATCAATGGGCCATTCAAGCTCAGCATATTCTTTCGCTGAGGTTAAACCCAAGGGTAGGGTAATAATTGCGCCAACAATAACAAGGTTCCATCCCCAAAAGGTGAACCAGGCTAGATAAGGTGCGAATAAACGCGTTTTACACGTTCTTTGAACGATATAATATGAAGTTGCGAATAACGCACAACCACCAAATGCAAAAATCACCGCGTTGGTGTGCAATGGACGCAAGTGGCTAAATGTTAGCCAAGGGATACCAAAATTGAGGGCAGGCCATGCCAATTGTGATGCAATGAACACCCCAATTGCCATACCGATAATACCATATACTACCGCCATGATTGAGAACAACTTAATGATGTCCACTTCATAATCATCGGTAATAGGTATTGCTGTGTTTTGTAAATTCATTCGATGATTTCCTTTACAGCCTATATTATCAACAAGTTTAAGCAGAAATCTCCTTTGTGCCTGTCAATAAAACTATCAGGTCAGATACGTTGGCGCTAGTTATTTTTTTATAAGATAGGCTAACTGTTTAGTGGCTAGTTTCACGATGAATTTTAAAGAAATTAGCGGCTAAATCTTGACGCAAAACAGTAAATTTACAAGCAGTAAAATAGGCTCAAACTCACGATTCTCACCAAGTATTGTAACTTAATCTTTGCTAAATATCATCTAATGTAACGTTCATAGCGCAAAAAAAAATTACACACCAACTATTATAATATGAAAAATAAAAAAAACCATGTAAATTGTGGGGATTTTTTTAACATGCCATACACTATCTAGTAACAATGCTAAAAATGGTTAACCGAGCGCCATTATCGTTGTTCTAGAAATAGGTTTATTATGCGTCAGAGAATTGTCATTCATACAAAATCTCGGTAAGATGCACAAGTTTTAATACAACTAACGATAATGAGGATTTAAAATGGCTAAAATTTTAACACAAGAATGGTTTGATAAAGTTGACGAATTAACCAACAAAGCAGGTGACTTAAATCTACCACCCGCGATTAAAAATATGTCAATTAATTTACAAGTCACAGATAGCGACAATCAAGAAGTCAATGCCGCTTTTTATGATGGGACAATTCATCAGGGTTTGAAAGATGGCGCTTTAACCACCTTAAAACTTGATGCCGATACCTTAAAAGCAATTTTTTTAGATCGTGATATGAACCGGGCAATGGAAGCCTTCATGTCTGGCAAAATCCGTGTCGAAGGCGATATGGGACAATTAATGTCTATCCAAACTGCAAGCCCAAGCGCTGAGCAAAAACAGCTTTTCAAAGACATCTTAGCCAATACACAAGTGTAATCGGGCTAATCAAATAATTTTGGATATTGCGAGCCTTATCCGTGTGTTAAGCGAAATATCACTAATACCCCGAGCACAAAGAAAATCATCGATAACATTCGGTGATTTTTTTTATCGCGTCCTTGGGTGGGATACAGTAGAAAACCTGTGGTATAAACCATCAGACCATTGACTGAGCTAGTTTGAGTGGCTAAGGTGGTTTGGGGTGCTAAGGTCGTTTGAGTAGATAGTGGGAGTGGGCTGTGATTTACCAATCCAGTCTGGGCTTGGATAGCGTCTGAAGTAGAAACTGCGGATTTAGTCGACTGATTTGGCATGGGTCATCTTCCCAAAATAACTGATATAACACTCACAAACATTAGCGGCTGATATTGGGTAGGCGGTTGAGCCGCTATAGAATTTATGACGTTGATTGATAAAAATTGATTAAAATCAAATTTAAAATAACGATAATATAAAATTATAGTCGATTCAATGAATTAAATACAATAACGCGCTAAATTTACATTTATTTACAAAATAACAAAGCCACTGTCATAGTCGGCAGTGGCTTCGAGAAATTTAACCAATGATTTTAGCGGGGAAAGGCTTAAAACGCTCTATAATTGGTGGCTGCTTTTTTCTGATTTTCCATAAAAATAGTCCCCTGTAGCCAAATATTGGCTTGAATATAATCGTTGACTTGAATGGTCGCATCGATGTTATCGGCATTGACCGCTAAACGAATAACAACAGGGTTATCAAGGCTTTCACGTAGTATTACCACATCAAGCAATACAAATTCAACCCCGTTAAAGCTGGCAGTCTGTTTGCCAACAATTTGACCTTGGCACCAGGCTTCATCTTGTTGACCGATGGTTTCACCAAATAAATAGGCACACATGTGACCGACGTTGATTTCAATTGGCTCAAGCGGCAAATCTTTTTCGCTAGGTTGCCAAGCGGCAATTTGGGCTTCAAGGTCTTTTGGGGCAACGTTATTATTTTTGGTCAAAATATCATTGAAGGCGCGGTGATAACGAATCGCTTCAGGCTCATCAACCACAATGGTTTCTGAGCGGTTACTCAAACTTACGGTATAAGCAAAGGCACTCAGATTGATTAAGTAGCGGTGATTTTTTTCATAGTTGTGCGAATTGATGGCATAATACTGGTCAAATACATATAGCACGGTATTGTCATCAGTTTTTAACCGCAAAATCGCCTCTATCTGATTGTCACATTTATAGACACCTTCAATCGTGACCCATTGCCCATACGGACTATTGACACAAGGAAACGCATTAATCAAACGCTTGGGTGAGCGATTGCTATCAATTTCAATCACTTGATTGATATGAATTGGCTGATTGCCCGATAGTAAAATATGCGAAGGCGTGGCGTTGGTAGTCTTTAGTGGGGTAGGCATGGTGGCAGTATCAATATGCGATTGCAACCAATTTGGGACGTCATCGGGAATGTTGTTGGTAAAACATGACCAGTGATCTGCATGACCAACCACTTGATCACAGTTTAGGCTAATCGTACTGGGGGCATTTGAAGAAGGGGGTTGGTGGGTATTGGTCATAAGACGTCCTTTAAGTAACAACAGGTTTATCAGTAACAACAGGCTTATATTGCAAACAAACTTAATAAACTAAACAGCTGTCACGATATTTATCAAAATTTTAATGATTACATTATCAGCTATCAATAGGCTAATATCAGCCTTCAAATCATCCCGATTAAATCAACGAGTATCAGCTATTAACCTATCTTTTATCAATGGATTAACCCTTGATTAAGCAGGGATGAAATTTAATTCTGCTATGTTAATGGGGACATGCAGAATTTTTTCACCTTATTTTGCTTAAAACATCCACAATTTATTGCGCGGATATGTTTGATTCTGCGAATTTTTAGCAAAATTGCAAAAAAACTTTTGCCAAAACGGTAAAAAAGTGTGTCAGACTAACACGCTTTTAGCAGGCTTGAATAATAGTTTTAAAATAAGTTATTTCTTTGCCTGCTGGTATCATCAAAATAGTGATAATTTTTAGGAATGCTATGTTTCGACCGTTGGCTTTGTTTTTAGGATTACGGTATACCCGTGCTGAGCGAAGTAACCGATTTATTTCTTTTATTTCTTTGATTTCAATGGTGGGTTTGACGCTTGGCGTCGCCGTGCTCATTACCGTGTTATCGGTGATGAATGGCTTTGACCGCGAACTCAAGAGTCGTATTTTGGGCATGGTGCCGCAAGCTACTGTCACTGCCAGTGAAATTATCCCAGATTGGCAGACGCTGGCGCAAACGATTCAAAAAAACCCCAAAGTTGAAGCCGTCGCGCCTTTTATCCAATTACAGGGTATGCTCACCGCAAATGGACAAGTCGCAGGTATCATGGTGACAGGTATTGAGCCAAGCTATGAGAAAAAAGTCTCGATTATTCATCAGCATATGGAAAGTGGTAGTGTCGATAGTCTAAAAGCAGGTCAATTTGACATTGTGATTGGCAAGCAAATGGCGGATTCACTGGGGGTTAAACAAGGCGATATGGTCACCTTGGTGTTACCAGAAGCCTCGCCATCGCCTGCTGGCGTGATTCCGCGCTTTAAGCGTTTTACCGTCACTGGGGTGTATGACATCAGCCCTGAAGTCAACAATATTATGGCATTCATCCCGATGAATGATGCAGCTACGTTATTGCGTCTGCCTGCGGGAGCGCAAGGTATTCGCATGAAATTAAAGGATTTGTTTGCCGCACCACAAGTGGCTCAGCAAGCCGCGAGCATTGCACCCAATATGCTCATGCCTAGTGACTGGACATCGACGCATGGGAATTTATTTGGTGCGATTCAAATGGAAAAAGCCATGGTCGGGTTGTTGCTTTTTTTGATTATTTTGGTTGCTGCATTTAACATTGTCTCATCCTTGGTGATGCTGGTGACTGATAAAAAGGCCGACATTGCGATTTTAAAAACCTTTGGTGCGTCGCCTAAGCTCATCACCCAAGTATTTATGGTGCAAGGATTGTTTATTGGGGTGATTGGTACCGTTGCGGGAACTATTTTGGGCGTGATTTTAGCGTTGACCGTGAGCGATGTGGTAGGCGGCATCAATAGTTTATTTGGGTTACATTTATTTGATGCGTATTTTGTCAACTATTTACCTTCACAACTTGAATGGAAAGACGTATCCATCATCGTGGCGGCCTCGCTGGTAATAAGTTTTGTGGCAACCATTTACCCAGCACGCCGAGCAGCTAGCATTCAACCGGCTCAAACATTGCGTTATGAATAGGAGTGAGCCATGACGGCGATTTTAACAGGAAACAATATCACCAAGACCTATCAAGATGGTAAAACCACCACGAATGTGCTCAATCATTTGGATATCAGTATTAACAGTGGCGAGCGCATCGCCATTGTTGGCACGAGCGGGTCAGGTAAAAGTACCTTGCTACATATCTTGGGTGGCTTAGATGTGCCGACCAGTGGGGAAGTTTGGCTTCATGGGCAGCGCATCAATGATTTGAATGAAACCCAGCGCGGTGAGCTTCGTAACCAGCATTTGGGCTTTATTTATCAGTTTCACCATTTGTTAGCGGAGTTTACTGCCATTGAAAATGTGGCAATGCCGCTATTGATGCGAAAAGCAGTGCCAATCGCAGTAGCGCGTCAACAGTCTATTGAGTTACTGGAAAAAGTAGGGTTGGGGCATCGGCTGACCCATCGCCCAGGCGAGCTGTCTGGCGGTGAACGTCAACGTGTGGCGATTGCTAGGGCGCTGGTGACAAAGCCTTCATTGATACTAGCAGATGAGCCCACAGGGAACTTAGACTACGCCAATGCGCAGGCGGTGTTTGAAATCCTATCAGAGCTACAAAAAGATTTTAATACGGCGCTGTTGATGGTCACCCATGACCGGCAACTGGCACAGTTAGCGGATAAACAATTGGCCTTACAAAATGGTACGTGGGTGGCTTAATACTCATCGAGTAGCCAACCACTGATAAAAGCAAAGTATTCGCGAAACCACACATTTGGACGGATATACCAAGGGGTGTCAGACCCGACTACCTGTAAATTGGTATATCCTTGTCGTTTACCAATAAGGCTTGCGCGCAAGGTGTGAAAATCACTGGTGACTGCGATTATCGGTTGATTTAAGGCAATCCCTTGCTGCGCTAAAATCTTTTTACTATGGACAAAATTGAGCTCGGTACTGGTGCTTTGTTCTTCAAGCGCAATATGCGCCAAGCTGATGCCATAGGTGTCGTGTAAATAGTCCGCCATCGCTTTGGCTTCACTGACATCCTCCCCCGCATCAAAACCACCACTGGTTATCACGAGTGCGTTTGCAAAACGCTTGATGACTTCAGATGCTTTATCCAAACGCAGTTTTACCGCATCGGTCGGCTTATTATCTTTTGTTCCGCCACCTAAGACAATAATCGCTTGCGCTGCTTTAGGATGGTTATCGGTGTTAAAGTGCTGTTTTAAATAGCTGACAAAGACACAAAAACTTATCAACCAGACAAAAAATAATAGCCAAACCAGCTGCCATAATTTTTTTAATGACGGCTGTGATGCCAAATAAAGTTGGATACGCTCCCAATATACCGCATGGCCTAAAAAAATTAGCCCTATGCCCAATGGCACTAGGGTGCCAATATGAAAAACACGATTGACCAGCAATAGCCCGCAGTCAATAACCAGTATTAATCCTGCAATCCCTAGACTGATTTGAATACTTTTTTTCCCTACGGCTGAGGTATTGTCATTGCCGCTAATCAATTGAGTCAACATCGATTAATAATTTCCAAAAGTTGCTATTTGTTTTACTATATCGTTCATTCGATAATTGTAAGGGAAGTAGCGAGCTATCGCTATCTTTATCAAGGCTGAAACATGATTTGGCTCATCACGGTTGCCAGTTTGTTGGGTTTTTTAGTGGTAAATACACTAGCAAATCAACCCTTGATGATAGGTTCTGCGCTAGCCAGTTATGATGCAAAAATTTGGCAGATGTTATCAGTAGTACTATTGATAGCGCTGCTAATCAATGTAGGTTTATACCATGGCTGCAACCGTAAACAGCTAAAACGAGCGTCGTCAAACCCTGCATTCGCCTACCGTTTTGCCTTACCGTTATTATCAAGCTTTATCTTTTTGCTGACGCTCATGTTGAGTGCCAGTTATGGTTTATATCATTATAAGCGGTATGAAAACGCGTTATTGCCCTCAGCGCTCACAGTGGATGCCATCGTTGAATCGCATCAAATCAGCGATACGGTGAGCCAAATGAGCCCATTATCAAATGATACTGCCCTAATTGGCAATGGTTTCATCAAACAAATTTTGCAAGTCCGCGTTGATGAGGGCAGCGATGCTGATGCATCGTCAGCAACCCCCCGGCCACCGCTAACGGCAATCATTACCGCTAACATCAAAGACAACCCTGATTGGGAAGCGCCCTTGTCGCAGTTAAGACCTGGCATGCAGCTTAACGTAAAATTACAGCTTGAGCCCATTGCACAGCCTAAGCCTACAATTTTACCCAGCAATGCCAAACCGCTCATGCTAGGATTTGATGAAGCGCAATGGTTAAGACAGCGGGGCGTGCAGGCAAAGGGAGTGATCATCAGTATTGAAAAAACGAGCCTACGGGAATTTAACCCATCTCATGTGAAAGACCGTATAGTTATTGCTATCGAACAATTGCGCTGGCAACTACGCCAAAAAATCCTCGCCAATTTGCATAGAGCCCTGCTGAAACAATCCACCTCTATAGTCAATGCTAAAAACGATATTGCCCAACCCGCTTTTCAAACTTCTGGTCAAAGTACGATCCAAAGCCATGCAATCTTATTGGGACTATTAACAGGTGATAAAAGCTTGATGGATAGCGACCTTAAGAACCGCTATCAAGTCACGGGGATTAGCCATTTATTGGCAATTTCAGGCCCGCATGTGCTGATGCTCGCCGCTATCGTATCTGTTTTTGTATTATGGCTCGTTAAGTGGCTTGCGCCGCAGCTGTTGGTCAAATTACCGAGTAGTTTGTTGGTGCTCTGGGTGAGTGTGGTGATGGCAGGGTTTTATGCGCTGCTGGTGGGTTTTGAAATACCGGCCCAGCGGACATTTTGGATGCTGTTACTGCTCACGCTGTCGAAGCAGTTATTGGTTAATTTTTCTGCTTATCGACTGTTGGCGTGGGTTGCGCTAGGCATGATTTGGCTAGAACCGACGGCAGTCGGGCAAGCAGGGTTTTGGTTATCCTTTGTGGCAGTGGTTTTACTGTTGAAATTTAGCGAGACAATAGGGACAGTTAGCGCCATTGAAATTAAGGATGTTAGTCAGTTACTAGCGCCTACTGCACGCGCCAACGTGCTGAGTGGTTTTGTTAAAATCATAAGCCATCAATTCAAGGCGTTATTAAAACTACAAATTTGGCTATTTGTTTGGATGCTGCCCATCGTGGTGTGGTTTTTTGGCAAAGTATCCGTCATTGGCATTTTGGTAAATTTGCTAGCCGTACCATTTTTAGGCTTAGTGGTTGTACCCTTGGATATGTTGGCAGGCGTCGTTAGTTGGCTACCTGTGGTAGGGGATTGGCTGAGCCAAATCATTTGGTCGCTGCTAACAACCCTGCTCAATGTATTTCATCTTTTACTTAAGCAACTTATCGACACGGGTGTTGCCAAACAATCATTTTTCGCCTTGTCACAAACGCAGCTTGTCCTGTGTTTGTTCATTGCGCTACTGGGGTTGTTAAAAGGCTTGTTGCCTAGAATGCTGATGTTGCCACTGGCTATCCTGTTGATATTATTGCCACTACAGCAGCGAAGTTTAAGTAACAACAAGCCGACTCTGGCAGTTGGTGATAACCCTAAACTGGTAATCAGTTTATTAAAAAAAGGCGATGATAGCTGGCTTATTTTGTCCGATAACCAAATCAAAGCCACTCAGGCGGATAAACCCAATTTTTTGAAAACCAAACAAGCTATCAGCAATGTTGCGGCTGATGAAGAAATCAGTTCGCTGTTGAACCGTGATATCTATCCGCTGTTGGCAAATCAGCAAGTTCATCGATTAACTGGGGTGATTAGTCAAACGCCCAGTGTCCGCGTCAATGAGCTGGTGCAACAACTGGCAACCCATGTACCTGTTAAAGCCTATTGGCTGGCAGGGTATGATGTCGAACACAGCAGGCTTGATGTGACAGATAAGACTGTATCTACAAGTTTTCGTGCGATTACACCCCGCAGCTGCCAAACCGCCCAACGTTGGCAACAAGATGGCTTGGAAGTGACAGCGGTGTCGGGATGGCACTTGGATTTAGCCTTAACCGATGAGCAAAAGCTAGCGACCCAAACCTGTTATATTCACATTCGTTTCAAGCCACCAACCAGCAAACCCTACGATGTACTGATGTTGGCAGGTAATAGCGATATCCCCATGCAAATGACTGAAAAATTATGCACGGTGTCGGCGACCCATTTACTCATTCAGCCCTATACGTTATCCATTAAACCATCGTGGCTAGCGTTGACTAAACCTTCCTTACTGCATGTGGTGACAGGCGCGTATAAGTCGCAAAAACTGGGTGAAGATAGCCAATTATCGCTGACTAGTTGGTCAGTGGATAACCCTGCCGACCACCCGTTCGAAGTCCTGTATGCCGATCAAGTGGGCGCGGTAATTTACACGCTCGCCCCAGATGATACGGACTGATACTTGACGATTTGGCTACAAGGGAGTGATTGTAATTTTGACCGCTTCCCCCTATCATGGGCGGTAAATTACCTATTGCAAAGGAACTTTTATGTCAGATAATTGGCCACCCGATCCCAACCAACCCTCACAATCAAAGCCATCTATTCATCCAAACCATGCGCAAAACTTGCCACCCAATGCGCCATACGCAGGCCAAGAATGGCAATTGCTAGAAAAAACCCTCATGGCAAGCCTTGTGGAGCAGCGCCGTGCAAGACGCTGGGGTATTTTCTTTAAGCTCATCACCTTGGGCTATGTGCTACTATTTGGCGCGGCGGTAGCCAAAGGCTGTAGTGGTTCTGCCAAAAGTGGCATGAGTGATATCGATATGAGCAAACCGCATTTAGCCGTCGTCGATGTCAAAGGCGTTATCAGCAGCGACAATGAAGCCAATAGTCAAGCGGTGGGCGAGGCATTGACGGAAGCGTTTAACAACGACCAAGCGCAAGCGGTAGCATTACGCATCAACTCACCGGGTGGCTCGCCTGTACAATCCGATGAAATCTGGCAAACCATGACCGAATTAAGAAAGGCGCATCCTAACAAAAAACTGTATGCCGTTATCGAAGATATGGGTGCTTCAGGCGCGTATTATATCGCATCTGCAGCTGATGAAATTTGGGTCAATCCCTCAAGCTTGGTCGGCTCAATCGGCGTGATTATGCCAAGCTACAATGTCCAAGGTTTGATGGATAAATTTGGCGTGAAAGATGGCACCATGACAGCCGGTGCGCACAAAGATATTTTAAGCATGAGCCGCCCGCTCTCCGAGTTTGAGCGCCAGCATGTACAAGGTGTCCTTGATAACACCCACGCCCATTTTATCAATGCTGTCAAACAAGGTCGTGGCAATCGCCTCAAAAACCCTGACGCCAATCAGCTTTTTTCTGGGTTATTTTGGAGTGGTGAGCAAGCGATTAATCTCGGTTTGGCGGATAAAAAAGGCGGCATCAGCACCCTTGAGTCTCAGCTAAAACTAGATAATGTCGTGGAATATAACCCAGAAGACCCAGTGAAAAAAGTGTTCGGTAAATTTGCCAGTCAAATCGGTTATGGTTTTGGTGAAACGGTCTCCAAAGGCTTTGCCAGCCAATTAACCCAAGCGGCTGCAAATGACAAAGGGATGCAATAACCATGTCATCTGAGACGAGCCAGCATCCGTTAGCCAATCGTTTGCCTTCTTCGCCAACGCTAGCGACAGGCATAGAGAGGATAACAGCGATAGAAGGGACAGGGCAAAAACCCTTGATACACTTTGCGCATGCCAATGGGATTCCATCGCAAACCTATCAATATCTGTTTGATTTGCTGAGTGATGAATTTGATATTGTTTATATTCCAGCGCTAGGCATTGACCCGCGTTATCCGGTTGATAATCATTGGCAGAAACTGACCCAACAAGTGATTGATAGCATCCAAGCGCACTTAAGCGCGCGCGGGCAAACCAAGGTCATCGGGCTAGGGCATTCGCTTGGCGCATTGTGTACGCTGCAAGCCAGCTATCAAGCGCCCGAGTTATTTAGCCAAGTGATTGCCTTAGACCCACCGCTCATTCATGGCTACTATTCAATGGCACTGCATTGGGCAAAACGCTTTAGCCCACGGTTGGTAGATAGGCTCACGCCTGCAGGTCTATCAAGCCATCGCCGTGATATATGGCCAAGCCGTGAAGTCGCCTACGAGCATCTGCGACATAAAGCATTCTATCGACACTTTGATGAGCACTGTTTTAATGATTTTATTCGTTATGGCTTGACTGATACCGCAGATGGGCAAGTGACGCTTACCATTCCAAAAGCGGTGGAAGTGGCGGTGTTTCGCACCAACCCCTCGCTATACTGGCAAAAACCTAATCATCCGCCGGCTGTCGTTGCCAAGCAAATAACTGGTAAAGATAGCCTGTTTCTCAAACGCGGGTTTCCGGCGCTGGTCAAACGGCGTATGGGCATTGATTTTGAAGTGCATGAAGGTGGGCATATGTTCCCGCTAGAATACCCAGCCAGTACGGTTGAACGAATCAAAGCGCTTATTCACTCAGTCAATCATGATAGTCAGTAACAACATAAACATCCATTAAAGGGTTTAATGTGCAAAATTTATCATTACAGCCTAGCACCCCCATCTACGATTTGCCAAAGACCATTGTGCTATCTATGGTGTTATTGGCGGTGTTTTTTGCCAGTCAATTGATTGGCGTGGTGCTATTTGCACCATGGGTGCTACAAGATGCAGCAAATTTGGATATCGCTGAAAAAGTGTTGCAGGGCAGTGAAAACGGCACCTTAATGAGCTTGTCGCTAGGCTTTACCTTAGTCATGGTGCTCGGCTGCGTTTATTTGTTTATTCGATTTAAAAGCAGCCGTATCAAAGATTATCTTGCCCTTAAATCCTTTACTTGGTATCAGTTGTTACAATGTAGCGCGCTGCTGATTGTGCTAAATGTTATCATCAATCTAGTCACCGTCTGGCTGGGTCGCGAGCCCATGATGTTTATGGACAATCTTGCTGAGTCCGCACATCCACGGTGGCTGCTGGTAATGGCGATGGTGGTATTTGCGCCGATTTATGAAGAAGTGATATTTCGCGGGTTTATGTGGACAGGGCTTGCCAGCTCAAAGCTCGGTATGTGGGGTGCCAGTGTGCTGACCAGTATTGTATTTGCGGTGATTCATATGCAATACGGGGTGGTCGAGTTGTTGGGGATTTTTTGTCTAGCGATGTTATTTAGCTATGGGCGTATCATGTCAGGGTCACTGTTATTGCCTGTGGTGTTGCATATGATGAATAATGGCTTGGCGATGTGGCAGTATTTATACAGCTAGTCTTTTTTAGCTAACTTTTAACCCGCATTTAACGCCAAAACCGCTTCACCCGCTTCACGAACTTGGGCGACCGAGAGGGATTTTTGCCCGCTAAGTGCCTGACGCCATTTACGACTGCCTGTCAATCCTTGAAACAAGCCCAAATAATGGCGCATAATGGCCGTCAAGGGTGTGCCACGCGCGTCACTGGCTGCCAAAAAATCCAGTAACTGATAAAAAATATCCGCTCGGCTAGGCACAGGCTCGCCCCACAGCTGCATGGCTTCGGCTAGAATATAAGGGTTGTGATAAGCTTCCCGCCCAATCATCACGCCATCGACTTTCGTCAGATGGGTTTTGATTGCATCAATAGTGGTGATACCGCCATTGATTTCCACAAATATATCGGGAAAATCCTGCTTTAAGCGGTACACATCCTCATAGCGAAGGGGCGGAATTTCACGATTTTGTTTAGGGCTTAAGCCTTGTAGCCAAGCAGTGCGCGCATGGACGATGACATGCTGACAACCTGCTTTCACCACATGATCTACAAAATCCGCCATAAACTCATAACTATCAAAATTATCAATGCCAATGCGATGCTTGACAGTGACAGGAATATCCACCGCATCGCGCATCGCAGAGACAATATCTGCCACCAATTTGGGCTCTGCCATCAAGCAAGCCCCGATTTTATAATGTTGTACCCGATCGGACGGACAGCCAACATTTAGGTTGATTTCATCGTAACCGTAGTCTTGCCCGATTTTAGCACAGCGCGCCAATTCATCAGGATTTGAGCCGCCAAGCTGAAGCACCAAAGGATGTTCATTGGGATAAAATCGCAGCTGATAGTCTGTATCTCCCTGCAATATCGCCGAGGTACTTATCATTTCAGTATAAAGGTAAGTATAAGGATTGAATAATCGAGCAAAGTAACAATAATCGCGTGTACTCCAATCAATCATCGGGGCGGTGGACAATCGTTTATGCTGCATTGAGGTCATAGGCAGGGTTATAGGCAGTGTCATAGGCAAATATTCAAAAAAAGTGGCTAATCTATAGCTAATCTGTCAAAGAAAGCGCTAAAAAAAGCGATGGTAAAACAACTATTAGGGATGAAAAAACTCACGAATTCATCAGCCGCTTATCTTCCATGCGATACAAACCATGCAAATTGGTCAACAATATACCCATGATAATGCCAATCACACAGACAAACACCAGATACAAGGCGCTTGAAAGCATTAATTTACGTGAAAAATAAACCAATAGCACAGGCAATAATGCGCCTGCCAATGCATACGCCACGTTATAGCTAAAGCTAATACCACTTAGGCGTACCCCAACCGGAAACAGACGCACACAAATACTTGGGACTAAGCCAATCACGCCAGAGAAAAATCCTAAAATCGCATAGTTAATCAGTAGTAACTCGCTACTGTTTTTCAATGAAACAAAGAAAATAACACTGGCAATGCTTAAAAATATACAGCCTAAAGTAAATACACGACCTGAATTAAAACGATCGGCAAAATAACCATAGGTTAAAGCCCCCAATCCACCAAAGATAATACCCACTCCATTGGATATCATCATCAAACTGGTATCGACATCAAAAAACTGGATGCCCAAAATCGGCAAAAGCAAATAAATCGTCAAATAAACACTGGCGGTAAACCAGGACAAGCCCAGCGTCATCACCGTACCATAACGGTATTTGATAATAGCTCGGCGTATCGGCAGACGTTTAACCAAGCGATTTTTAGACTTAGCCATCAGCCAAAGCGGGGTTTCTTCAAGCTTGGTTCGTAACAGCACCGCAAATAGCGTACCGATACTGGCGAGGACAAAAGGAATACGCCACCCATACGATTGCATCTGGGTAGGGGTGAGCATATTTGATAAAGTGGAGCTTAAAATATTGCCCATCAAAGTCGACAAAATCAGTGCACTAATAAGACCGCCACACACTGACCCTAATTGACGCCGTGGCATATGCTCAGCAATATATACCCATGAAGCGGGCACCTCAGCCCCATAGCCAAAGCCTTGAATTAAACGCAATAATAGCATGAGAACAATCGCTGCCACACCTATATGATGATAGCTAGGCAAACAGGCAATCACTAAACCAGACGCACCCACCAATAGCAAACTATACAGCAACACATGTTTTCTGCCATAGCGATCGCCGATATCACCCAATATCAAACCGCCTAGCGGTCTTGACATATAACCGGCTAAAATCAGCAGCAAAAAACAAATCGACTTTAACGACTCAGGTATATTTTCTGGGAAAAAAGCTTGATTGATACTATCATTAAAATAAAAATAAATCGTAAAATCAAAGGAAGCAAAAAAAGCCCCAAAAATCGTTAAATACACCACGTTTTTTTCGTAGCGATTTAAATCCCTAATTTCTTCGTTGGCATCATGAAAAAATGGCATAGTCGACAATATCACCTAGAAGCTGGCTAAAGGTCTGCAAGCTTTATAATCAATGGACAGATAGGTTATCTAACGCGCTAAAGAATTAAATTCGTCACTATTCACCTGACAAATTAAATCACTTGACAAATTGAACAGTAATTTATCAAAACTGTAATAAATTTAATTATTTAAATAAATATTACAAGCAAACGTCATGATTTAACAGTTGAGATATATTACTTTTTGAAACCGCATACTATAGTGATTTTGGTACTATTTTTACTATCAAAAATGTGTGTTTTTTGTAATATATCAGCTTACAATAAGCGCTTAAATGGCAAGGCAGAAAAAATCTTTAGCCAAAGTCCATTGACAAACGTCATATGCGGCTCTTTATCTAAGCTGATAAGCTTTTTATTGGTTTTATCATCATGGGTTTGCCACATCAGTTGTTCATTATCCTTAAGATGTACGCGGTAACTGATATTGAGCATAGAGTTATCAAACGTATTATGAAAGGATTTGGCAAGCGCTTTATCTTCAATCAGCACACCAAGCTCAGTATTGATGTTGGCAGAGCGCGGATCCACATTGTAAGAACCGATAAACGTATATTTGTCATCCACCGCAAAGGCTTTGGTATGCAAACTGGTGCTATACTTACTGCGATATAAGCTACGTTTTTTGCGGCGAAAGTCTGCATCGGCAGATGATTTTAACTCATAAAGCGCAATCCCTGCTTTGAGCATCGGCACGCGTGCCACGTTATACCCGGAATGCACGATAGGCACATCGGTTGATTCATACGAGTTGGTAAAAATATTGATTTTTACCCCGTTTTCCATGAGTTTGCTTAGTTGCAGTACGCCCAAATCAGTGGGCACAAAATACGATGAGACAATGGTCAATTGCTGTTTTGGGGTGCCAATACGTGCCCGAAGCTTGGATACCAATCGGCTATCTTTATCATCTTGATTAAGCAGTTTTTTGACATCATCTGCCAAAAATTCCATCGGTTGCCAACGAAATTGGATTTTTTTGTTATACAGTTGTTTATCGACTATTGCGCCATTTTGTACCCGATAAAGTTGCGAGCTTTTATGCAGATGAGACTGGCTGTTGATCGGTGCAATCGCCGTCAAAGTCCCCAAAAATGGCTCATCGCTTTTATTACGATCGGGGTTTTTTGAGGGTCTGACCAAACGCTCGATATCATACGATAGAGGACTATCCCAATAATCTTCAAAACTATCATTGATTTGGTTGACCACTTTGCCGGCAAGCAACACATCCAAATCAGCAAACTCAGCGATGCTATCTTTACGCAGATATTCATCGCCAATATTGCGCCCACCAATGATGGATAACTGGCGGTCAAAGGTCATGCTTTTATTGTGCATGCGGCGTTGGTAGCGGGGCAGTGCCACCACAAAATTGGCGGGGGTAAAGCCGCGTACCACTTTGGGGTTAATCAATCGCACTTGGATATTAGCATGCGCCGCAAAGGCAAGCAGCTGTTGGTCAAGTTCCGGATTGGTGTTCAAATCATCGAGTAACAGCCGTATTTTGACACCACGATTGGCGGCTTGGTACAAGTCTTTGAGCATCAATTGTCCTGCTGCATCGTTGTGCCAAATATAGTATTGGATATCGATGGTCTGCTGAGCCATCTCGGTCAAAATACTGCGTGAGGCGAACGCATCACTGCTATCAATCAGCGGATAATAACCGGAAAATTTGCTCGGTGAGGGGTTTTTGCTAGCACTGATACGACTGATTAAATACTGACCTTGTATACGCGATTTTTCGGAAAATTTTTGCGCACCTGTCAGCTGCGTTGACACAGTTGGCGTAGTGGTGATATGAGGGTTGTTCGGCAGCATTTGGCAAGCGGTAAGTAGCGTAAGTAGCAGCGTAAATAGCAATGGCAAGCAAAATGTCACAATTTTGGTAGTGAGTTTTTGCGATGCCAAGGTGACCAATACTAGTTTGACAAAGCCAACAGATACTGAATAAAATGCTGCTACCAAAGCCTGAATCCTTTTAAAAAATCACTGATTAACGTGGCACTCACCTAAGAAAAGTTGGTTGCCATGGCGTTTTTGCATAAAATACTGACTTGAAAGCCACTATCAAATCCAACTTATGCTATCATAATTTATTTGATGCACAAAAGATGTAACATTATGACCCAATTAGACCCCAACTGGCAAAGTGATGCACTTGATTTAAGCCTAGAGTATGCCGACCAAACCATCGCCGTGCGCGGCGGTTATCACCGTACCGATGAAGGCGAACATAACGAAGCGATTTTTACCACCAGCTCCTACGTATACAAAAATGCCGCCGATGCCGCCGACCATTTTAATGGCAATAAAAAAGGCAATGTCTACTCTCGCCATACCAATCCAACCGTGCGCGCTTTTGAGCGCAGATTGGCAGCTTTAGAGGAAGGCGAGCGCTGCGTGGCAACCGCATCAGGCATGGGCGCGATTTTGACCATGTGTTTGGCGTACCTTCAAGCAGGTGACCATCTGCTAGCAGCCAAGCAATTATTTGGCTCGTCGGTCGCCCTGTTTGATACCTACTTTAAAGCGTTTGGGGTTGAGGTGAGTTATGTTGACTGCTTTGACAATGACGCTTGGCAACAGGCGATGCAGCCAAATACCAAGGTGCTGTACTGCGAAAGCCCCTCCAATCCTTTGGCGCAAATTGCCGATTTAAGCTTTTTATCAAGGTTGGCGCACGACCACGATGCGCTATTAATCGTCGATAACTGCTTTGCAACCCCCGCCATTCAAAAACCTTTGATGTTGGGTGCGGATGTGGTATTACATTCCGCCAGTAAATATATTGACGGTCAAGGCCGTGTGCTAGGCGGTGCATTGGTCGGCAACAATGAATTGATGGAAAAAGCCTTTGGGGTAGTGCGTACCGGTGGGATTAGTCTATCGCCCTTTAATGCGTGGGTGTTGCTAAAGGGTCTAGAAACCTTGTCACTGCGTATGAAAGCTCACTGTGAAAATGCCAATCAAATCGCTAAATTTTTGCACAATCACCCAAAAGTCAGCAAAGTCCATTTTTCAGGGTTGCCCGATCACCCATCCCATGACATCGCCAAACGCCAACACACCGCACTCAAAAATGTGCAAGGCGGTGCGTTTGGCGCCATTATTGGCTTTGAGGTAGCTGACCAAGCGGCAGCCTGGCATGTTATCGATAGTACCAACATGATTTCGATTACCAACAACCTAGGCGATGCCAAAAGCACCATTACCCATCCTGCGACGACGACCCATTTTCGCATGACACCTGAAGCAAGAATCGAGGCGGGCGTGAACGAAGGCTTAATTCGCTTCTCGGTGGGGCTTGAAGATGTCGATGATATTATTGCTGATTTAAAACGCGGTTTGGATACACTCGCCTGATATAAAGCCAAAGCCACTAGCCAGCACCCAAAAGCCAGTAGCAAAATTTACTGGCTTTTTTATATCACTGTTTTATTGTGTTTTTTTATCTGGCTTTTTTATTTCAGCGCATTGACCAACAACGGCAATATTTTCCCCGCTTTGCCTTGTAGTACGATATCAACTTCGGGTGTCTGTGTTGGATTGGGATTAATCTCGATGACGGTTGCGCCCTGTTGTTTTGCCAAATCAATCAAGCCCGCCGCAGGATAGACCACGCTTGATGTGCCGATACTCACCAATACGTCGCAATTGAGTGTTGCCGTTTCTGCCGTTTGCCAAGCGTCCTGTGGCAACATCTCGCCAAACCACACAATATCCGGGCGAATCAAACCGCCGCATTCACAATGCTTTAACTCAGTGTCTGTGACAGCAATCGCTTTGGTATACGGCTTGCCGCAATCATGACAACGATTTTTGGCCAAATTCCCATGCAGTTTTGCCACCGTAGCACCGCCTTGCTCATGCAGATTGTCGACATTTTGACTAAACAACGTCCAAGTCTTACCTTGCTGCTTTGCCAATGTTTGCCATTCACCTAAGGCAAAATGGGCAGGATTGGGCTGTTTATCGGCGATTTGTCCACGCCACCATTGGTGCCATTGCCACACCAAGGCAGGCTCCTTTTCAAACGCTTGAATGCTGACCAAATATTCGGCTTGGTATTGTTGCCACAATCCAGTAAGTTTATCCCGAAAAGTCGAAATGCCACTTTCAGCCGAGACACCTGCCCCCGTCAGGATGGCAATATTTTGGGCGTATCTAATAACATCAGCGGCTTTATAGAGAGCGACCTCTAGCGATTGGGGTGTAGTTGTTGTCATAATCGTAGTTTTTTGCTGTTAATGCATTTATGTGAGTGATGGTATCTTAGCATTTCTATGTGAATGATTTTAGATTAGCAGTTTTAGATTAGCAGTTTGCACTAAAGATTAGCAATAGACAGTTTGCGGTCAAATTCGCTACAATGAACCACCAACATTAGAAACAAACAGGAACACTCATGAACTTACAAGCTCTCATGCAACAAGCGCAAATGATGCAAAAGCAAGTGGAAAAAAACGTTGAAAACGCCAAGAAAAAACTGGCAGAAAAAGAAGTGCATGCCGAAGCGGGTAGTGGCTTGGTGAAAGTCACCATGAATGGTCGCCATGTGGTCAAACGTTTGTCAATCGATCCAAGCCTACTGCAAGACGACCCTGATATGATTGAAGATTTAATTGCGGCTGCTATCAATGATGCCGTGCGTCAGGCCGATGAACTACATGAGACTGAAATGGCGAGTGCCACCAACGGCATGGGTTTACCACCAGGTATGAATGGTTTATTTTAAACCCACTAGGGCTATCCATAAGGCTATAAAGTAGCGCTATAAAATAGTGGAAAATTGCCTTGCGATTAGGCAGGCAAACCCCCATAAAAAGCTGATAATTGACTGTCAGCTTTTTTATTTTTTATCATTTTTATAAGAATGCGCCTATGCTTACGCCAAAATTTGATGAACTTGTAAAACAACTCAAAGTACTACCTGGGGTCGGACCCAAATCTGCCCAGCGGATGGCACTGCACTTGCTTAGCTATAAACGCCCGCAAGGTCAAGCACTGGGCGAAGCCTTGATTGTGGCGATGCATGATATCAAGCAATGCCAAGTATGCCGTGGTTTATCAGATGAGGATATTTGCCCGATATGTAGCGATCCACGCCGCAATGAGCGCGTACTTTGTATCGTAGAGACGGCAGCAGACATGATGGCAATCGAGCAAACCGCTGGGTTTAACGGTAAATACTTTGTGCTTGGCGGGCATTTATCACCCATTGATGGCATTGGCGTGGAGCAGCTCGGCATCAATCAGCTGATTGGGCTGTTAAAGCAACACCAAGCCGCGCAAACCCCGGTGGAAGAAATTATCTTGGCAACCAGTACCACGGTAGAAGGGCAAACCACCGCGCATTTTATCAGTGAAGCGGTCAAGCCTTACGTCACTCATATCAGCCGGATTGCCCAAGGGATTCCGATGGGCGGCGAGCTTGAGTATTTAGATAGTATGACACTGGGTCAAGCCCTGCAAAATCGTGGACGGTTATAAAATCTTTTCATCAGTTTGACAAGACAAAATCCTAGATTCATCATAAAATACGCTTAAATTATCCGTCCACAAGACCCAAGTTATGCTCATCCAAAATCCGTTAAGCCCAGCCCAATTACAACAACTTCATGACTTGCCAATCCATTGGGTGAAAACTCAGGACGCGCTTTTTGCCCTGCTCGATGACCTAGAGCAAGTCGATACCATTGCGTTAGACACTGAGTTTATCAAGCGAGACACCTTTTTTCCCATTCTTGCGCTGATCCAAATCAATACAGGCAACGCGATTTATTTGATTGACGCGCCAAAGCTGTATTTAGAAGAATTTTGGGAAGTGTTAGCGGATATACCTACCGTGGTGTTACATGCGTGTGGCGAAGATTTGGGGATTTATTATTTACTCTCCAACTTGCCTGCGCTGCGCAATGTGTTTGATACCCAAATTGGTTTGGGTTTTTTGACCGGTGAAAATTCGCTTGGCTATCAAAAATCGCTGCAAGAAACCATTGCTGTGCATGTGGATAAAGGTGAAAGCCAATCGGATTGGTTGCAGCGTCCATTAACGCCTGAGCAAGAAAGTTATGCGGTAGACGATGTGCGTTATTTATTGCCGATGTTTGTTGCCATCAAAACACAGTTGATCGAGCAAGGTTTATGGCAATATGCGGTTGAAGACTGCCAAAGCTATACCCAAGAAATTTTTGCCAACTTTACCACGCCTGATAACGCTTTGTACTTGAGTGTCGCTGATTACCGCGATAATCGCGAGCAACTCGCCATGCTGCAAACTCTGTGCGAATGGCGCGAACAACTTGCCAAATCAATCAATAGACCACGCACTTTTATCCTGCGCCCGCAGGCGCTACGTGAAATCATCGAAAAACCGCCCTTTAGCATGAAGCAGCTAAGTTTTACCAGTATCAAGCCCAATGTGATTCGCATGTATGGGCAAGAGATTTTGACGCTGATTGATAAGGTACGTAAAGAAGATGACGCAGCCTATCCAGCTCTATTGCCTTTACCCTATCGCAGTCTGTCTAGCGATGTGCAAAAACAACTGGATAAAGCCATCAAACAGCATGGGCAAACCTTGTCAATTGATGAGACAGTATTGATGCGAAAAAAATGGCTGTCAGAGCTGTATGCTTATGCTGTCGCAGCAGAAAAACCGGCATTGAGCCCTTGGCTGAGTGGCTGGCGCAAAGCGTGGATTATGGCAGAGATTTTACCCATTTTAGATACGGTGATTGCCAATAACTCGGCATCTAGCGAGCATGAAACGACCACTGAATAAATAAAAAATCCCAACACTGATTGGGATTTTTTACTACTAAATGGCTTAAAAATAAACCGATTAAAAATAAACAGGTTAAAAATAAACCGCTTAAAACGAACCCAGCATGGTACCCAAAGCAATCACCACCGTCACCGCAATCAGCGGAATTGCCATCGTCACTATGGCGACATCTTTATAAGATTGCTTATGGGTCAAATGGCAAATGGCAAATAACGTAATCACCGCACCACTATGGGGTAGCGTGTCTAAGCCACCTGCTGCCATCACCGCGACCCGATGCAATAATTCAGGATCGATGCCATGTGCCACCGCCTGTGCCAAATATTCTTTGCCTAAAATGGGCAGCGCGATACTCAAGCCGCCAGAAGAAGAACCGGTGATGCCCGCTAAGGTGGTCATAGCCACGGCTTCTGAGATTAATGGGTTGCTGGGCGACAGATTTAACACGCTATCTCGTAACACCGCAAACCCCGCCAATGTGGCAATCACCGCACCATAACCGACTTCTGAGCCTGTATTAAAAATAGGCAACATGGAGCTGTAAGTGCCTTTATTGAGACTGTGTTGCAAGTTCGTCCATTTGCCCAAGCGCAGCACAATCAACGCAATAATCGCGGTGACTAAAGCGATTATGATTGACCAAAGTCCCAAAGCGCCTTTGATATCCAAGTCTTTAAACTGCGCTTGCAGTGCAGAGAAATCCATACTCGGAAAAACCGCGTACGTTAACAAGGCATTGATGCCGATGACCAATACCAAAGGAATCATCGCCACCATAAAAGAGGTGTGATGGGGGTCTAGGTTATCAGCATGCAGCTCATCATCTTCATGAATACCATATCCCTCGCCAACCGTTTTGGCGCTATGGGCGCGTCGCTGCAGCCACAGCATGCCCAAGCCAAACATCACAAGCGAACCAATAATACCCAATATGGGTGCAGCAAAGGCATTGGTACCGTAATAGGGAATGGGAATGGCGTTTTGGATGGCAGGTGTTCCGGGTAACGCTGTCATGGTAAAGGTAAATGACCCTAACGCAATCGCCCCTGGAATGAGCCTTTTTGGCACCCCTGCTGCCTTGAACAAATCTTTAGCAATCGGATAAATGGCAAAAGCCACCACAAACAGCGACACACCGCCATAGGTTAAAATCGCACAGACCAAAACCACAGCCAGTATGGCTTTATTCGCGCCTAATTTACTAACCACCGTTCTGGCAATCGCTGTGGCAGCCCCAGAATCTGCCATGAGCTGACCAAACACCGCCCCGAGCAAAAATATGGGAAAAAACTTCAATAAAAAGCCACTCAACGCTTTCATAAAAACGGTGGTATAGATAGGCAGTGAGCTTAGAATATCGCCTGACAGCGCCACCGCTAGGGTGGCCATCAAGGGTGCTAAAATTAATACAGAATAGCCGCGATAGGCAAAATACATTAATAGAAAGAGCGAAATAATAATCGCAATGGTACTAAACATAATGTCATCCTTGACTTATGATGGGTTTGAAGTCACGCGTGGTGTTTACAATTTTTTTGAGTCCCCTGCATCATAGCAGAATTCTTTTGACTCGCAATGAGCTTTATAGCAAAAAGCCACACATTTTTGCATGGCTTTTGTAAAAAAATATGGTGAGTATTGATTGAGTTTTACTCTGCGATTTCACCATTCTCATAACTTGAGATATCGGGGCAAGAACAGATTAAGTTTTTATCGCCATACACATCATCGATACGGCTCACCGATGGCCAAAACTTATTGTCGCGTACATACGCCAGTGGATAGGCGGCTTCTTCACGGCTGTATGGACGATCCCAGTCACCGGTCACCACCTGTGCGGTATGTGGCGCGTTCACCAGCGGGTTGTTATCTGCTGGCCAGTCGCCGTTTTTAACTTTCATCGCCTCAGCTTTGATTTGAATTAAGGCTGAGATAAAGCGGTCTAGCTCTTCTTTGCTTTCTGACTCAGTGGGCTCAATCATCAAAGTACCTGCCACAGGGAAAGACATGGTAGGCGCATGAAAACCATAATCCATTAAGCGTTTGGCGATATCAACTTCAGTGATACCTGTTTCGGCTTTTAGTGGGCGAATGTCAATGATACATTCATGGGCGACGCGACCATTTTCACCACTATAAAGTACGGGGTAATGGTCTTTTAATTTCATAGCCGTGTAATTGGCATTTAATAGCGCAGCTTCCGTGGCTTGCACCAAGCCATCACGACCCATCATGGTGATATACATCCATGAGATAGGCAAGATGCTGGCTGAACCAAACGGGGCAGCCGATACCGCACTCATGCCATCTTGGGCATTGGGCACCGCAGATACGACGTGGTTGGCAATAAAAGGCGCCAAATGTGATTTCATGCCAATAGGACCCATGCCAGGACCGCCGCCGCCGTGTGGAATACAGAAGGTTTTATGCAAATTCATGTGTAGGACGTCAGCACCGACATCCGCAGGTTGCATCATACTGACCTGCGCGTTCATGTTAGCGCCATCCATATACACTTGACCACCGTGTTGATGAATCAAGTCACAGATATCACGGATACCTTCTTCAAACACACCGTGCGTCGAAGGGTAAGTAATCATCAAGGCGCCCAGATTGTCGCTGTATTTTTCCGCTTTTTCAGTCAAGTCGGCAATATCAACGTTACCACGCTCGTCGGTGGCTACCACGACGACTTCCATACCCATCATTTGTGCTGTGGCGGGATTGGTGCCGTGTGCGGAGCGCGGAATTAGGCAAATATGACGGTTAGGTTGACCTAAGCTTTCATGATAACGACGAATCGCCAATAGTCCTGCATACTCGCCTGACGCGCCTGAATTTGGCTGCATAGAGATAGCGTCAAACCCTGTGATGGCTTTGAGTTGCTCTTGCAAGCCTTCAATCATTTCAATATAGCCGCCCACTTGTTCGCGTGGCGCAAATGGATGCACATTGGCAAATTCATTCCAAGTAATCGGTAGCATTTCGCTGGTGGCGTTAAGTTTCATGGTACAACTACCCAGCGAAATCATACTATGATTCATCGCCAAGTCTTTGTTTTCTAGCTTTTTCAAATAACGCAGCATTTCATGTTCGGTGTGATAACGATTAAACACAGGATGAGTTAAAATCGCGTCAGTACGTAGCAGTGATGCTGGCAAAGACAAGCTGATATCATCAGATAATTGAGCGGCTACGCCTGTGAATAACTGCGTGAGTACACCAAAATCTGCCGCATCACTGGTTTCGTTAAAGGCAATGGCGATATGATTATCGTCTACTTTGCGCAGGTTATAGCCGATATTAAGGGCATTTTGATAGATTTGCTCAGTTTGACCTTGGGTATTGACCAGCACGGTATCAAAAAACTGCTCATGCACAATCGACATACCAGCTTGTTTGATGGCTTGGGCAAAAGCGCTGGCTAACGCATGAATGCGGGTGGCGATACGTTTCACGCCTTCGGGACCATGATACACCGCATACATCCCAGCCAAATTTGCCAGTAATACTTGCGATGTACAAATATTTGAGTTGGCTTTTTCGCGGCGGATATGTTGCTCTCGGGTTTGTAGTGCCATACGCAAGGCTTGTTTACCTTGAGCATCCACCGATACGCCAATGATACGACCTGGGGCAGAACGCTTGGCACTGTCTTTAAAGGCAAAATAAGCCGCGTGTGGACCACCAAAGCCCATCGGCACGCCAAAGCGCTGGGTGTTGCCCAGTGCCACATCCGCACCCATGCTGCCCGGTGATTTAAGAAGTACCAGACTCATCACATCCGCGGCAACGATTGTCTGCGTGCCTTTGGCTTTGACTGCACTGATGATATCAGTTAAATCAACCACATCGCCTTCGCTACCCACGTACTGGAAAATTGCGCCAAAGAAATCGCCATTCTTGGCAACGTCAAAATCACCGACCACTATCTCCCAACCAAAATACTTGGCACGGGTTTTGATGACATCTAAAGTTTGTGGATAGATACGGCTATCAACAAAAAACTGGTTAGATTTACTTTTACCGACGCGTTTTGCCATCGCCATCGCTTCAGCCGCCGCCGTCGCTTCATCAAGCAAACTTGCGCCCGCCAATTCAAGACCTGATAAGTCAATACAAACTTGTTGGAAGTTAAGTAGTGCTTCTAAGCGACCTTGGGCAATCTCCGCTTGATAAGGGGTATAAGCCGTGTACCAGCCTGGGTTTTCAAGCACATTACGTTGAATCACCGCAGGTAGGCGAGTCGGATAATAGCCTAAGCCAATATAGCTTTTATTGACCTTGATTTTATCCGCCAACCCACGCAACTTTGCCAAGGCATCATGCTCAGTCATACTGAGGGGCAAATCTAACTCTTTGCTAAGACGTACAGAAGCTGGCACCGTCTGTTCAATAAAGCTTGCCATGCTGTCAGCGCCGACGGCTTGTAGCATTGCTTCTTTTTCATCTTGGCTAATGCCAACATGACGATGAATAAATTCTGATGATTGGAATAAATCAGCAAATGATTGAAAAGACGGTTGACTCATTCAAGTTTCCTTTAGCGTCTGATAAAACATTGAAAATAAAAATAGCAGGTTTTGTCATGGCTACCATGACAAACATCGGTTGAATGGATAAAAATTACACTTTAACGATATTACACCTTAACGATAAAGCGCTCACGCTCAAAACGGTATTGCTCACTATAGATACCACGCTCGTCGCGTTCACCAGCAGCAATCACCATACAAATATGCTGCTCTTCATTGAGGTCAAGCAATTTTTTGAGTTGTGGCTCATCAAATCCCCCCATCGGACAACTATCAAAACCGTGCGCACGCAAGGCGAGCATCAAATTCTCGGCAGCCAGTGACGTGCTAATGAGCGCCCAGTTTTTGAGATCATCAGCATCATAGATGGGGTCAACCATCGCACCTTTGACTTTGCGAGTGGCTTGCGTCAGCGCCCATTTGGCAGGGGTGAACACATTCATCACACCGCGCGTCATGGTCAGCGGAATAAGTTTGCCATAATAATCTTGCACGGGTTTTGGTACAGGTTTGACGGGAAAATACTTGATATTGTCTTTGGCGTGTTGACGCCACGTGTCAGTACGAGCGACCACGACAATCAGCTTATTGGCGGTTTTTGCTGCATTTTGGCTCATACAATAGGTCACAGTTTTTTGGCGCTTTTCTTCAGATTCAATCACAAAAAATTGCCAAGGCTGTAAATTACTTGAGCTAGGCGCTAACATCGCCATATCGAGACAAGCATTGAGCACTTCATCACTGATGGGCGTTTTGGTAAAGCGTCGTACCGAACGGCGAGTGCTCACCACATCATAAAAACTGGCTTTTTTTGGGTCAGCAAGCGGGGTAAGTGTTGACATAGCAGCTCTCAAGTTAACAAAATAAAGGATGCATTACAGTTAATTGATAGGATAATAGACTAAGGTAATCAAGCGAGTACCTTAGTGCTAGGCTCTATAACGACGATTAGATAAAAGCAATGAGATAAAGATAATTAAATACTATCTTGGTACTCGTCTGCGTCCATCAAGCCTTGGTAATCATCGGCATTGTCTGGTTTGATTTTAAAGAACCAACCTTCGCCATAAGGGTCTTCATTAATGGTTTCTGGCGCATCTACCAATGCTTCATTGACTGCTAGAATTTCACCAGCGATGGGGGCGTAGACATCGGAGGCAGCTTTCACCGATTCGACCACGGCAATTTCAGCATCCACCTCAACGTGTTCACCCACTTCAGGCAATTCAACATATACGATGTCACCGAGCAAGTCTTGGGCGTGGTGAGTAATACCAACTGTGATAGTGCCGTCTTCTTCTTGGCGTAACCATTCATGACTAGCCACATATTTTAAATCTGCTGGAATATTGCTCATAACTATTTTCCTCAAAGCGAAAGTAGGGGTGAAAATAAAAGGCTGTCAGCCAAGCAGTCACACTTGGCGCCTTTTTACTAAACATTTTTAAAAGCCTAGTTTTAAAAGCCTAGTATTTAAAACCTAAGTAATTTAACAAACTGAGTAACAAAAATTTGGTCGATACAATGTATATCGACCAAACTTAAAAACCAACTTAGCGGTTTAACCCATTCAACAAGTGAATCAGATTAAATAGCATTACACACAAAGTTATAATCACGACCTTGTGAGGTCACGGTTAACGCACCTTCTGCACCTTTAACGCCCCAATCATACATGGTAGTTTTGGTTGCATTTGACAAGGTATAGCGGTTACCCGAGCCTGATACATCTTGTTTTAATACCATCGCGGCTTGGTTTAGACCGAGCATTGGCGAGGTGATTTTTAAATTTGCGACATTGCTGCCGTTTTCTTGACCGTAGAATGCCACAACTTCAGTGTTGTTGTCGCATTTAAAGGTTTGTGAATTTGCTTGAACTGCCAACACTTGTGACGGACTAGGCTGTGCAACTTGGGTTGAAGTACAGGCCGCCAAACTTGCCAAAAACGGTACAACAAAGAGTAACTTTTTCATGATTTTACCTTCTAAGTATGATGAATTTATTATTGGTTTTTCAAATTACGCTGACTAATCATTTGAATATTGTTCATTAATAAGCGTTAAATCCATCATAACACGATAAAATCCTAGTTGAATTGTTTGTTGCCATTTCTAACAAACGGTAACGAAATGATACGTACTGGCGTCGGTGTGCCCCGCAAATCAACGGTGGCTCCTGTATCACTCGTCTTTGGAATACGGGCAATCGCAATCGATTGTTTTAGGCTTGGGCTAAAAGTGCCGCTAGTGATTACCCCAGTTTTGCCATTGTCTAGCGTGACCGTCATGCCTTCACGCAGTACCCCACGTGACTCTAGCACTAAGCCTACTTGCATGACGTCATTACCCTCAGCAATCGCTTGGTCTTGTTTGGCTTGCATAGCCTCACGACCCACGAAATTCCGATCATCTTTTACCGCTAACGTCCATGCCATACCGCATTCATACGGATTGATGGTTTCATCCATCTCATGGCCATACAAATTCATACCCGCTTCAAGACGTAATGTATCACGAGCACCTAAGCCTGCTGGGGCGATGCCATGGTCTTTAAGTAAGGTAAAAAATGCTGAGGCCTCGGCTTGTGGTAAAATGACTTCAACGCCGTCTTCACCCGTGTAACCGGTACGCGCCACAAACCAATCTGCGCCTTCAATGTCGGTCAAATCTTTGCCCACAAACGGTTTTAAGGTAGCTAGGCTATCTGCCCAATTTGGTTTGGCTTGGCTCAGTTTCTGCAGAGCATTGGGGCCTTGTACCGCCAGCATAGCAAGTTCTGGGCGCTCGGTAATGGTGACAGCAAAGTCTTTGGCGATTTTGTCAAACTGTGCCAAATCTTTATCACGGGTGGCGGCATTTGAGACGATACGATACTCGGTCTCTGCATCGTTCATCCGGTAAACGATTAAGTCATCAATCACACCGCCATTTTCGTTTAGCATGGCAGAGTAAAGCGCTTTACCGACAAATTTAAGTTTGGCGACATCATTGGCGAGCAGTTTTTGCAGCCAAGCTTTGGCATCTTTGCCGGCGATGTCAGTCACGACCATATGTGACACGTCAAACATGCCCGCATCCGTACGCACAACGTCATGTTCCTGAATCTGTGAGCCATAATGGATAGGCAATTCCCAACCAGAGAAGTCAACGATTTTACCGTTGCTATCGATATGGGATTGATAAAAAGGGGTGCGGTTTAAAGGCTTGTCTGTGGCTGACATGGCAAATCCTTGAGTGGGTAAAAATCAAATAACGGTTTGATGTTTGATTTGATGTTTTAATAGCGTGGGATAAAACGCCAAATCCAAACATCGCACATCAATAGAGCACTAAAACTAATCCAACCTGATGTCGGTAGCTATCAGCCCTATCTGTCCTGTTACCTGAGATTTTCAATCGACTTGTCAATTTCTTGTAGTATAGCTTATATTACACACAGACAAGTCAATCTTTTCCCCTTCGGTGGTATTGCAAAGCAATACACTCTCCAGATTTGTTATATTTTGATGCAGTGCATAACACTGCCAAAAATTACGATTCCAGTCCTTTGACCTGAGCGATTATAGGGTCTTTGCGCCTTCGGTGATGGTTTTGGTATTTCATAATTTGATGAAAAACAAAACAACATTCTCTCCTGAAATCTTCGGTTATTATGCTGGGTTTTTAACTTTTTGACAAGCAAATTTGCACAGATTTTATGACCGCCTGATGTTTTGGCAATACTGCATTATGAGGATTATTGTGTTATAGCAAATAAAGCCAAAAGCAAGTATGATTAAAGCCATTGATGAACATGAAACTTTAAGTAGTTAAATAAAGTTAAATTGTTTAACTAAAGTGCTTAAATAATTTTTGTGGTTTTGGGTTAAATTTTTGCGTGCTGACCCCATTAAAAGCAGAATAATTTAGCCTTTAACATTTTGAATATCTTTGCATATTAATGCCAACTACCAAAATTTGTTAACAGTCACCATGGACATAGACGCTAACCTAGCTGATTGCATTGGCTGATTAACAATGAGTAGATGAGCTGAATTTTTACCTTATAAAGATAAAGATGGCATGATAAAAGGAATAAAATAACGATGGATTTCATGAATATTTCGTTAATAGGCATTTTAACCAGTTTAGCCATGGGGGGTACGTTGCCCGATGATAGCAAAACCCAACAGCAAGTGGCGCAAGTGTCGACTCATATTTTGCCAAATATCGCAGGACAGTGGCAGCTGCGACTTGATAAAACCGACGCTGCGCAGCCAATTTGCCAAGAGCGGTATAATTTTGGGCGCGATCAGCAGTTTATCGGTTCAAGCGGTCAGGAATTTACGTATGGTAAATATTTGTACGCTGACACAGGGGATGGTTTACCTGCGCTAGCGATTCAGACCCAATATGATAACAATGCAACAGATTGTTCTGGCAATCGCGTTGACCAGACGGGTGATATTTTGGTTGCTTATGTCAAACAGCAAGGCGAGCAAATGCAATGGTGCAAGGATAGTAAAGGCACCCGATGTGATATGACATTGTACCGTGTGTTGCCTTAATTTTTTTTACTTTTTCTCTCTATATCCCATAGCACTTGCAAGATTTGCCAGTGCTATTATCCTCGTTAAAACTTGCAACTAGTGTCAAATACTTATGATTCCACCTTTTTCAAGTGCCAATTCGCAGCAACGTCTGATTAGTCCGATGGGGCGCTCAGAAGACCAAAATGACAATAATATCCGTCCAGCGTTGCTCGCTGAATATATCGGTCAGCCTGTGGTCAAAGAACAAATGGGCGTGTTTATCAACGCGGCATTATCGAGAAAAGAAGCGCTCGACCATACATTGATATTTGGACCGCCTGGACTGGGTAAAACCACACTCGCCAACATTATCGCCCGTGAGATGGGCGGTAATTTGCGCTCGACGTCTGGTCCTGTGCTTGAACGCGCGGGTGATTTGGCAGCAATGCTGACCAATCTAGAGCCTGGTGATGTGCTGTTTATTGATGAGATTCACCGTTTAAGCCCGATGATTGAAGAAATATTGTATCCTGCGATGGAAGATTTTCAGCTGGATATTATGATTGGGGAAGGACCGGCTGCACGCTCCATAAAGCTTGATTTGCCGCCTTTTACTTTGGTGGCTGCGACCACGCGAGCAGGTTTGTTGACCTCGCCACTGCGCGATAGATTTGGTATTGTACAGCGATTAGAGTTTTATAATGTGGATGATTTAACGACCATTGTCACAAGGTCGGCTGGATTGCTTAACGTGCCTATGACCAAAGAAGGCGCAGTGGAAGTCGCTAGACGGTCGCGCGGTACACCGCGTATTGCCAATCGCTTGCTACGCCGCGTACGTGATTATGCCCAAGTTAAAGGCGATGGCACCGTCACCGCTGAAATTGCGCATAGCGCACTTGATATGCTGGCAGTTGACAAACGCGGGCTTGATAATCTTGATAGACGTTATCTTGAGATGTTAGAGGAGCGTTTTAATGGCGGGCCTGCGGGGGTTGAGTCGATTGCGGCGGCCTTGGCAGAAGATAGAGGCACGCTTGAAGATGTGATTGAGCCGTATCTGATTCAGCAAGGCTATATCGTACGCACCGCACGGGGGCGGATGTTGACTTAGTCTTTTGAATTTTTGGAGTGACAAACAAAAACCCCTTACATTGTGTAGGGGGTTTTTGTTTGTCAAAGATTAATAGACCAATTATTAGTTGTTAGCTAAGAATGAGCAATAAGGCAGCATTGTAGAACTGACTAAAGTACCAAATGGACTGAGGCGATTCGGTCTGATACCTTTGTTATCTTCGGTAATCACATCATCATCTAACACAGGTAGGTTAATATCACGTTCTTGAGAGAACTCACTACCATCAACTTTTGTCGTTACTCGAACCGTCGCTGTCATCCACTCGGCATACTCTTTGCCATAACGGATACTAAAGTCTAACTTACCTGTCGAATCTGTCTTCATAATTTGTGTACTGAGGATTTGCGTACCGTTCGGGGCTAAAACTGTAATCGGATTTAATGGTGTGAGCATACCATCGCCATTATAGTCTTCACCACTATCTAGTGTAGCATTTTTATTAAAATCTTCTGAAAGACAGCTGAAAGTACCACTCCATAGACTACCATTCATAAATGATTGGGTAATCCACTTAGCAGGTTGTTCTGGAATAGCATCCTTACCAACTGTGGTAATGGCGCCTGTCGTTGGATCTTTAACTTCAGGAATAGCAGCCACACCTGGTACTTTAGCGATAAATTGCCACATCCCCACACCATAGGTTTTTGGTACAACTGAGATGGAAACTTCTTGATTGACGGCAGGTTGACCGATGCTGTTATTGATAAAGATAGAGCCAGCGCGGATATAATAGATATTATCTGCCGTAGGTGCTACTTTGTCAGCAAAGGCAAAACCAATCCAAGCTGATAAATTTTGTACGGTAAAGCTGACATCTTGTGGTTGGTAATTTGGGGTTGTAGAAATTGGTAAAAGTTGATTATTTAACTTAATGTATTGAACGCGAGCCTGTACTTTTACGCCATTCACTGGTGTTGGTGTAGAGCCTGAAAAATAACTTATGATTGCATTACCTGCATCATCTGTGATTGCTGTGCCAGTGGATAGCTTGCCACTTGAAGCATCTTGAAGTAGTGTAAAGTCAACGATGGCATTTTTGACAGGCGCATCTTTGTCATCTCGAACTGTGGCAATAATTTTGGTTTCACCATTGGTACTGACAGTGGTATTGATAACTTGAGTTAATACTTTAGCTACCTTATCAGTGATAAAGGTAATATTTTTCTCAAGTTGTTTAGCGCCATTATATTCAACAGTTAGTGTAGCCACACCTGGAGAAATGGATTCTATATTATCAAATATAACTTTGCCACCTTGAGCTTTACTCTCAACTCGAGATTCGTACCGAATGTTATCAGTACCATCCGCATTTTTAGTGACAATCTTACGCCCACCTTTATTGGTAGTTAAATAAATGATTGTATCATTAGTCACGGTATCAGGTAGGTCAATGGTGATGGTGGCTGGTGTGTCAACTTTTACTTCATCACCTACGATACCATTTTGTGTGACGGTTAGGCTTAGATTACTTTCCGTCACTTTTGTTAATGAGCCTAAATTATAAGGTCGAGAGACAAGATTTGGATTATTAGCATCGATGATTCTAGCTTGTAAATTAAAATTAGTTGTAGCAGTTGGCAGTTGTGAACCGTTTAAGGTAAAAGTAAATTTACCATTGGTATCTGTTGTTACTGGTGTCACTGCTAAAGCAGTACCATCATTTAATAATTGGATTGATTGGTTGGCAATCGGCTTATCGTTACCATCAATTGCAACGCCAGATACAATAACGGTGTCACTAGCACTATCGGTAATGACAGATTTGGAGATGAAAGTATTTTTGATATTGGTACCTGTTACGGTAAAGTCTATCGTTTGCTCGACTTGCTGATAAACGCCATCATTCACAATGACTTTAACTTTAGCCGTATGGTCTAATTTTGAAATTAAACCGATGTCACTTTGAATAACATTAACTTGTACATAACCGTTGGCATCTGTGACAAGACTAGATGATTTGTCAAAAGTAATCCCTTTATCAAGACCTTCAGCAATTTGTATTTGAACAGGAATGCCCGCTTTAATACCACCTTTGGTATCTGTTACTTTGATGCCTAAAGTGGCAGTATCAGTGGCTGTTCTAAGCGTTGTTTTTGATGGGCTAACAAATAGCTTGTAGGCTTCAGTATTGGCATTGCTCGTCGCACCGCGTACCGTGGTGGTAGCTGCTGATGTGCCAGACTGGGCGTAGATAACTACACCGTTTTGCAAGGCAGTCGTTGCTTTGGCAAGGTCTTTGATTTCAACTTCAATGGTTGCTTCACCATTGGCGTTGGTATTGACAACCGCACCTGTATTATTGACCAAGCCAGAATCCGTTGGGACTTTAAAGCTGACTTGCGCATTTGGCACGACAGCGCCATTTTTATCCATCGCAAGTGCTGTGACTTTGACTTTTGAGCCAACAGCCAATTGAATTGCTGAATCACTGGTTAATAGCAATGTGTTGACGCTATTGGCTGTAATCGCTTCTTGGGTTCTTAAGGTAACCGTTGAGCTAGTGATAGCGCCGGCAGTTGCCTTAAATGATAGACCACTGGTTTGTAGATAATATTTTTGGTCTGGGGTGAGCGCACCGACTTTTAAGGTTAATACCGCTTCACCATTGGCATTGGTGGTTGCTTGAAGTGGGGTGGTATTAGTTATACCCGTTGCAGCTGCCGCATCCAATAGCGTAAAGCTGACAGGCATGTTCGCTAGGCTGAAATTTTTGGCATCACGCACTTGGGCAGTCACGTTGATTGTATCACCATTATTGGTAGTTAGCGTATTAACATCTGTAACCAAATTGACTTTAGCAATGTCATTCACCGTCGGTTGTGAGGCAGTTTTGGTGAGAGGCACATTGAGTGTTTGTGTTACATTACCGTTAGATACGGCTTTTACCATATAGCCACTTGCAATCAATTTTTCCGCTTTGTCTGGGTCTATCACGCGTAAGCGGATATAAGCCGTACCCTTAGGAATAATTACCGCTCGCTCGCCAATCATCGGCTCTACAGGTGCAGCGACTTCACTGGTCAATACTGTAGAAGGTGATAAGCTCACAATGCCAGTGGTTGTCGGGTCTGGTAGGTTGAATGTAACAGGCGCATTGGTAACAGCACCGTTTTGGGCATCGACTGTGTGAGCCATCACAATAAACTCATTGCCTTGGCTCAATACGACTGGCGTATTTGGGAAATTCTCTAAGACCACTTTATCAATGCTCACTTCATTGACGGCTTTGGCTTTTAGCGTGATTTCACCTGTGGCGCCACTTGGGGCAGTGACTTTAACTTTTAGACCATTTTGTAAATAGGCTTTTTGGCTAACGGTTAATAAGTTTTTGACTTCTAAATCGATACTGGCTTCGCCTTTCTCGTCCGTTTTCACGGTTGTACCCGTGATATTAAAGACATTAGTCAACGCTGGATCTGGAATGCTAAATGTCAAATCACTTGCAGCGACGCCGCCAAAGTTACCATTCAATGCAGAAGCAGTCACATGGACTTTAGAGCCTGCCATCATCAAAATATCATCTCTGTCAGCGGTGACAGCAATAGAGGTAATCACGCTATCAATCCCTGCATCTCTAGCAGTGAGTTTAATCGGATTAATTTGGGTGCCATTTGGTACTGTCGCGTTGACTACTAAACCATTAGTAAGTAGATAATCACGTTGGGTTTTTGATAAAGAGTCAATACGTAGCTTGATAACGGCTTTGCCTTGCGTATCGGTAGTAACCGTTGACCCTGACAAATTAGCAATACCCGTTGATTCCAACCCTGGCAATGAGAAAGTGACAGGCACTTTGCTTAATGGACCCTGATTGGCATCTGCTACCGTCGCAGCAATATCAAAGGTAGCACCCACGGTCAAATCGAAAATATTATTAGATAAACTACTACTCAATGCACCTTGTTTGACTAATGCAATGTTAGCTTCGACTGGCACGG
This sequence comes from Moraxella sp. CTOTU47618, assembly GCF_032017425.1. NCBI lineage: Bacteria > Pseudomonadati > Pseudomonadota > Gammaproteobacteria > Moraxellales > Moraxellaceae > Moraxella > Moraxella sp. CTOTU47618. Next base: position 142,904 of record NZ_DALZPW010000003.1, on the reverse strand, counting down.
CGGCAGGGTCAATGCCTTTTAGGGTGATATTGCCTTCAACGTCAGTTGGCGTCGTGTTCATGGTATTCTTAGACACCGCTTGGATGCTGATACCGTTTTGAATCAGGTAGTCTTTGGCAGCTGTCGATTTGACTTCTAGCTCAATCGTGGCTTCGCCGCTAGCATTGGTGGTGATATTTGAGGTATCAGAAACTGCATATACACCCGATACGGATGGGTTAGTTAACAGATTGAATTCAACAGGTGCGCCGCCAATACCAGTATTATTACCATTGAGGACTGACGCAGTCACGGTAAAGCGTTCGCCAATTTTGATATTAAATGGATTAACAGGGGAGGTTAATTTGACCGATCTGACATCAAGGCGTTTGACACTGGTATCTACGCCTTTTAATGTTAAGGCAGGTGCAGCTTTACCGTTGGATGTGGCATTGATGGTAAAACCGTTAAGTAATGCTTGTTTCTGCGCATCGGTGAGTGACTTAACTTCTAGAACAATAATCGCCTCACCTTTATCATCAGTCAGCACAGTGGATGATGATAAGCTTGCAACGCCAGTGGTTGCAAAATCTGGTAAATTAAATGTTACTGGAGCATTTTTAATAACACCACGCTGTGCATCTAGCACAGTAGCTTTAACTTTAACTTGGCTACCAATAACAAGGGGTATATTATCACTAGTTAAGGTTACACTGCTGACAGAGACTTCATTAGCTGCTTTTGCCGCAAGTTTAATATCACCCTGTTTACCATTTTGCGAGGTAACTGTGATATTTAGACCGCTGGTTAAGGCTTGTTTTTGAGCATCTGTTAGAGGTGACTTAACTTCCAAATCAATAACCGCTTCACCTTTCTCATCCGTTGTGATTGTAGAGCCACTGAGATTATAGACTCCTGTTAAGGATGGGTTAGGAATATTTACTGTTAATACCTGACCTTTTAGACCACCAAAATTTTTGTCCAGTGCAACCGCAGTTACTTTCACGTGACTACCGGCGGCCATAATAATGTTGTTGCTATCAGCAGTCACTGAAACTGTTTCCACCGTAGCAGGTGTAGCAACGTCCTTGGCTGAAATTTTTAATGGGGCGATGGTCGTGCCATTAGGTACAGTTGCTTTAACCACTAAACCATTGGTTGCTAGATAGCTACGTTGGGTAGCCGTTAATGATTTAATCTCTAGGTTAATTACTGCTTCACCATTAGAATTGGTAGTTACGGTAGAGCCTGACAGATTAGCAATACCTGTTTGATCAAGTGCAGGCAACACAAAGCTAACAGGTACACCGTCTAATTTACCGTTACTTGCATCTGCAATAACCGCAGTCACGCTAATTTTGTTACCTACTGCTAGCTCAAAGGGATTGACACTTGACACTAGTAATGCTTTGCTGACTTTTGCGACATTATTACTAACGGTTGGATCCACACCTAACACCGTAGTAGCACCTGTTACATCTACAGCAGTAGTACCTTGAGTGTTTTTAGCCGTGGCTTTGATAGTTACACCTTTGGTTAGTAGTAACTGTTTTGCCGCTTCTGATTTTACTTCAAGTTCAATACTGGCTTCACCTTTAGCATTGGTGATAATGTTAGAGGTGTCAGAAACCGAATAGATGCCTGTTAATGCTGGATCATCAAGGGTAAATTGAACCGGCGTACCCCCAATACCAGTGTTATTGCCATTCAGTACTGAAGCAGTCACAGTAAAGCGTTCGCCGATTTGTACGTTAAACTTGGTAACTGGGCTGGTGACTTTAACCGCTTTAACATCAAAGCGCGTGATCGGATCAACACCTTTTAAGGTTAATGGCGTGGCTTGTTTGCCATTTGAAGTGGCATTGATGGTAAAGCCATCCAATAACGCTTGTTTCTGTGCATCGGTCAATGATTGTACCTGCAGGGTGATGATAGCTTGACCTTGCGCGTTGGTAGAAACTGTAGAAGCAGATAAACTTGCTACACCATAACTTGCCAATGAAGGCAAGCTAAAGGTAACTGGTGCATTGGCAATGACGCCGTTTTGCGCGTCGTTTACGGTAGCTGTTACCGTGAATTGTGAGCCGACAGTTAATGGGATATTGTTAACATTTGAGGTCAAGGTAACGCTATTAGCGACTACGTCATTGACAGCTTTAGCAGTAAGTTGAATCTGACCAGTTTTGCCATTAGCCGATGTGACATTCACGATAAGACCGTTTGCCAATGCTTGTTTTTGGGCTGTAGTCAACGTTGATTTTACTTGTAAGGTGAGTGTGGCTTCACCTTTTGAATCAGTGGTAATCGTTGAGCCTGTAATATTGTACACGCCCGTAGTTGATGGGTCTGGAATTGTAACCGTTAGAGTTTGATTCGCCAAGCCACCAAAATTTTTGTCTAATGCCATGGCTGTGACTTTGACAGTACTGCCTGCAGCCATCAAGATATTATCACTATCCGCTATTACTGAAATTGAGTTAATATCAGTTTCGCTAGAAACTTGTTTTGCGTTAAGTTTTAGTGGACTGACTGGTGTGCCATTAGGTACAGAAGCATTAATTTGCAAACCATTTTTTAATAAGTAATCACGCTGCGTAGCATTAAGTGAACTAATTGATAAATTGATGGTTGCTTTACCTTCACTATCTGTCTTGACGGTTGAGCCTGACAGGTTAGCAATACCCGTTTGATCTAGTCCAGGCAAGGTAAATGTCACTGGTACGTTTGCTAACGCGCCTTGTCCCGAATCTACCACATTGGCAGTCACGGTAAAGGTATTGCCGACTGTTAAATCAAAGGTATTATTGGCAGCCGTCGTTGATAGACCAACTCGGGCGACTTTGGCGATATTACTGTCGACGGTTGGGTCTACGCCATATAGTTTTATGCTACCAGTGACAGGTACTGGGGTAGTGCCGGTTGTATTTTTTGCAGTGGCTGTGATATTAATGCCCTGTGACAATAGTTTGGCTTTAGCAGCTTCAGATTTTACTTCAAGCTCGATAGTCGCCTCGCCACTGGCATTTGTTACGACGTTAGAGGTATCGGAGACCGCATAAACACCTGTCGCACTTGGATCATCAAGTTTAAATTGGACAGGTACACCACCTAGACCAGTATTTGAACTATTTAACACTGAAGCAGTAACTGTGAATTTTTCACCAACTTGTACATCAAAATTGGGTTTTGGTGTCGTTAGATTGACCTTTTGCACATCTAGCTTAGTCGTTGTACTACCTTGCTCGACTCCCTTTAAATTAATAGTATTAGATGCAACACTACCTGTTCTCGCAGTTGAGTTAATGGTTAATCCAGTATTTAATAGATAACTTTTTTGTTCATCTGACAAGGATTTGAGCTCTAACTCTAAATTTGCTTCACCTCTGTCATTGGTTAACACACTTAAATTACCATTAGCAAAAATACCACTAAGAACTGAATTTCCAATATTAAAATCGATGGTCGTGTTCGGAATGATATTATTGTCTTTATCCACTGCTAATGCGGTAACATTAATTTTTGTACCTTTTACTAACGTGATATTTTGGCTATCGCTAATTAAGAGTAAATTAATCACAGTCACGGTAGGCGTTGGGGTCGTGGTATTAACATCGGTGCCTTTGAGGGTTTTACTTGTTGAAACTGTACCTACTGTAGTAGTCACAACCAAACCATTTTGTTTTAAATAGTTTTTTTGATCATTGGTCAAAGTCTTAATATCAAGTTTGATAACCGCTTTACCCGTGTCATCAGTGACTAACTTTGGACCAATTCCACTATAAACGCCTGTTAAGCTTGGGTCTGTAATCTGAACGCTTACAGGTACACTAGCAACACCGATATTATTACTGTTTAAGGCGTAGACAGTTAACTCTACACTATCGCCAATATTCATATAAAAGTCAGAACTGGTACTGACTAATTGAACTTTCTTCACACTGGCAAGATTGGTCGTAGTGGTCGAATCTGGGTCGGTGATTGGGTCAGTGACACTGACCGTACCTGTTTTTACAGGCGGCGGCAATGTATCATTACCGCCACCACCGCCACAACCAGCGAGGGCAAGTGCGGTCGTCAATGCAGAGAGTTGAAAGGACTTGATTAGGTTGGTAGAGATAGCCATAAAGTTATCCTAGAGAAAGTAAGTAAGGCTGCTAAATAAATCGATAGAAATAAATAGAATCAGAAAAAATTACCAATTTTTCGATGAGCAGAAAATGTTACGTGATTGATGCTAAAATATAATTTTTGATGCTGTCTACTTTACTAAGTTTGCACAAAAGTTACAACAAATTCTAATCATAATTTGATGAATTTAATCGAAGTGAAATGGTAAGGTATCAACAAGATTTCTAAATTTAACGCTATTTTTTTAGAGGGTGTATAAAGAAGTTGCCCTGCAGCTACGATATTGCTAAAAGCTCACTAACCACCCCAATGCTAAAAAATGCAAATTAAGTGACAAAATATGCTGTCAAAAAATCCTTCAACGCCTTGTAATATCATTGACCATATATCGTTATATCATTTTTGGGCAAACGCTCTGCCGCCATTGCTACCGATAGTCGCAGATGGCTCACACGTATCAATTTGTTATCTAAAAAAAGTCGTGCCTGAGCTATTAAAAGTCGTGCTTTATCAGTTATCGGCAAAAATTCAGCAAAATCCGTCATTAATCCATCAAAATTTGGCACAGGTAACAGATAAAAATAGTTTTACCTCCGAATTTTTCACTACTTTAGTTACAAAAAATTTCACTGAAAACGGCATTAATTTTGTAACCCTAAAACAACTGTCTAAGAATAGCCCATCGATTTTTGAGCAGTTGTTTGATGATGAAACCCAAAAAACGATGATTGCCGGCGTGCTACTGGAAAAAACCCATCTACTCTTAGATAACCTGTTAACTATTTGGCAGACTATCACTGCATTGGCGGTGATAAATTTGGCAGATATGATAAGTTCACTACAAAACACCATAGACTCAGCGCAGATTACCGAGTGGCTTGCGATGCAGCCGGTTTTTTTTATGTCACCACAAGATACGGGGCTGATGAATGCAGTGGGTTTTAGGCGCGCTGTCAGTTTTCAAGCAGTACAACAACAGCAATTAAAATGGTCAAAAATTCAAAATATTGTAGACTTGCCTGTCTATCAACAGCATATTATTCAGCAAATGACTATCTATAAAGTGTCCAATTTTTTCAACATTGCGGCAATAACCATCCCTCATGCTCACTTCAATAAACAGGTGATTTCAAAAGGCAATCGCCAAATAAACAAAGCGGTGACGTCAAACACACGAACAGCCCTTTCAGCCAGCGATATTTTTGCCAAACCGCAAGTTCGCAAACCCGCTCGTTGGATAGATAAGTTACAAAAAAATTGGATTGCAACCGCCACTGTATTATCTGTCGCCGTTTTTAGCGGGGCAGGCGCGTTGGTGAGCGTCAAAGATAGGCCTGCCGTCACCCAACCATCGGCAAAAATGTCAGTGGCACACCCAGTTTATCACGATGTGGCAATAGTAAAAGTCGCCTCTGTAGCGGATATGACTAATCCGATAACAATGACTGAGCATGGCAAAAAAGCAGCTATCTCTGAATTACAAGAGAATAATAAACCACGAGATAATCACAAATCACAAGATAATAAGCATTCAGTGGAAGCTGAAAAAGCGCGAGATACGAAAAAATCCCACAAAAAGCCGCCTAACAAAGACCACAAAAAAACGACCAGCCCGGATTTTGGCAATGACTCTAAAAAAGATGTTAAAAAAGCTAACTTAGTGACCAAAGACCATAAGCAACCTGCTGAAAAAACCGCTAGCGCTAGCAAAAAATCAGCGGCTAACGATAAAACTGTAAAACAAAAATCGCAGAAAGCCTCATCGTCAACAACCGCCACTGACAAAAAATCCGCTAAAAAGCCTGATAAAAAGGTAAATAACACGACGGACAACAAAGCGAATAACAAGGTAGGTAATAAGGTAAACAATAAGGCGAATAACAAACCTAGCAATAAATCCAAAACTCATTAACACCGTTATTAAAACGACATAAACTGACGTATTATTTGTCAGTGTACTTGGCTTGCGAATATTTTCATGTCGTTTTTTGCCTAAAACTGCTATCATGCACAAGTTTTTCAACGCTTCAATTATCGGTTTTTGACGTTGTTTTTTTAAGGCACTCTCAAAACTGTTCGAGGAAATCATGAGCGCAGCGACTGCACCTATCAATACTTTTACTATTACTGCCCCTGATGACTGGCATATTCATTTACGGGACGGGCAGGCGCTTGCCACGACGGTGCCACATGCTGCTGCCAATTTTCGCCGCGCCATTTGTATGCCAAATTTGGTGCCACCCGTCAAAACAGCCGCTGATGCTATCGCTTATCGTGAGCGTATTTTGGCGCAAGTGCCCAATGACAGTATTTCTCAGCAATTTGAGCCATTGATGACGCTTTATTTAACCGAGTCACTGACGGCAGAAGACATCGAAACCGCTGTTGCTTCAGGTGTAGTAAAAGCAGTCAAGTTATATCCTGCAGGTGCGACCACCAATTCTGCGGATGGGGTGAGCCATATCAATCATTGCACCGATGTATTTGCCAAGATGGAAGCGTTGGGTTTGCCGCTGTTGGTACATGGTGAAGTGACGCACCATCATATTGATATTTTCGACCGTGAAAAACGCTTTATTGATGAAGTGATGGTCAATCTCATTGATAAATTTCCAAAATTAAAAATCGTCTTTGAGCACATTACCACCAGTGATGCCGCTGACTTTGTGTTGTCACAAGGCAAAAATGTCGCAGCGACAATTACCCCGCAGCATTTACTGTTTAATCGTAATCACCTGCTGGTGGGCGGCATTAAACCACATTTTTATTGCTTGCCGATTTTAAAACGCCAAAGTCACCAAAAAGTATTACTTGATGTGGCAACCAGTGGTAATCCCAAATTTTTTATTGGCACTGACTCTGCGCCCCATGCGACGCATACCAAGGAAAATGCTTGCGGTTGTGCAGGCTGTTATAGCGCATCGATTGCGCTGCCCTTGTATGCGCAAGCCTTTGACAGCGTGGGCAAACTTGACAAATTAGAAGGCTTTACCAGTATTCACGGGGCAAAATTTTATGGCTTACCTATCAATAGTGATAAAGTCACCTTGGTGCGTGAAGCCTGGCAAGTCCCCGAACATTATCCTTATCTTGACGGTAAAGATTTGACCCCGCTGATGGCTGGGCAAACGCTGGACTGGAAAGTGATGCCATTTAATTTAGCCGTATGATTGTTCACCCTTTATTTTTTCTGTTTTTTTCCGCAAGGTAACGTATGACCGCCACAACTGAACCCATGACTATTGCCAACCGTTTTCGCAATTACTTGCCCGTGGTGGTGGATGTAGAGACAGCAGGCTTCAATCCAAAAACCGATGCCTTGCTTGAGATTGCCTGTATTCCAATTTTGATGGATGATACCGGGCGTTTTTACCCAGGGGAGGCGGTGAACGCCCATATTGAGCCGTTTGAAGGGGCAAATCTTGAAGCGCGCGCCCTGCAATTCACCGGTATCAATCCCCACAGCCCGATGCGAAAAGCCATTGCCGAAGATGAAAAAACCGCCATTCGCCGTATTTTTAAATATTTAAAAACGGTGCGTCAATCGACCCAATGTACCAAATGTATTTTGGTAGGGCATAATGCGCATTTTGACTTGGGCTTTTTAAATGCTTTAATTGAGCGTACCAATAGCAAAAATCAAAGCCAATTTCACCAGTTTTCCGTGTTAGATACCGTCACCTTATCCGCGCTTGCGTTTGGTCAAACGGTACTGGCGAGAGCGTGCAAACTCGCTGGGCTAGAATTTGATGGTAATGAAGCGCATTCTGCTTTATATGACACCCAAAAAACGGCTGAATTGTTTTGTTATATCTTAAACAATTATCCGCTGCTGACGCCAAACTTGGCGAGCGATGAGGCTAATGATGATGAGTATAAGGGTGATGAGCGTCAGGATAGCGATGACGAGGTCGTACTAGTGCCATCTGACGACCCAACGGATGGCTAAATTTTTTTAAATACTGTGATTGGGATATTTAACCTTGTTTAACATCCAAATCACGGCATTCATCCAAGTCTTTAAACTTTAACTGCCACAAATATCAGTATCATGAATATAATCAGCGCCGCAGTCGCAAGCGCCATTTTTTTGCCATAGCTAGTATCCTCGCGTTGGGTTTGCTTGAGTAATGACAGGGTGGCAATACCTTGTGAAATTCGTATGGCATCAGGGTGACCATGTGCCGCAGCCAGCTCTAGCCAGTATTTGCCCATCTCGTTATCTTGCTCGACCCCATGTCCTGCATAGTAGAGTTTACTGAGTAATTTCTCCGCGCGATTGTCTTGTTGCGAGGCTGCTTGTTGCAACAATAGCAAAGCTTGTTGGGAGTTTTGAGAAATCTTGAGTAAGTGATTGCCTTCAAATAGCCACAGCGCTCGACGCAGCAATGCATCAGCAAGACCATTCTCGGCAAATTCATCAATTAATTGTACGGCTGTTGCCAAATTGTCTGCTGATATAGTGTTTTCGACTATATTTTCTGCTGCTACATTGTCTTCGAGTACATTATTTTCTAATGCATTGATTTCTAATAAATTATTTTCCGATGCATTGCCACTTGATTGCGCTGCTTGAATCAGCGCAACCGCTTTTTCATACATTGCTCGGTTTTGCTCTGTCAGATTTGACTCAAGCCATTGAATGGTCTGCAAATCCTGTGCAAGCTCGCCAAAAATCGCATGTTTGTTGACCACTGCCTGTGACTCGGCAATGGATTTGCGCTGATTGAGCAGTCCTTCATGCAGTGTGGGATTGAGTAGCGCGGCTTCAACTTCTGCCTGATAGCGCGCAACTTCCTTTGCTTGGCGTTGCTGTTCTTGTTGTTGTTTTTGCTGTTCAATCTGTTTGGCTTGGGCTCTTGCTTGCGCAATGACTTGGCGACTTGAGCGTGCTTTTGATGGGATTTTGCGGGTTAGCGATTGAGAAGTAAGGGGATTGTTGAGCGAAGTGGGCGCCGCCGATGACGCCGTTTGTTGAGCGACGCGCACAGATTTATCAGTAGCAGGGGTGACATTTTCCAATACCGCTTCATGATTTTTGGATGTATCCATTACATTGGGCTCATCCATCACCGGGGTGATTTGCATTACTGTTTGGCTAAAATCTGGCACCTCGGCAAAGTCAAACCGATAAATTTGCGGCAATGCCACACCGTCATCGGCTGTCATCTCATTGGGATATTTACGATCAATCAGCGGATTGTCTTCATCGGTGATAAATTTGGGATGAGAGAAGCGAGATGCAATCATGGTGTTGGATAAATGTTGATAGTGATGTCATTATAGAGGACAAATAAGCGAAAGTAAAAAAGCCAAAACAATAAAAAAGGACAGCATCACTGTCCTTTTTTATTGCCTTTTTTCATTGTCCTTTTAATGGCAATTTAACGCTGACTTGTGACAGCGCTATTTTACAGTCGTTATCTTGCAGGTGTTATAGTGCAATTATTGTGCAATGGTTACAGGCGTTTTTGATTGTAATTCTTCAAACGTGACACCGTCTGCCAGCTCAACCAGTTTTAGACCGTTATCGGTCACATCCATGATGGCTAAATCAGAGATAATACGATTCACCACTTTTTTGCCTGTCAGAGGTAGCGTACATTCAGCCAATACTTTTGGCTCACCATGTTTGTTGGTATGTTCCATCAATACAATGACGCGTTGAACGCCTGCGACCAAGTCCATCGCGCCGCCCATGCCTTTGACCATCTTGCCAGGAATCATCCAGTTGGCAAGATCGCCATTGTCTGAAACTTCCATCGCCCCTAAGATGGCAAGGTTGACTTTACCGCCACGAATCATGGCAAATGATTGTGAGCTTGAGAAAAAGCTCGCACCAGTCGCTGTGGTGACGGTTTGTTTACCTGCATTGATTAGATCTGGGTCAACTTTATCGGGTGTTGGGAATTCATCAATTCCAAGCAGCCCATTTTCTGATTGTAGCCAAACGTTGACGCCTTCTGGAATATAGTTCGCCACTAAGGTCGGTAAACCGATACCTAGATTGACATAAAAGCCGTCCTGTAGTTCTTTAGCGGCTCTTTGTGCCATTTGTTCACGAGTCCATGCCATGGTAATCTCCTTATAGCCTAGTTTGTCTGTTCTTTGGTCGTCACTTTTTCGATGCGTTTTTCTGGGTTGGCATTGACCACGATGCGATGCACATAAATACCCGGCAAATGAATTTGGTCGGGGTCTAGCTCGCCAGTTTCCACCAATTGCTCAACTTCGACAATGGTGACTTTACCTGCCGTGGCGACATCTGGGTTAAAGTTTCGCGCCGTTTTATTGAACATCAAGTTGCCCGCTTTATCCGCTTTTTGGGCTTTGACCAGTGCTACGTCAGCGACTAATGAGCGCTCAAGGATATATTGACGACCGTCAAATTCACGCTCTTCTTTACCCTCAGCAATTTGGGTACCTACGCCAGTGGCAGTAAAGAACGCAGGGATGCCCGCACCGCCTGCACGCAATTTTTCTGCCAACGTCCCTTGTGGGGTCAATTCCACTTCCAATTCACCCGATAAAAACTGACGTTCAAATTCTTTGTTTTCACCGACATACGACGCAATCATTTTTTTGACTTGGCGAGTCTCTAGTAATAATCCCAAACCAAAACCATCGACACCAGCGTTATTGCTGATACAGGTCAAATCTTTAACGCCGCTATCTCGCAAGGCTTCAATTAAAGCTTCGGGGATACCACACAGACCAAAACCACCGACCGCAATCGTTTGTCCATCTTTGATGACGCCCTCAAGTGCGCTAGCTGCGCTGTCATATACTTTGCTGGTCATACATTCACTCCTTGTCGCTAACCAATGTTGTTAATATCATTTATCAAAAATAAAAATCACGCTCAAACCTAAAAATTCCAAAACGAAACAGATTGTATCATTATAGAATTTATATAACAAATTTTGTCTTAAGTAAATCACATTGCATGAATTTTTGCAAAAAGTAAACCCAGTTTTTCGCAAAAATAGGGCATAAAAAAAGGCATACTAGGGATGCCTTAAATTTATCAATGTTTAACAGTCAATTTTTTATCCATTGTCTAGTCATCATTGGCAGAGCGGGTGATGCGTTTGGCGTTCGAGTTGACCGTTTTGGCTTGTCCGTCAATGGTCGTGCCAAATTTACCACTGTTGTTATTTTTGCTACCAAAGCTGCCGAACGGATTTTGTCCGCCCATACCGCCAAATGGATTTTGACTGCCAAACGGGTTTTGTCCACCCATACCGCCAAGACCCCCTAAGCCACCCATTTTTGAGGGATCCATACCGCCCATTTTGCTTGCCATCATTTGCATCAATTTTTCTGGGTTTTTAGTGGCATAGTCTTTGGCAAAGGCTTTAAACTTATTTTGTACCGCAGGTAATAACACCACAAGTGCCGCAATATCACTTAAAATACCGGGCAGTACCAATAAGATACCTGCCACTGCAAAAGCAATCGCTTTCACCACGGAATTTTCATTGGGGCGCATCGCAGGGTTAAGCATGGCGGCTTGCGCTTGTCCAGCCATCGGTTTTAAGGTGGCTATGCCTTTTTTAATGAGGGCGGCACCCACAAAGCCAGCCACCACAAACCACAAAAACACCCACCAGCCACTGACAAATTGTGCGATTAGATACCAAACCAGCATCTCAATAATCAACCAGACAATGGCAATCCCAACTATATTTCCCATGAAAATACGATTCCTAAATTGTGAATAAACTATAAAGAACAAATGATGAATCATTAACCAATGCAATAATGATGGGGGTAATGCATAAAACTATCAAATAGTTTTTTGAAATTCAGCAATTTTTTCGTTAAATTTTTGATAAATGCTATAATTTGACTATATTTTTAGCTTCGACTGCATTTTTAGCAAAGTTGTTTTGTGGGTATCTTTTTTTACGAGCATGTTTTACGAGCATTTTTTATGAGTATCTTTATTGGTATTGACCCAGGCTCACGTCTGACAGGCTATGGCATCATTCGGTTGAGTGGGGATAAACTTGAACATTTGGATGCAGGCACGATTCATGCTTACAGCCAAGGGGAAACCATGCCAGAGCGGTTAAAGCGGATATTTGATGGGATTAGCCGTATTGTTGAGCATTATCAAAGATACACCAATGAACCCATGACCGCCGCCATCGAGCAAGTATTTATGGCATCAAACCCCGACACTGCGCTTAAGCTTGGGCAGGCGCGGGGTGCAGCGATTGCCGCCATGGTTGCCAAAGATTTGCAAGTAGCTGAATATACCGCACGGCAAATCAAACAAGCGGTATGTGGCTATGGCGCGGCAGACAAAGAGCAGATTCAGCTTATGGTGATGCGCTTGTTGAGCCTTGAGATACAGCCGCAAGCGGATGCGGCAGATGGGTTAGCGTGTGCGATTTGTCATGCCTATCATAGTCAGACACTGAATAAATTGCTCGGTGGCGCAGCGGTAGTCGGTGGTCAAAGCGCAGGTGGACGCTCAAAGAAAAAAGGGCGCTGGCGCTTGACCGAAGTTGATTTGGGTAATTTAGGTTAAAAGATAGGTTAAAAGATAAGTTAAAAGTTAGGTTAAAAGGCAGGGGGTAAGCCACTCTTAAGAAAATTTTTATATCCAACAAGGCTTTTGATGGGTTTAGACTTCTTTGTCGACACAAAAATCGCTACAATGGCATCTTTTGAAAATTGAACACAAGATGTACCTCATGAGCCAACTAGCTACTGCAACTTTATTGATTAAATGCCAAGACCGCGCAGGTATTGTGCAAGCTGTATCCGAATTTTTTTATCGTTATGGCGCCAATATTATCAGCCTTGACCAATACTCGACTGAACCCGAAGGCGGTCAGTATTTTATGCGCCTTGAAATGGCTATCAATGATTTAGACAATATCATCGATAATATGAAAGGCAGTTTTGAGCATACCGTCGCTCGCATCTATCAAATGGAATGGAAACTATTTGATAATAGTAAACGTAAAAAAGTGGCGATTTTGGTGTCCAAATATGACCATGCGCTACTTGATTTGCTGTGGCGCTGGCAACAAGGGCAACTAGATTGTGAGATTACCTGTGTCGTCAGTAATCACCATGATTTGCGCCAAGCGGTAGAAAATTTTGGTGTGCCATTTCATCAAGTAACTGTGAGCAAAGACAACAAAGTAGAAGCAGAAGCCGAGATTCAAGCGCTGGTAAAAGACTGTGATTTGTTGGTGCTGGCGCGCTATATGCAGATTTTATCGGCTGAATTTACCGCCGCTTGGCACATGAAAATTATCAATATTCACCACTCATTCTTGCCAGCCTTTGTCGGCGCTGATCCATACCGCCAAGCGTATGAAAAAGGGGTCAAACTGATTGGCGCCACCGCGCATTATGTCACAGCCGACCTTGACCAAGGACCAATTATTGAGCAAGACGTGCACCGTGTCAGCCATCGCCACCATGTGGCAGAATTGCGGGCGATTGGGCAAGATGTCGAGCGTAGCGTGCTGACCCGTGCCGTGCGTTGGCATCTACAAAACCGTGTGATTGTTACAGGCAATAAAACGGTGGTATTTAACTAATTTTTCATCCGTTATTTGCTATCATTGCAGTTTATCTTGTTATATTAGGGTGTAGGTTTTACGCCCCTCTCCCGACTATAAAAATAATCTACCTGTGGTAGTCCTATGCCGTTATCAAAGTCGTCTGCGCCACCATCCAACACTCATTTGACCCACTATAAAACCTTAGGCTTACTGCTCACCTTATATTTGGCTCAAGGCTTGCCCGCAGGATTTATCACCCAAGCCTTGCCAGCGATTTTACGTGAATACAAAGTCTCATTAGTTGCCATTGGTTGGTCAGGGCTGATTTTGGTACCTTGGGGGCTTAAATTCCTGTGGGCTACTGTCGTGGACGGCTACTATTCACAAAAAATCGGAAGCGCCAAAAGCTGGATTTTGCCGATGCAAGGGTTGTCGATTGTCATACTGGTTGCGGTGGCGTTTTTTGAACCGCATAATTTGGCACAAACCCCTTCGGTGATGACGTTGTACGGGATGTTATTTACCTTAAGTCTCATTGGTGCGACACACGATGTGGCGACGGATGGGCTAGCAACCCGTTTGCTTAAAGCGGCTATGGCACCCAAAGAGCCGCTGACCCATGATATGCCTGCGCCTGATTCGGTGACTCAGACCACCAATCACCATCATCGCCAAAGCCAAGGCAATGCCGTACAAGTCATCGGCTATCGGCTGGGGCTTATTGTCGGTGGCGGTGTTTTACTGATGCTGCTCGAGCAATGGGGCTGGCGTAATAGTTTTCTTGCTATGGCGGCTTTGGTGGCACTTAATACCGTGCCCATTGTGTTTTTTAAAGAGCACACCCACACTTCGGTTGAACCCCCAAAAAAACAAGTACAGGTAGCAAAATCTGGCAGTTTTAAGGCACTAAAAAATTACCTTAGCCACCATTATCAGTATTTTTGGTCATCGCGGGAGATGCTGGCTTGGCTAGGGGTGTTATTGACCTATAAAATTGCTGATGGCATTTCAAGCGGTATGGTCAAACCGATGATGGTCGATGTCGGACTCAACTTGCAGCAAATTGGTTTTTGGGCAACCATCTTGGGCTCGGCGGCCTCAGTCGCTGGGGCAGGGGTCGCCACAATTTTGATGAAACGACTCACTCGCTTTACGTCCCTGCTATATTTTAATTTTGCCCAAGCGCTGACCACAGGGTTATATGGCTTGGTAGCTTATGGGTTTTATCATCAGTTACTGACGGATTTTTTGTGGCTATATGTTGTCAATGCGCTGGAGCATTTTTGTGCATCGTTGGCGCTGATTGCGATGCTTACGACCATTATGCATTATTCACGCCCTGCCAATGCGGGGAGTGATTTTACCGTGCAGGTTTGTCTGTTGACGGTGTTGGGCGGCTCAGCGCATTTTGCCAGCGGCTATATGGCGCATTTTTTGGGCTATCAATGGCATTTTTTGGTGAGTATGCTGATTGGCTTTGTGTGCCTTGCACCAATAATTTACTGGCATAAATTACAAAGTAATGAAAAATAATTTCATTTTTAATTGATTTTTGATATTTTTGACCATATTATCTATTTATATGATAAATTAGAAAATATAGATAGAGCGGAGGTGGTATGGCAAAAACATTTTGGCTGAACCAAAAATATAATATCAATTTACCCATTTGGACGTTATTGTCGCCAAGTATTGCCGCTTTAGTGCTTGCGGTGCATTTGATTTGGCATCCCTCGGGTATCATCATGAATACCGTGACGGCGATTTTTTTGATGGGGTCAGTTTTTGCTGCCGTACATCACGCTGAGGTGATTGCTCACAAAGTGGGGGAGCCTTTTGGTACGTTGGTTTTGGCATTGGCGGTCACTGTGATTGAAGTGGCACTTATTTTGGCACTCATGAGTAGTAGCACACCCACCGATGCCGCGGTGCTTGCCCGTGATACGGTATTTGCAGCAGTGATGCTGATTTGTAACGGGATTATTGGTATTTGCCTGTTAATTGGTGGTATCAAAAATTATGTACAGCGTTATAGCTTGCATGGCAGTAAAGCGGCAATTAGTGTGTTATTGGCGATTGCATTAATCGTATTTATTTTACCCAATTTTACCACCTCTGCCGCAGGCGGTTTTATGATAGGCGCTCAGCTGCTGTTTGTAGCGATTTGCTGTTTGATTTTGTATGCCGCATTTATCTTTACCCAAACCATTCGTCACCGAGATTATTTTATTGCTGATGGGCAAGAAGACCTGCATCACAGTGATAATGCGCTAACCATGGCGATGAGTGTGGGATTTTTGTTTTTCAGTTTGGTGACGGTGGTAGGTCTTGCTAAGATGTTGTCGCCTGCGATGGAAGCGGCGCTGCTCGCGATGGGTATGCCAAAAATTGTGCTAGGGATTATTATTGCTGCTTTGGTACTGTTGCCTGAATCTATTGCCGCGTTAAAAGCTGCCTACAACGACCAACTGCAAAACAGTTTAAATTTGGGGCTAGGCTCTGCTTTGGCGTCTATTTCGTTGACAATTCCTGTTATCGCGCTTTATTCAATGTTCACAGCAACGCCCGTCATGTTTGGGTTGTCTGCCAAAGAAGGGCTAATGCTGGTTATTACGCTGATGATAACCATCAATACTTTAAGTACCGGGCGCACCACTTTTTTACATGGCATCATCCATTTGGTCATGTTAGCCACTTTTGTGTTTTTCTCAATTATCCCCTAAAGGAATAAATGGCATAGAAAATTGGCGTAATAGATGAAAGACTACTTGCAATTAGTAACATTCCTTTACTAAATACTTATGCTCATTAATTTAAGTTTTTGCTAATCTAGAGGGCAACTAGAATAACGCCATACTTAACACGATTATCGTTGTAGTGATTAGAGGTCATTCTAGTCATTTGAGGTGTTGAAACGATCATTTAAGAGTTTCAACGAACCATACATTAAAAATTGTGCATTAAAATATTACAACATAAGGAAAAACAAATGGGACTATTTAGCTTTGCAAAAGACATCGGTGATAAAATCTTTCATCGTAACAAAGACGCTGCGCCAGCATCGACACCTGCATCAAACGTAGCACCAACCGCAACGCCTGCAGCCTCTAATGAGCCATCTGCACAAGAGATCGCGAACTTATTGATTCAGCGCATCCAACAAAATGCCAAAATTGACAATCTATCAGTCAACTATGACGGTAACACTGACAAAGTAACTATTAATGGTTCTGCTGCTAACCAAGCAGAGCGCGAAAAAGCCATTCTAGCGGCAGGTAATGTACAGTATGTTGCACAAGTGGAAGACAACATCACGGTTGCGACGCAAGAGCCAGAATCTCGTATGTACACAGTGAAATCAGGCGATACGCTGTCAAAAATTTCAAAAGAAGTGTATGGCGATACCAACCAATACAACAAAATCTTTGAAGCCAACAAACCATTACTCTCTGACCCAAACAAAATCTATCCAGGTCAAGTGCTTCGTATCCCAGCTTAATTTTTACCTTAAGCCTTTTAAAAAACCAGTGACTCCTGTCGCTGGTTTTTTTATAAAAAAATTTGCATATCGATAAATAAAGTTTTAAGGATAAACCATGAAAAACCAAAAACAATTAATCAAATTGGGTGAGCAACTGGAGAAAAATCCGTCAATCGCTCAATCCAATTTGGCTGTTAAACCCCGTAATTACTTGGCGTTAAATCCGCTTTTGCAAAAAGGCGGATTGCATCAAAAAGATGATGTCGAAATCGCCCGCAAAAAACAACGCAGGCAGACCAAGCAGGATTTGCGAAAACAAGTTTGGCGACAGGAATCGTAATAACCAAACACCCCAAAATTTGGGGTGTTTGTTTGACGCTTATACAATATAAACTTATTCAAAGACCACATCCGCCCCATCGGCAATCGTGCCATACAGACTTAGCGCATCCCAATTGGTCAAACGCACACAACCGTGTGATTTTTGTGCGCTGATTAACTCAGGCTCAGGCGAGCCATGAATGCCATAGCCACGTTTTGATAACCCAATCCAAGCACGCCCCACAGGGTTGTTGGGTCCTGGTGGTAGCCACTTTTCTTTGGAAGAAAAATCAGTATTATAGGTGGGGTTTAATACCCGATTTTTAACTTTTAAGGTGCCAGAGGGTGAGGGGGTGTAATTAGAGCCGACTGTTGTCGGGTAGCTTGCAACAAGCTCACCACTAGCAGCATAGGCGTACAAGATATTTTTCTTTTTATCGCTCACAACCTTAGTCACTTCCGTCATATTGGGCTGATAAGGATTGTAGACGGTGATAATGTTACCCGCTTTGAGTGGCGTGGTGGGGTTTAATCGACTCACCAGTTTTTGGCTCATATGAAATTTTTCAGCCACCGCTTCACGCGCTGATTTGTATTGCATGTCTCTGGGCGCTTTGGTGATAACCAAATCATCGCGCATTAGCTGGTAATTGATAAAAATCGGCTGCTTATTTAACGTCTCGTTGCTGGTTAACGCTGACCAAGTAGCTTCATCCATCGTGGTGGTTACGGGCAGATTGTGCTTTTGCTGAAAAATCTGCATCGCTTTGATGGTGTTTTTATTCATTATCCCTGTCACCGCACCCACGCTATGCCCATGCCAGTTAAGCAGTGCTTGGGTCTTAAATACCAACAGTTCATCAGGGGTAATTGACACTTGTTTTGGTGGTAATGCGTCTTTGTTAGCCGCGGATGACGGATTGTCATTAGCCGATTGTTTGAGCGCAGTATAGTCAATAGTTGAGTGAAAACCCGTCACAGATTGGGTCGCTGAAGCAGATGCGGTTGATGCGGCTTGTGACGTGACTACCGCAGAGGCAGGCATGGCTTTTAATTCAATAGTGCCTGTGGGTGACCAACTCACTTGGTTTACTTGCTGGGCAACCATTGGTAAATTATCAGTGGTATAGGCAATCTCTGGCAAGGCTTGTTTCAGTCGTTGCTGCACCAAGCTTGCGCCAATAAACTGTTGACTGATATTGGCTTTTAGCGTTGGGGCAGGCGAAGAGGCAGCGACACTTGCGGTTGTACTAGCTGCAGTACTAGCTGTAGTACTTGCTGTCGGAACTGTGGGTACATCCATCGCTTGATTGGGTGACTGTTGACAGGCAGATAAACTGATAGCAAGTAGTAGGCTTGTAAAGCAAGGTAATATTTTATGATAAGAAGACATAGTCATTGAAATTTAAGAAAAATTTAGCAAGGGAGGATGGAAGGTCATCGAGGTTTTAGAGAAACGATAATGGCATACTATAGCAAAACTCGGTTGAAGATAAGCAGGATTTTACAAATTTTTCAAAAAAATGTTGGTAAAAATGCCATAGAAAAAGGCAGGTTAGACCAGCTAACACTGCCTTTCACGCAAGATAAAAATTAGGCTAATCAAAGATTATAAGTTAGCGATGACCGCATCACCCATGTCTGAACAAGAAACCAGCGTGGTGCCTTGTTCAAAGATATCGCCTGTGCGTAACCCTTGCTGTAATACTTTTTGCACCGCTTGCTCAACTTGCGTGGCACGGGCTTCATCATTGAGGCTATAACGTAACAGCATCGCCAATGACAAAATGGTTGCCAATGGATTGGCTTTATTTTGACCGGCGATATCAGGGGCAGAACCATGCGATGGTTCATATAGCCCTTTACCTGTGTCATTTAAGCTCGCGGATGGTAGCATACCAATAGAGCCAGTCAGCATTGAGGCTTGATCTGACAAAATATCGCCAAAAATATTGCCTGTGGCAATCACATCAAACTGTTTTGGGGCTTTGACCAGCTGCATCGCTGCATTGTCGACATACATGTGAGTCAATTCAACATCTGGGTATTCGGCAGCGACTTCGGTGAAAATCTGCTTCCAAAACTCTGTGGTCTCAAGTACGTTGGCTTTATCAACTGAGCAGAGTTTTTTACCGCGTTTTTGTGCCGCTTCAAAAGCGACTTTGGCAATACGGCGAATTTCTGATTCGCTGTATTTCATGGTGTTATAGCCTTCTTTCTCACCGTTTTCAAGCGTGCGAATACCGCGTGGTTCACCAAAATAAATATCGCCGGTGAGCTCACGGACAATCAAAATATCTAAGCCAGATACCACCTCAGGTTTTAAAGTTGAGGCATTGGCAAGCTCTGGATAAAGAATGGCTGGGCGAAGATTGGCAAATAGATTTAAGTCTTTACGAATCGCCAGTAATCCACGCTCTGGGCGCACTGAGCGTTCAAGGCTATCATACTGTGGGCCGCCGACAGCACCGAGCAATACCGCATCAGCCTTGCGGCACAGGGTTTGGGTAGCTTCTGGATAGGGTGAGCCATGCGCATCATACGCTGAGCCACCTAACAGCCCATACTCATAGTGGGCGTCTAATCCTTGCTCGATTAATTTGTCCAATACTTTGACAGCTTGTCCAATGATTTCAGGACCAATACCATCACCTTGTAATACGGCGATCTGTTTTGTCATGTTACTTCCTTCACGTTAATCCACAACTTTTTGCTGACAACGCAGCTTTTAAAATTTTGTTAGTTTCTAAAAAATAATCGAATCAGGCATTATTGAATGACGCTTTTTTGCGTCACGCTTTAAGGCGCATCTATAAAGCAATCTTTATAAATTCATTCGATAAAGCGCCTTGCTGATTGGGTTTTTTACACCATCGATTGGTAAGTTTGGCATTTTCATACAAATCAATACACAGGGGCGTTGGGGCAGATTGCGCTAGTAAACTATAATCGGTCTTTTGAATTTGGCGGTAGGCTTTGAGCTCATAGCGTTTACCGCTTTCAAAACGATGGATAAAACTAAAACTTTCAACCGTCGTCAAATCCTCATCCAAATAAAAACGGGTGGCAACCATGTACTGACCACTGGGAAAACTTACCAAGTAATTTGGCATAGTAGACTTGCTCTGCGGCTGACTCATCAAAGGTGTGACGGTCACTGGGCTAGTCTCTTGGCTATGGTTGCCAAGTGTAGCGCTCGGGGTGTGAGTCGATTGATTGATAACTGAGAACGTGCCAATACGATTGATTTCACAGGCATAAATACCCGTACATTTTAGGGTGCTTTTGCCTGTAGCAATCGGTTGCGGCGCTGTTACCACTGAGGGTTTGGCGCGTGCGCTTGGCTGCTTTGTCATTGATTGACAGCCAGATAGCGCCACTGCCGAACAAATCGCAATGGCTATACCTACAACAGGCAAACAGTCAGGGCGAAAAAAGCGCTTCGTAAACATCATGGTCGTTATTCCCTCAAATCAAAAAAGGCAACTAAAAAATTGCAGTAACAGGGTGCCTGCCATAGTTAGACGATGATAATCATGGCGGATGATGCCATGATTTAAACACAGTCATAGGCACGCTAAAATGTGACTAACATAACCAATATCCCAACCTTTGTCAAAAAATGCCTTTGTCAAAAAATGCTTCTTTAGACACGGCTTATACGCAGGTTGGGATAGATGATGGATAAACTCTCATTGATAAATCATCAATGATGAAACGCTAGATACAGTGTACATTTACTTAACCAAGCAGCAGCCTAAACAGCGCCTGTGCCAAATACCCAAGGGCGTGATTGTTTGGCGTTCTCTTCATACGCTTTGATGCTATCAGCTTGCTGTAATGTCAGACCAATATCGTCTAAACCGTTGAGCAGACAGTGCTTACGAAACTCATCGACGTCAAACGCATAGCTTTTGCCAGAGGGGGAAATCACTTGCTGTTTTTCTAAATCCACGGTTAATTGGTAGCCATCTTGGGCAAAACATTCGGCAAACAATTCACTGACCGCATCTTCGCTTAAAATCACTGGCAACATGCCGTTTTTAAAGCAGTTGTTGTAGAAAATATCGGCAAAACTTGGCGCAATCACCGTGCGAAAACCGTATTCTTCGAGCGCCCAAGGGGCATGCTCACGGCTTGAACCACAACCAAAGTTTTTACGCGCAAGCAAAATGTTAGCACCTTGATAACGGGGCTGATTCAAAATAAAATCAGGGTTAATGGGGCGTTTGCTATTGTCTTGACCAGGATAGCCTTCGTCCAAATAACGCCATTCATCAAATAAATTGGCACCAAACCCCGTGCGTTTGATAGATTTCAAAAACTGTTTTGGAATGATTTGGTCAGTGTCCACGTTTGAGCGATCTAGTGGGCAGACAATGCCCTGCTCAAGGGTATATTTTTTCATAGTTCTACCTTAATAATTTCTCACGTCAACAAAATGACCGGCTAATGCGGCAGCGGCGGCCATGGCAGGGCTGACCAAATGGGTGCGTCCGCCATTGCCTTGACGACCTTCAAAGTTACGATTCGAGGTACTGGCGCAATGTTCTTTTGGCTGCAATTTATCCGCGTTCATGGCGAGGCACATCGAGCAGCCTGGCTCCCGCCATTCAAAACCCGCTGCGGTAAAGATTTTATCTAGCCCTTCGCTTTCTGCTTGTTGTTTAACCAACCCAGAACCAGCTACCACAATCGCTTCTTTGACGCTATCTGCGACTCTGCGACCTTTGATAACCGCCGCCGCCGCGCGAATATCTTCAATACGTGAGTTGGTACAAGAGCCGATAAACACCCGATCGACTTTGATGTCAGTGACCGGTTGGCCTGCGGTCAAACCCATATACTCATAAGCGCGTGTCCAAGCGTCTTTTTGGACGTCATCTTTTGCCGCATCTAGGGTAGGGACGTGCGCGCTGATATCCACCACCATCTCAGGGGAAGTGCCCCATGATACTTGGGGGGCGATGTCCGCGCCTGCCATCTCAATGACGGTATCAAACACGGCATCAGCATCTGAATGTAGGGTTTGCCAGTAAGCCACGGCTTTATCCCACATTTCACCGGTAGGCGCATAGGGACGACCTTTGACGTATTCAATCGTGGTGTCATCAACGGCCACCATACCAACGCGCGCGCCCGCTTCAATCGCCATATTACACACGGTCATACGTCCTTCCATGCTCATGTCACGGAACACATCGCCTGCAAATTCAATGGCGTAACCTGTCCCGCCCGCGGTGCCGATTTTTGCAATAATCGCTAGTACCACGTCTTTGGGGGTGACGCCTTCACCCAATTTGCCATCGACTTTGATAAGCATATTTTTCATCTTGGTTTGCACAAGACACTGCGTTGCCAATACATGCTCAACCTCACTGGTACCGATGCCGTGGGCAAGACAGCCTAACGCACCATGGGTTGCGGTATGTGAGTCGCCACACACCACCGTCATCCCAGGTAACACTAAACCTTGTTCTGGGCCTACCACATGCACAATGCCTTGGCGCACGTCATTGATGGTAAATTCAGTGATGTTAAATTTGGCACAGTTTTCATCGAGTGTGGCTACTTGCAAGCGAGAGACATCATCTTTAATGCCTGCCACCCCTTCTTTACGTTCGCTTGCCACCGTCGGGACATTATGGTCAGGGGTGGCGACGTTTGCTGACAAACGCCAAGGGTCACGATTTGCCAATGACAAGCCTTCAAATGCTTGCGGGCTTGTGACTTCGTGTAATAAATGACGGTCGATATAGATAAGACTAGAACCGTCGTCTCGTTGATTGACTAAGTGATCTTGCCAAAGTTTATCATAAAGCGTTTGCGCTGCCATGACACATATCCTATGGTTTTTTTATAAAAGGGCGTAGTAATTGGGTAAACAATAACGACATTATAACAAAGAAAAATGATAATTTTAATTGATGATTTTTATATTTTATAAAAATTTTAGGAATGTATTGGACGATTAAATAAATTGTATTTGTGCATACGTTGTCTTATAATCTTATTTAATGTATTTTTTAAAGAATGAAACTTTTATTTATATCAAATGGTAGGATTTTATTGTTGGGGGAAAGATGAATACCACAAATTTAAATACTTTTTTAGCGGTTATGCAAACAGGTAGTATCTCGCAGGCGGCTGATAAATTATTTATTACACAGCCTGCAGTAAGTAAGCGTATCAAAAACTTAGAAGACGAATTTGATGTCACCCTTTTTGATACAGTGGGTCGTGGTATTATCCCAACCCAAGCGGCGCATGACTTGATACCCCATGCCAAACGCTGGCTAGATGATTATGACAATCTAAAAATTAATCTTAAAAACCGCCAGCAAACGGTATCAGGCAAACTGATTATTGGTACCAGTCATCATATTGGCTTACATCATCTGCCAGCTGTCCTCAAACAATTTATCCAAAGCTATCCTGCGGTACAGCTTGAAGTGCATTTTGTCGATTCCGAGCAAGCGCATAAAGCAGTCCTTGATGGCGACTTGTCATTGGCTTTTTTAACGCTACCCCCTGTGTATGATAAACGTCTAAATTATCATATGCTATGGTCAGATCCGCTGCATTTTGTGACCGGCATTTTATCGCCACTGGCGCATAAAATGAACGTGACGCTTGAGCAATTGGCCAACTATCCAGCGATTTTACCCGCCGCCAATACCTTTACCAGTCAAATCACTTTAGCCGAATTTGCCAAATATAACTTAAAACCGTATGCTACGATGAGCACCAATCCGCTAGAGTCGATTCGTATGTTGGTATCGGTTGGGCTAGGCTGGTCGGTGTTACCGCAAACGTTAGTCAATCAAGATTTACAGCCGATTAACATGGATACCCCCGTTGAGTTGCAACGCTATTTGGGTTTGGTCACCAATCCCAATATCACGGTATCTGCAAGCATGGCAGCCTTGCTTGACATGTTGGGATTAGAGGTAGATGGTAAACATCGCGATTAATGGATCGATATAAAAAAAAGCCTATCGACGTGATAGGCTTTGGGTAGAATTGTAGGCTTTACCGCGTAAATGCACCTCACCTTCCAATTTTTGCAATACCGGTCCGCCATATACTTGCCAGTTATTTTTTTCGCCAAATTTGACACCCACCAAACCTGTGAAGTTTTTACTATCAACAGAGACGTTGGGAGGCTGAGCAGAATTTTGTGCAATTCTTGCAGCGGCATCCTACTGTTCATAACCCTTTTTATAATTAGGATCAGTTAAAGAAATTTTATCTAGATTTTCTTTGGATTTAGTTGCGATAGCCAAATTAACTTGAGGATTATTAACAAAATGTCAAAACATGCCAAAGTATTAATTTACTTTAACCAAATTCATTTCCATTTTTTTACCATCATTGTTTTGAACGACTTTAACAGGTAGATAATCAAGTTTTGGGGCTAACCAAAAACTGGTTTGACGGTCTTTATTATCATGCACGCGATCGATACGCACCACGTCAAAAGTACCCGCTGGCACGGTAATGCGAGTCACGGCAGATTTTTTAAAGGGCACTGCTTCAACTGTATTGCGATCTGCCATGTAATAGTTACCACGGAATTTGCCTGCTTTTAAATCTTCCCGAATTTGAATTTCCAAACTTAAATCATCATACGCAGGCTGTGGCAAAGCAATGACTTTGTTTTGACCTTTATAATTGGTGACCAGCTGTTTTTTTGCATTATTAAAGTTCAATGTGGTAGTTCGACCCGTCCCCAAAATTTTGTATTGGGTTAATGCGCTCACCGGTAAGATAGCGCCATTGGTATTGACAAAATTGGCGGTTTGCTTGGCACTGGCTAATTTACCGACACTTGCATTAACATTATAAAAATACTGATTGCCAGTTTGGGTCAATACACGGCTTGCGGTACCATTATATTTGCCTTCAATATTAAAATTATAGGTTGCATTAAAAGGGGCAACTGCCGCATTCGCTATAGAAGTGATAGCCATCGCTGACACGAGTGAAGTACTTACTAACAGTTTTTTTACTAAAGAATTTTTCATGTTTCATCCATCAAATAACGTTCATCAGATAAGGTTAAATCTATTTGGTATGCATACAGTAGTATTGATGGCAAGCAAATACAAGCCAGTTAACAAAAGATTGTGATTGTGCAATAAACGACAGTCTTTATGAAGTGTTTGGGCTAGGTAGTTAAAAAATTGACAACAAATTGCAAAATTTCGTAATTTTCTGCTTGAACAAATTGGCAGACATCCCCACTGTTAGACAGTGAATTGATAACATGTCATAAGCATAGGATTATTTATGTAAACAGATAGTTATCATCTTTTTGTGGTCGGCAAAATAGAGGGGGTCTTTTGAGCTAACCTCTGAGCTGATCACAGCTTTCAAAGCTAACTACGGCTTTCAAACAATAATTTAACAGTTAATTTATGGAGTAGATTATGGCAATTCGTCCTTTACATGATCGTATCGTCGTGCGTCGCAGCGAAGAAGAACAAAAAACAGCTGGCGGTTTATTGCTAGCAGGCGGCGCCCAAGAAAAACCGTCTCAAGGTGAAGTCATTGCAGTAGGTAATGGTCAAATCCGTGAAAACGGTGATGTACGTGCGCTCGATGTCAAAGTCGGCGACAAAGTACTCTTCGGTCAATATGCCGGCTCAACGGTTAAAGTAGATGGTGAAGAATTATTGATTATGAAAGAAAGTGATGTATTGGGTGTGATTGAAGGTTAATCAGTCATTACTTTAAACAATCGTTTTTTACCCAAAAGCTAATTTACTTAGTCTTAATTTACCTGGTCTTAATCTAACTGGTTAAGTACTTGGTAAAGTAATTGATAGCAACCGTGGTAGCAATTTGGACTACCTTATACAAATAAAAATTTATAATTTGGAGAATTTAACATGGCTAAAGATGTAAAATTTGGTATTGATGCCCGTGCAAAAATGATTGATGGCGTTAACGTACTCGCAAATGCGGTTAAAGTAACATTGGGTCCTAAAGGTCGTAACGTGGTTATCGACAAATCTTTTGGCGCACCCACCATCACTAAAGATGGCGTATCAGTGGCTAAAGAAATCGAACTTGATGACAAATTTGAGAACATGGGTGCACAGCTGGTCCGTGAAGTTGCAAGCAAAACCAATGATGTTGCAGGTGACGGTACTACCACAGCGACTGTTTTAGCCCAAGCGATTTTGCAAGAAGGCATGAAATCAGTTGCCGCTGGCATGAACCCAATGGACTTAAAACGTGGTATCGATAAAGGTGTGCGTGCCGTTGTTGCACAAATCCACGCGTTTTCAACCCCAGCCAATGACACTAAAGCCATCGCACAAGTTGGCTCTATCTCAGCTAACTCTGACCAAACTATCGGTGACTTAATCGCTCAAGCGATGGAAAAAGTGGGTAAAGAAGGCGTAATCACAGTTGAAGAAGGTTCAGGCTTTGAAGATACCCTTGAAGTCGTTGAAGGTATGCAATTTGATCGTGGCTACATCAGCCCATACTTTGCCAATAAAGCAGATACGTTGACCGCTGAACTAGAAAACCCATTAATCTTGTTAGTGGACAAAAAAATCAGCAACATCCGTGAGTTGATTCCACTGCTTGAAAACGTAATGAAATCTGGTAAAGCCTTACTGATCATTGCTGAAGATGTTGAAAACGAAGCCTTAGCAACTTTAGTTGTGAATAACATGCGTGGTGGTTTAAAAGTTTGTGCTGTCAAAGCCCCTGGTTTTGGTGACCGTCGTAAAGCAATGCTTCAAGATATCGCTATCTTAACGGGTGGTACGGTTGTATCAGAAGAAATGGGCATGAGCTTAGAAACTGCGGATTTATCAGTATTAGGTACTGCCAAAAAAGTGACGGTTGGTAAAGAAAACACTGTGATTGTCGATGGTGCCGGTCAAAAAACTGAAATCGATGATCGTGTTGCCTCTATCCGTCGCCAAGTGGAAGAATCAACCTCTGATTATGACAAAGAAAAGCTACAAGAGCGTATTGCTAAACTCGCAGGCGGTGTGGCAGTTATCAAAGTCGGTGCGGCGACTGAAACTGAAATGAAAGAGAAAAAAGACCGTGTGGATGATGCCTTGCATGCAACTCGTGCTGCCGTCGAAGAAGGCGTTGTAGCAGGTGGTGGTGTGGCATTGGTTCGTGCTATCTCTGCGCTTGACAATGTCAATGGTGACAATGACGACCAAGCCGCGGGTATCAACATTTTACGCCGTGCGATGGAAGCCCCACTTCGTCAAATCGTGACCAACGCAGGTGATGAAGCATCTGTGGTGGTAAACCAAGTCAAAGGCGGTCAAGGTAACTACGGTTACAACGCAGCGACTGGTGAATATGGCGATATGCTTGAAATGGGTATCTTAGACCCAGCCAAAGTCACTCGCTCAGCGCTTGAAAACGCAGCATCTGTGGCAGGCTTGATGCTTACGACAGAAGCAATGATTACTGACCTGCCAAAAGACGACGCTGGCGCTGCTGCCATGGGTGGTATGGGCGGCATGGGTGGTATGGGCGGCATGATGTAATCGAAAGATTATAGCTCACTCAAGCCATTTAGCTAAAATTAAAACCCTATTAAACTTCAGTTTAATGGGGTTTTTTAATTAGGAGAAATTATTA
Organism: Moraxella sp. CTOTU47618; assembly: GCF_032017425.1. NCBI lineage: Bacteria > Pseudomonadati > Pseudomonadota > Gammaproteobacteria > Moraxellales > Moraxellaceae > Moraxella > Moraxella sp. CTOTU47618. The sequence goes on along the minus strand of NZ_DALZPW010000003.1, from coordinate 114,836 downwards.
CAACCATGACGATGGAATTACTGGACAATCTGCTACCACAAGCCAAAATCATCGGTTTATTCTGTATATTCAATGAAACTGTGCTAAAAGATAGGGTCAGTGGATTTTATGGGCGAATATTTTGCGTTAAATGGCGGCGCAGTTAATCATTATCCCGTCTAAAAACATACTCAGTTGAGCTTGAAGCATTTTCAACAAACTGATAGCCTTCCAAGTTAAAGTCTTTTAACTGTTGCGCGGTTGTCAGCTGATTTTCAGCGGCAAAACGCACCATCAACCCGCGTGCCTTTTTGGCATAGAAACTTACCACCTTATATACGCCATCTTTGCCGTCTTCAAAACGGGGCGTGATAATATCCGCGCTGATTTTTTTGGGATTAACCGCCTTGAAGTATTCGTTGGAAGCCAAGTTTACCAAAACTTTGTGTTTATTTTCTGCCATGCGTTGATTGATGAGATTGGCAAGCGTATCGCCCCAAAATTGATACAAATTATCGCCTCTAGGATTTTTTAGTTTTGTGCCCATTTCCAGGCGATAAGGTAGCATCAAATCAAGCGGTTTTAACAAGCCGTACAACCCAGACAATATTCCTAATCGCTCATTGACATAATGGACTTGTTGTTCAGTCATTTGCTTCGCTGCCAAACCTGTATAGACATCACCATCAAATAAATACAGCGCCGCTTTAGCAGGTATGTCAGCATGATCGGTACTAAATGGCTGGGTAGTATCCCATCGCCAATTTTGGTTGCGCACGGCATTTAATTGCCCAAGTTTAGCTGAGATACTCATCAACGCCGACAAATCGGTTGGCGCTAATGTTTTTAATTCACTCATCAATTCGCAAGCGTGCGCCATCAAAGCAGGTTGGGTATAATGCTGACTAAAATCAAAAGGTAAATCATTTTTTTCATTCAAATTTTTGGCAGGCGAGAGCACAAAGTACATGGCTATGTTCCGTTTGCTTTATTTTATTGGTTAAGAATTCGAGCGGTTAAGATAATGATGATGATAATAATGGCAGAGCAGGGCGCAACGATAACGCCCAGGCTCAATAGACTAGGCGAGTTTGATTTTATCGGTTAACAAAAATTCCATCAGCGCTTTTTGGGCATGCAGACGATTTTCGGCTTCATCCCATACCACAGCACGCGGATCCTCTAGCAAATCATAGGAGATTTCTTCGCCACGGTGGGCCGGCAGGCAATGCATAAACAATACGTCTGGATCGGCTTTATCCAGTAATGAGCGGGTCACCATGTACTGGGCAAATCGCCGCGCACGAGTATTCTGCTCGCTCTCTTGCCCCATACTTGCCCATACATCGGTGGCGACCAAATGCGAGCCTTTGACTGCCTCATTAACATCTTCGACTAGCTCGACACAGTGCGAATACTGTTTGATGAGGTCGGCATTGGGTTCAAACCCATAAGGGGCGGATACGCGAAGCTCAAAACCAAATTGATGTGCAGCATGGATAAAAGAAGCACACATATTGTTGCCATCCCCAATCCAAGTCACCGTTTTGCCTTCGATGCTGCCACGGTGCTCCATAAAGGTTTGGATATCGGCTAGTAGCTGACAAGGATGCTGTTCGTCAGTGAGTGCATTGATAACAGGCACTTGCGAATACTGGGCGAATTTTTCAACAATACTGTGTTCAAAGGTGCGAATCATGACAATATCGACCATGCGTGAGATAACACGTGCCGAATCTTCAATCGGTTCGCCACGACCTAGCTGGGTATCACGAGGTGATAAAAATATGGCATGACCGCCAAATTGTCCCATCCCTGTTTCAAACGAAATACGGGTACGGGTGCTCGATTTTTCGAAAATCATCCCCAAGGTACGACCGACAAAAGGCTGATAAATAACCCCTTCATGCTGCATCAAACGCAGTTCGCTACCGCGTTTAATCACTTGCATCAATTCTTCTTTGCTAAAATCCAATAACGTCAAAAAATGGCGGGTACTCATTGCCTGTCCTACATCCCAATTTTGTCAATAAACATTACAGTAAACTATCAGTATAGCGGATTTATCCAAACTGTCTAGCAAATTGACGCATTTGTGTCACTTTAACCTCAGTGAAATAATTAACAGTTACGACTGATAAATCCACGTTGGACGTCGGGTGACCACGCTTAACAGCTCATAGCTAATGGTATCATTCCAGCTACCCACCTCATCAATGCTCGGTGCGTTACCCCAAAGCTGGACAAGGCAGTCAAGGTTTACCTCAGTAGTATGGGTTAAATCAACCATCAACATATCCATTGCCACGCGACCGATGATAGGCGCCTGTTGACCTGCGACGACGACATACGCATCATCGCTAATCACCCTTGGATAACCATCAGCATAACCCACACTGACAATACCGATGCGCGCTGGGGCTTGGGCAGTCCAGCGACTACCATAACCCACGCTATCGCCCGCTTTTAGCGTATGAATTGCCATGATACTGGCATTAAAGTGCATGACGGGTTGCAGATTTAGCTGTTTGGCACTGGCATGATTTACAGGCGTTGCCCCATACAAGATAATGCCTGGGCGCACCCAATCGTAATGGCGGTCTGACCAGTTGACAATCCCCGCTGAATTACACAATGAGCCTTTAATCGCTGGGCTGACTTGCTCACGTAGCATTTGTAGGGTTGAATCAAATAATTCAAATTGTTGTTGGTTATTGGGATGATCGATGGCATCAGCGTTGGCAAAATGGGTGGTCAAAACAATCTCGTAACCTGCCTCAGTTAATTGCTGGGCAATTTCCCTGACTTCATCCGATGTAAAGCCAAGGCGGTTCATGCCAGTGTTTAGTTTTAGCCAGACGGTTGCGCCGGTTTTTGCAGGCTGCTGCAACGCCCAGTCTAATTGGCGTTGGTGGTGTACCACGCACTCGATTTGATGCGCTATACAATATTGCCATTCTGCTAATGAAAACGCGCCTTCAATCACTACCATTAATTTTTGCCAGCCCGCCTGTTGTAGTTCTATCGCTTCTTGCAAACAAGCGACACCTAGGGCATCGGCTTGTGCTACGGCGGGTAAACAGTTGACGGCGCCATGCCCGTAGGCATTGGCTTTCACCATGGCTAATACCTTGGCGGTAGGGGCATAATCTTTGACGCGTTGTAAGTTATGGGTAAGCGCTGCTAAATCGATGGTGATGCTGGTTTGACGCACAATCTTGACCTTGTTGCAGTAAAATTTTTATTCATCAGGTTCGCTAAAGGAAGCGGTTTGGTAAAAATCAGGAGTTAAGTTACCAAAACGGGTAAATTGCCCTTCAAAGGACAGGCGCACCGTACCAATGGGCCCATTACGCTGTTTACCAATAATGATCTCAGCTGTGCCTTTAGCATCGCTGTTTTCATTATAAACCTCATCACGATAAATGAACATAATCAAATCGGCATCCTGCTCAATGGCACCCGACTCCCGTAAGTCCGACATAATCGGGCGTTTGTTGGGGCGATTCTCCAAGCTCCGATTTAGCTGTGATAAAGCCACCACCGGGCAATTCATCTCACGGGCAAGTGCTTTTAAGCTTCGTGAAATCTCCGAAATCTCACCCACACGGTTGTCGCCTAAGCCTGGGACTTTCATCAATTGTAGATAGTCAACCATTACCATCCCAAGTTTGCCATCATTGTCTTTGGCAATACGGCGACAGCGCGAACGAACCTCAGATGGCGGTAGCGCAGTACTGTCATCGATATACAATTTTTTAGCATGCAGATGGGCGATGGCATTGGAAAGTTTACCCCATTCATCTTCATTCATTTGACCTGAGCGCAAATGGGTTTGGTTGATAGCCCCCCAAGAGGACAATAGACGCATCACAATTGACTCGGCAGGCATTTCCATTGAAAACACCACCACCGGTAAATCGGTATGAAATAAAATACTCTCTGCCAAATTCATCGCAAACGTGGTTTTACCCATCGAAGGACGAGCTGCCACGATAATGAGATCGCCTGCTTGTAGCCCTTGGGTTTTGTTATTGAGCTCTTCAAACGGGGTCTTAAGCCCAATCATGCCTTCAGGATGGTCTTTAAGTTCTTGGATATTGTTGACGACATTGGTAATAACATCGCTCAGTTGGGTAGGACCCTTGTGTTTAGATTGGCGGCTATGGGTTTCATTGATGGCAAAAATTTCGCTTTCAACGGTGTCTAGAATATCACTGACACTTTGATTTTTTGGGTCAAAGGCAAGCTCTAGCATATGACTGCCGGCTTTGATGATTTGGCGTAAAGTCGAAAATTCCCTGACCCGCTGTGCATAAGCAGTCAAGTTAAACAGCGTCGCTGGGCTTTGTGATAGGATATCGCCTAGATAATCGCTACCCCCCGCAGGCTCAAGCAGTTTTTGCATATCGAGCCAGTCCATCACCATGGTGGCATCATACGGCTCATTGGCATTGGCAAGATGAGAGATGGCATCAAAAATATATTGATGGCGCTGTGCATAAAAATCATATTTGGTAATAATATCTGAGATGCGATCAAACGACTCTTCAAGGCTCATCAGCGACGCTAGGACGGACTTTTCTAAGTCCATACTGTGCGGTTGATGCTGCGTCAGCGAAGTATTCTTAAGATCGTTCTCTTTGGTTTTATCGTCTGCCATGATGACCTGTGATAAAGTTATTTTAAATGGTTTGAAAGGGCAAAATTTTGCTAAAAGTTATCGCTTGCAAATTGTGAGTCTAATACACGCATCGAAATAGAACAGTCAATATACCGAAAAAACCATCCAAATTCTAATGAGAAAAATATAAAAAATCGGCAATTTTTTTGAATGAAATCAGCTTGAATTTTAGGCTTTTTTGTTGAATTTTTACGCCGCAAACAATAAAAAAAAGAGACAGCAAAGCCATCTCTTTTTTAAAGTAAACTATCAATTAAGCAGCTGAATCTTCTGCCAAGATAGTGACTTGGATGTTGGTCATTACATCGTGATGTAATTGGATATCAACATTGTATTCGCCAATTTGACGTAATGCACCTTCAGGCAATTTAACTTCTGAACGGTCAACAGGTAAACCAGATTTGGTTAAGGCATCGGCGATATCGCGAGTACCGATAGAACCAAATAGTTTGCCTTCATCACCTGATTTTGCACGGATGATAACATTGACGTCTTGTAGCGCTTCAGCACGGGCATTAGCAGCGGCTAATTCATCAGCTTCTACTTTTTCAAGTTCTGCACGGCGTGCTTCAAATTTTTCGATGTTAAAAGCAGTGGCTGGTAATGCTTTACCTTGTGGTACAAGGAAGTTACGGCCGTAACCTGCTTTTACATTAACAGTATCGCCTAGTTTACCTAGGTTAGCGATACGTTGTAATAAAATAACTTGCATATATCACTCCTTGGTTTATTTTTGGCTGTCAGTGTAAGGAACCAACGCAAGATAACGCGCTTGTTTGATTGCTACAGCCAATTGGCGTTGATATTTGTTTGAAGTACCAGTAATGCGGCTTGGTACGATTTTGCCACTTTCAGTGACATACTGTTTTAGGATTTCGATATCTTTATAATCGATATGGGTAATGCCTTCAGCAGTAAAACGGCAAAATTTACGGCGGCGATAAAAACGTGCCATGATTAGTCTCCTTAATTATTCGTCGTTGTTGTCTTCAGCATCAACTTCTGACTCATCATCATTTGATTGATAGTCATCTTGAGCTGTATCGTTACGGCGTGATGCTTTACGAGCACGTTTTTCTTCAGCACTTTTTGCTAATGGTGATTCTTCAGTAATCGCTTCGTCACGACGGATAACTAAGCTACGGATGATAGCATCGTTATAACGGAATAATTCTTCAAGCTCATCAAGCGTTTGTTGACCCGCTTCAATGTTTAATAGCACATAGTGAGCTTTGTGAACTTTGTTGATTGGGTAAGCTAATTGACGACGACCCCAATCTTCTAGGCGATGGATAGCACCACCTTGTTCTTTTACTAAGTTGATATAACGCTCAACCATGCCAACCACTTGGTCGCTTTGGTCTGGGTGAACCAATAATACCAGTTCATAATGTCTCATAAAGACTCCTCACGGATTAAACAGCCGTTGACCCCGTGTCAACAGCAAGGAGATTGAATGCACCTAAGTTAGAATCATCTAACTATATTGGTATAAACAAGGTGCGCTATTATATAGTAGCGCACACTCAGTAGCAAGTTAATATTTACTTAACAAATTCGCCCACGCATTGCTGCAAGGTATTCGATACGGCACGCGCCACAATGACATTGCGCGCGGTCGGGTCAACCGCTGCTGTGGTCAAATCGACAATGGTGACGGACTGCGGGGCTTTTTCGCTGACGCAGCTACAGACATTGCTCGCTACCTCTGCTTGCTTCTCGGAAGTCATCAATACACTGCCCAAGCGCCAGTATTGGTTATTTTGTAATTGAGTCTGGCATTGTTGATTCACCGCGGCTTTAAATATCGCCATGCCGACATTGTTGGCAGTGCCGATGGTGTTATTAGCATCCATCACACCGTTACCTGTGGTAGAGGCGCAACCGCCCAAGGCGATGGCTGAGCCAATCACTGCAGCGGCACTTCCTATGCGTTTACTAGCTTGGCGTTTATTAGCTAGGCGTTTAGATGGCATGATAGCGGCGAAAAAAGAAAATTGTTGATGCATGTTAAATACTCCTGTCCTTTACTGTGTTAAACAATTGATAAATACCGCTAACATAGCAGATTACAGAAAATTTTTTTACCCAAATTTTTTATCCAAGTCATGTTATTGGGTCATAGTTACTAAAAAATGTGCCATCAAACTTAAAAAACTGGGTGGAATTTTTTTTCATCAATGTTTATAAAGCCAATTAAATTCCTCGACCTCGGTGACATTAATCGGAAAAAAAAGCTATTTTTTAGATTTCTCAATACATTTGATTCAAATTAAACCTTACTAAAAATGTGGAATTGATAACCAATTGTTTTAGGTTGTGCATTTGTTTAATCTTTTTTTTCCTTGTTTTGAGTGTGGGATTGGATTATAACTATACCTAACAAATACATCCGTAAACGCAATGATAAGGAGTTGTTATGAACTGGCAATTATTTAGCGCAATTTTTACAATCGCTTCTGGTGTGACTATCGGTGTTCTAATGACCATTGCGTTGGTGACCGGTTTTGATGAGGCGCAACACATTGTGACGGCAGCCATTATAGGGCTGGTGCTATCGATTCCTATCGCTTGGATTGTGGTAAAAAAACTACAGAGTTTGGGTGTAAATAAAACTCCCGTCACACCCTAACTGTCACACCATAAATGGCGCTTTGATAATGCAGCAGCTCACTAGATAACTAATACATAGCAAAAACCGCTGAACTAAAAAAACCGCTTAACTAACAATAGCTAAGCGGTTTTTTTATGGCTAATAAGATTAAAAGTGTATAGCACTCACGCTAAACTGTGGTGCTGACCCCTGTGGCTCAACAGCTACTGTAAATCTACCTTGGTGCCTGTATCAACATTGGCATACACTTCAAGCACATCCCAGTTGGTTAAGCGGACACAGCCATGCGAGGCTTGACGGCTAATGCCTTCAGGAACGGGCGAGCCATGGATACCATATGATGGTTTACTCAGTCCCATCCATACCACACCGACCGGACCGTTGGGTCCTGGCGGCAACATAAACACTTTTTTATCTTTGCCTTCACCGCTACTGGCGCGGTACCAAGGGTTTTTAACACGATTGACAATACTAAAGGTACCCGTAGGAGACGGTGTATCACTACTACCGACCGTGGTAGGATAAGTGGCAATTAATCTATCGCCATTATAAGCGTACAAGATATTGTCCGCTTTTTTGGCAACCAAACGGGTGATTTTCTCATTGAGCGGCGCGCCGGGGTTAAACACGGTGATGGTTTCACCCACGGTGAATTTTTTATCGCTATTAAGCTTTTTAAGATAGCGAATATCCATATGGAAACGTTCAGCCAACATTTCTTGGACGTCTTGATAGTATAGACCTTTCATTTTAGATTTGGCTTCACTACCACTCGGTGTTGGCTGATACGGACCTTTAATATCTTCTTGCGTCAAGGTATAACCGACCAACACAGGCTGATTGGCAGGGATTTTTTCATTTAACAGTTTCCAAACTTCGGCGTTCATACGGCCATCTTGGGGTAGTCCGTGCATGGCTTGGAAATTTTTGAGCGCTTTTTTGGCATTCATACCCCAGCCGCCATCGATCGGACCGGGTGAAGCATGATTCCAATCTAACAAGGCTTGAAGTTTTAAGGTCGTCGCTGAATTAACATTTTGACCGGGTTTCCAATCGGCGCTATTGACTAGCTGTGCGTAGTCAGACAAATTTAGGTTAGAAAAACTGGCAGGTGTCGTTGCTGTTTTATTACTGCCCACCGTCGTCGGGTCAAAAGTTGGCGCAGTAGTTGTGGTATTGTTGACTTCTTCAGAGCTCGCGCCTGCAACACCTGCACCCGAGGTATAGTCATTATCAATACCTGTTTGGGTAGCATCATCTTTAATGCCTAATGCCGTGGTAGTAGCTGGGACTGGCGTCAAGGGAATATCGGTTGAAGTTGCCGTTGGTTTTACCGCCGTCACCGCAGTAGCCGAGGCGACTTTCGGCGTGGTGGTAGATTGTGTGACGCTAGCTGTAGGCTTGGCTATTTGCGGTTTTTTAGCAGTAGCGGTTTTGCTTTGCGATTTTGTAGCCGTTTTGCTATCGGTGGTGGTTTTTTTAGCAGTCGCGGCTGCGGTAGAGGCGCTAGCCGCTTTCGTGGTGGCAGTTTTAGTCGTGGTCGTTTTTTTGGTCACAGCTTTGGTGGCGGGTGCCGTTTTGGCGGTAGTGGTTTCTGAGACCGTATTGGTGGCTGCAAATGCTTGATTGGCAATCAGACAAGCTAGGGTAGACAGTACAAATTTTTTCATAGATTGACTCAATAATCGGCAATAACAAATAAAAATAAGGGACAATATAAATAACGTACAATAAAAGCATAAATTGGCAGCAATTATACTATAAAAACCAACTTTTCGGGCAATGGCTCATTTGTTGGCAGCACGGCAATCTAAGTAGCGTTTGCCAAAGCGTTTAACAACCTTGCGCCATGAAACCTTGCTGCATAGTTAAATTTTTCCACAGCTAAACAGTTAAATTGTCGTATGAATAAATTGTCCCATAGGCGAATTTACATGCTTTAAGTCTAACATTAACAAATCGCGCGATAGACAATGGTAAAATTTTTTAACCAAGCGGTATTTTTATAGCAAGATTAACCCAAAAAAGGGTTTAAAATGTTTAAACCTGCGCGCAATAGCTATTTTTACCATGTTTATTGAATAGCTCGATGATGAAAAATTGAATTGTACAAATCTGCGACCCTTTAACTTGTGAAATGACTTTAGCTTGTTAAATAATTTGTAAAAAAATCAAAGTATATTATAATTTTAATTCAAAATTTTTTAGGTTAACCACTATGTCATCATCGCCATTTGCATCAGCCAATGTTTCTCACACGCCATCTTTTGACCAAAATCAAGATTCACAAAATTTTGATGACTTGCAAATCGATTTGCAAGCACTTGATATGGATGAAGAAACCGAGTCAGATGACATCTTTGACACCATGCAACAAGAGTTTGCTGAAGCCCACCAAACCCTAAAAACGATTCGCGATTTTATCCGTTTTGGGGTCAGTAAATTACGCGAGTATGATGTGGTAGTCGCGCAAGGTACCACAGATGAGTTTGCTGAGGCTTCTGCCATTGTGCTACAAACCTTGTCGCTTGATTGGTCTGCCGATGAGCAAATTTTAGATTGTCGCCTGACCAATAGCGAAAAATCAGAAGTGTTGACACTGTTGCAGCGCCGTATCGTTGAACGTAAGCCTTTGAGTTATTTGATTAATTTATCTTATTTTTGCGATTTGCCATTTTATGTGGATGAGCGGGTTTTGATTCCGCGCTCGCCGATTGCTGAGCTGATTCGCCAGCAGTTTTATCCGTATTTTGAGCCGAATGATTTGGTTGAAAGAATCAGTGGCACTACTAATGACAAAAAATTTCATGACCACGGATTGTATGATAAGCAGTTAGCACAGCCAGAACGTATGCTGGACTTGTGTACAGGGTCAGGCTGTATTGCCATTGCCTTGGCAAGCCGTTTCCCTGATGCAATGGTCGATGCCAGTGATATCGATAAAAATGCCCTAGAAGTGGCAGCGGTCAATGTGGAACATCACCACATGAACCATCAGGTCAATTTGATTGAGTCAAACTTATTTGAAAAAGTGCCTGCGGAAAATCAATATGATTTGATTGTGACCAACCCGCCGTATGTCGATGCGGCAACGATGGCAGATTTACCACCCGAGTTCTTGCATGAGCCAGACCATGCGTTGGCAGCGGGACAAGATGGCTTGGATTTGGTGCATCATATTTTATATAGCGCCCCAGATTATCTGACTCGTGACGGCTTACTGGTATGCGAGGTGGGGGATAGTGAATGGGCACTGCGCCAGGCGTATCCTGAAATTCAGTTTGATTGGTTGACCTTTGCGCATGGCGGGCATGGGATTTTTGCCATGGATTATGATGAATTGATGGAAAATCGGGCATATTTTGAGCAGTATGTGAGCGCTTCTTAGTAAGCGGTTGTTTGGGGTTGCTATCTTTAACTTGTTGATTTAATAAGTTGGATAATGGCTAAAAAAACAATATATCAACAGGGTGCAACAAACCTATTATTTGATTTGTAAGTATTGATGAAAAATCAAGCGGAGCGTAAATGGCAGGCAATACCATCGGGCAAGTTTTTACCGTCACCACCTGTGGCGAATCACATGGCGCAGGACTTATGGCAATCGTTGACGGTGTGCCACCAGGGTTGCCTTTAACCGAAGCAGATCTGCAAATAGACCTGGATCGCCGCAAGCCTGGTACCTCAAAATTTGCGACCCAGCGCCGTGAAGACGATGCAGTTGAAATTATCTCTGGCGTGTTTGAGGGTAAAACGACAGGTACGTCTATCGGGCTTTTGATTCGCAATACCAACCAAAAATCCAAAGATTATAGCGATATTAAAGACACCTTTCGTCCCAACCATGCCGATTATACTTATAGCATGAAATATGGGTTTCGCGATTATCGTGGCGGTGGTCGCTCATCAGCGCGCGAAACGGCAATGCGAGTGGCAGCGGGCGCGATTGCCAAGAAATATTTGAAACAACGGCTAGGGGTAGAAGTTCGCGGTTATGTGACCCAGATTGGTGATGTGGTTGCCAAACAAATACCTGAAAATATGATTGATTGGGAATTTGTCAACAGCAACCCATTTTTTTGTGCGGATATAGATGCCTTGCCAAAGTTTGAGCAGCTGATTACCCAATGCCGTGAGCAAGGGACAAGTTGTGGCGCAAAGCTTACCATATTGGCATCGGGTGTGCCTGTGGGATTGGGTGAACCTGTGTTTGACAGACTTGATGCGGATATCGCGCATGCGATGATGAGCATCAATGCGGTCAAAGGCGTTGAAATTGGCGATGGTATGGCAGTGGCGGGACAGTTTGGGCATGAGTCTCGCGACGAGTTAACCTTGCACGGCTTTAATGCCAACCATGCCGGGGGAATTTTAGGGGGAATTTCATCAGGGCAAACGATTGTAGTGAGTATTGCGCTAAAACCTACTGCCAGTATCACCACCCCGGGTCAAAGTATTGATATTCACGGCAATGCAGTAGAGATGCTAACCAAAGGGCGGCATGATCCTTGTGTCGGTGTGCGTGCTACGCCGATTGCAGAAGCCATGCTTGCCATTGTGCTGTTAGACCATTATCTGCGTCATCGTGGGCAAAATGCAGATGTCACTGTGCCGCTCACCCCGATTGTGTAATTTTTTACTAGGGGTATTTGGTTGCCATAAGGTTGCTACAATGCGTTGCCCCATTCAACTTGAGTTAACATTGGTATGACTGTACTTGACCTTACCCTTGATGAGCAGCAGTACCATGCCTGGCAAAGCGAAATACTGGCGCAGATGGGTGTTACGCGTTGGGTGCGCCAAGATTGCCCGGTCAAAACGTTTGCTAATGTAGAAGATTTTGAGGTTGTTTCTTCCTATCAAGCGGTTGAGACCCTTGCTGCTATGCCACAGCAGTTACAACCCGCTCAAACTGGGTTAACTAGCGAACTTGCGCCCATTGATACAACGCCAGACTTCAATCATCCTGTTATTGCGGATGATGCCGTTCATAGCGTAGCAGAATTACCGCCAGCGAGTCTGGCAGATTTTCACCCGCATGATTTACCTTTACCCAATCATTCATCTTTACCCCATGATTCACTTTTCAAAAGTAACCCTGCGCCAAATAGTGATAGGTACAGTGATGCCGGGTACAGTGATGAACGGTTCAATAATGAACAGCTCAATGATGAATTGCTCACTGCCAGTTTTGATGTGCAGGCGATAGTGGTGGGTGAGTGGACACTGGTGGTTGACAGTCATTTTTTGCAGACGGACAGCCGCCAATACCAGTTATGGCAACAAATCATCAGTGGGTTAAAAGCGTCAGTGCATTTTTTTAACTTTCCTTTGCTGACCGATAGCCAACATATACCCAAAGCCACGGTGCAATTAATGAGCAGCTACCCGATGGCAGTCGCAGGGTTTTCGGGGTTTTTATACCGTATCAATCAAGGCAATCCCAAGGTGGGGGCATTAACGCCATTGCCTGACTGTCTAGATGAACAACCGATACAGCGCCTGCCTTATCTGCTGGATATGCTCGATGATTATCGCCTAAAACGCCAACTGTGGCAGTTGCTAGCCCGTTAAACCCAATGAGCTGCCGATTGATGACTTATCTTTATGATTCATCGACTAGCCATATTGTGGTAAAGTATTTTTTTATTTCATTTCACACGATAACATTTCACACGATAAAAAGGAACGTGCTATGAGTGTCAGCTTTGATCAACGTGTTGCTAACTTTTGTGCAGGACCAGCATCTATGCCGACTGCGGTGCTGCAAAAAGCGCAAGCCGAATTGTTAAATTGGCATGGCTCAGGCATGTCGGTGATGGAGATGAGCCACCGTAGCAGTGAATTTGTGGGCATTGCCTCAAAAGCCGAGCAGGATTTGCGCAAGCTGATGAACATTCCTGACAATTATAAAGTGCTATTTTTGCAAGGTGGCGCAAGCCTGCAGTTTTCAGCCATTCCATTGAATTTACTTAAAGGGGAAGCCGATTATTTAGACACTGGCATTTGGTCTAAAAAAGCCATCAGCGAAGCCAAACGCTATGAGCAAGCGGGGCTAGGCAAAATCAATGTCGTTGCTTCTGCCAAAGACAGCAACTATACCACTGTGCCCCCACGTGATAGCTGGCAACTTAATGACAACGCCGATTATTTCCATTATTGCCCCAATGAGACCATTAATGGCTTGGCGATGTTTGATGTGCCAGCGGTCAATGTACCCATCGTGGCGGATATGTCATCTTGCATCCTATCTAGCCCAATAGATGTATCAAAATTTGGACTGATTTATGCAGGTGCGCAAAAAAATATCGGTCCTGCGGGCTTGACGCTTGTGATTGTCCGTGATGATTTGATCGGTCATGCCAACTTGGTTTGCCCAAGTATCTTGGACTATAAAAACCAAGCCGACAATGATTCGATGGTCAATACCCCAGCAACTTTTTCTTGGTATTTGGCAGGTTTGGTGTTTGAATGGTTGCTTGAGCAAGGCGGTGTCGAGGCAATTTATCAACAAAATTTGTTAAAAGCGCAAAAGCTGTATGAATTTATCGACCAAAGCGATTTTTACCAAAACCCTGTCAACAAAGACAACCGCTCAATTATGAATGTACCTTTCACCTTGGCAGACAGTCAACTTGATAAAACCTTCTTAGCTAAAGCCGACGAAGCAGGATTTTTGAATCTTAAAGGGCATCGTACAGTGGGCGGCATGCGCGCCAGTATTTATAACGCGATTGATTTGGCGACCGCTGAAAAGTTAATCAAATTTATGCAGCAGTTTGAACAAACTAGCGTATAAAAAGATTTAACAATCGTGCTACATTAAGACTTAACAGCTAAAATGCTTGTTAAGTCTTTTTTATAGTTAGCGGGTGTGGGGCATATGAGGGATAACAGCTAGCCATACCAAGGGTTTTTGAAAAATAGGTGAAGGGGTCATGGGGATGCAAGTGAAAGCAAACAGGGCGATAAAACTAGCCCACTGGATGAGGCCAATCACTCGCCAAACATTCGGCAAAAAATACTGGGTGCTGGGTTTGTTAGTGGCCGCTTCCGCTGCCAATACTGCCATCATCACTGGCACGTCTATTGCTCACAACAGCACCGCGCAATTTGCCCATGTCTCACATTTACCCTATGCCAATCCCAACGCCCCCAAAGGCGGTGTGTTAAGCCTATCTGCCATCGGCACCTTTGACAGCATTAATAAATGGATTGATGTCGGTACACCTGTGACCGGCACCGATTATTTGTTTGAAAGTTTGATGACAGGCTCGCTGTCTGAAGCGTTTGTGCAGTACCCACTACTGGCGGATAAAGTCACGTATGACCCAGATGACCCAAGCTGGGTTATCTATCATATCAACCCCAAAGCCTATTTTTGGGATGGCACGCCTGTGACGGCGCAAGATGTCAAAGCCAGTATGGATGCACTGCTCACAAAAGGCGTGATGAGTATGCGTAGCTATCTATCCGATGTCAAAGAAACCCAAGTGATCGATCGACAAACCGTCAAATTTATTTTTAAATCCAAAGACAATCAAGAAATCAAATTGACCGTCGCGCAAATGCCGATTTGGTCAAAAAAATCGATTGATGGCTATTTTGATAAAGTCGGACTGACGCCACTGATGGGCAGTGGCGCATATAAAGTCGGCACAATCGATGCAGGACGCGCCATTACCTATGTGCGTGACCCCAATTATTGGGGCGCCAAACCTGACGCAGGCGTGGTGGTAAATGTCGGTCGTTATAATTTTGACCAAATTAAGTATGTATATTATCAAAACCCCGAAGTGGCATTTGAAGGCTTTAAATCAGGCGAATATTTTTTCCGTGCCGAAAACAAAGCGCGGACATGGTCGACGGGTTATAACTTTCCTGCCGTCAAAGCAGGCATGATTACCAAAGCGCAAATCGCCAATAACAACCCCGTACCGATGCAAGCGATTGTGATGAATTTGCGCCGACCGATTTTTCAAGACATTCGGGTGCGCCAAGCGATGACACTGGCGTATGATTTTGAATGGCTCAATAAAACCATGTTTTATGGGCAGTATGAACGCCTGCAAAGCTTTTTTCATGGGTCAGCGCTTGCCGCAACCGGCACGCCAACGCCCCAAGAACTGGCGGTTATCAATCCGCTATTACCTGACCTTGAGCCCATTCAAAGACAGGCTGTTTTAAGCGATTGGCAAGCCCCCAAATCAATTGGCGATGGATTTAATCGAGACAATTTATTAAAAGCGCGTGAATTGCTGCTGCAAGCGGGTTTCAAATACCAAAATATGAAGCTATATCAGCCCAATGGTCAGCTCGCCAAACTGGAATTTTTATCCGCCGATGACAAGAATGCGCGCATTGTGTTGCCTTTTTTACGTAACCTGCAGCGGCTAGGGTTTGATGCCAGCTTTCGCCAAGCCGATGTTCCACAGTACCTAGAGCGCACTCGCAGATACGACTACGACATGATTATCGATATGTTTGCCCAAAGTTTGTCACCTGGCGCAGAGCAGACCTATATGTGGGGTTCACAAGCCGCAGACGAAAAAGGCAACCAAAACTCAGCGGGTATCAAAAACAAAGCCATTGATGCGGTGATCGCCAAACTCATAGTGTCGAAAAATCGTGACGATATTGTACTATACAGCAAAGTATTAGACCGTCTGCTACGCGCGGGCTATTATGTCGTGCCGACTTATGGCAAGCATACTGACAATGTGGCGTATTGGAAATTTTATGAGCATGGGCCACTGCCAAGCAATGCCATCGGCATCGATTATTGGTGGGCGAACAAAGACAAACAAGCACAAGTCATGCAGTATTTAGGAAAATAATAAGGAATAAAACAATGCTAAAAATCTACCCAATCCCAGCCTTCACTGACAACTATATTTGGGCGATTATCAATGATGAAACACAAGAAGTGATTATTGTTGATGCTGGCGATGCTGAGCCTGTTTTGGAGTTTGTAAACCGTGAAAATCTAACTATTAACCAAATATGGGTGACCCATCATCACAGCGACCACATCGGCGGTGTAACAGCATTGGCAAATGCGTTTCCAAATGCACAGATTTTTGCACACGTCAATATTCACCCATTAATCAATGCCACGCATTTAACCCCCGTCGCTGAAGGGCGCGAATTAACCGCTTGGGGCAGACCTGTGCAGGTGTGGCAAGTGGCAGGGCATACCGAAAATCACTTAGCGTACTTAGTGACGCTTGATAACCGTCTGCATATTTTTTGTGGAGATACGCTATTTCGCGCAGGTTGTGGACGCGTTTTCACCGGCACGATTGAGACGTTGTTTGAAAGCTTTGACCGTTTCGCGCAGTTACATGACGATGAAACGCTATTTTATCCTGCCCATGAGTATACCTTATCAAATCTTAACTTTGCTCAGTTTATTGAGCCAAACAATCCTGCCATACAGAAAGCGATTGAACACGACAACCAGTTACGCAGTCAGAATAAGCCGACTTTGCCAACCACGCTTGCCGATGAAAAAGCCATCAATCCGTTTATGCGTGCAGTGATTGCACCCAGTAATGAAATGATAAACACCGTACAAACGCAGACAGGCATTGAGGATGACAGCCCGTTTGAGATATTTAAAGCCTTACGTCAACTAAAAAATAACTTTTAATGGCAACAATTAAAGGTAACCATTAAGGCTAATAATGAGGGATAACTATGGGCAAATATATTCTTAAACGGCTGTTGTTAATCATCCCCACCTTGTTTTTAATTCTACTCACCAATTTTGCCATTGTCCAATCTGCCCCTGGCGGTCCTGTCGAGCAAAAAATATCCCAAATTGAAGCAGAACAAAAACAGGGCGCCACCCAAACCCAACTGTCAACGACCACTTATCAAGGCAGTCGCGGTTTATCGCCAGACATGGTCGAGGCTATCAAAAAACAATACGGCTTTGATAAATCCGCGCCCGAGCGATTTTGGCTCATGCTGACAAGCTATGCCAAGGGCGATTTTGGTACCTCGTTTTTTAAAGGCAAACCCGTGTCGCAGCTGATTTTGGATAAAATGCCCGTGTCGATTTCGCTAGGGCTTTGGAGTACGCTACTGATTTATTTAATCGCTGTGCCGCTAGGGATTGCCAAAGCCAAACGCCATAATTCACTGATGGATAAAACCACCGCATTGCTGCTTGCGGTGAGTTATGCCGTGCCTGTATTTGTGCTGGCGGTGGTGTTACTGGTGATGTTGGCAGGGGGGAGTTATTGGCAGATTTTTCCGCTACAAGGCTTGGTGAGTGAGAATTTTGATAAGCTGTCCACGTTTGGCAAAATCAAAGATTATTTTTGGCATTTGGCATTACCCATTACGGCAAGCACGATTGGCGGGTTTGCGGGACTCGCGTATTTGACCAAGTTTAGTTTTATGGAAGAATTGAACAAACAATATGTGTTGACTGCGCGCAGTAAAGGGTTAAGCGAAAAAAAAGTGCTATACGGTCATGTATTTCGCAATGCGATGATGATTATTATTGCAGGCTTGCCATCGGCAATTGTGGGAATATTTTTTACCGGCAATTTTTTGATTGAAGTGATTTTTAATTTGGATGGTTTGGGACGACTGGGGTTTGAAGCGATTGGGCAACGCGATTATCCGGTGATTTTTGGCACGTTGTTTATTTTTACCTTGATGGGGCTGATTTTACAGTTGATAAGTGATGTGACTTATCATCTCATTGATCCCCGTATTGATTTTGAGGGTCGCTAATGCTGATAAAACATCCTGTTTGGCAAGCGCGCATTCACCGCTTTCGGCGTAATCGATTGGGATTTTTTTCGCTCATCATGTTTAGCCTAATTTTCCTTGCCTGTATGGGGGCAAACCTTATCGCCAATGACAAGCCGATACTGGTTAATTACCAAAATCACTGGTATTTTCCCATCGTCAAGTCTTACCCCGAAACCACCTTTGGCGGTGTGTTCGAAACCGAAACCAACTACCAAGACCCTGTGGTTAAAGACCTAATCAACCAGCATGGCTATATGATTGAGCCTATCATACCGTTTGCCGACCAAACGCCAAGTGTGAGTCGTGATGTGCCGTTTCCTGCGCCGCCAAATAGCGAGAACTGGCTCGGTACCGATGATCAAGGTCGAGATGTGCTGGCAAGGGTATTGTATGGCTTGCGTGTCTCGCTATTATTTGGGTTGGCGTTGACGGTGGCAGGGTCAATCATTGGTATTGCCGTAGGGGCGGTGCAAGGGTATTTTGGCGGTTGGACGGATTTGGTGGGTCAGCGGCTGATGGAAGTGTGGGGTGGTCTACCACAGCTGTTTATGATTATTATTTTGGTCAGTCTGTTTAGCCCAAGCGTGTTTGTGTTGTTTGGGCTGATGCTGCTCTTTGGTTGGATGGGGCTCGTTGGTCTGGTGCGTGCCGAGTTTTTGCGAGCGAGAAATTTTGATTATGTGCGGTCAGCAAAAGCGATGGGGGTGTCAGATGGCAAGATTATGTTTCGCCATATTTTGCCCAATGCGATGTCGTCGAGTCTGTCGCAGTTGCCGTTTATTTTGACGGCAAATATCACGGCACTCACCACGCTCGATTATTTGGGCTATGGCTTGCCTGCAGGGTCGCCGTCTTTGGGGGAGCTAATCTCACAGGGAAAAGATAATTTGGATTCACCGTGGCTGGCGCTTGCCGGGTTTTTTAGTTTGACGATTGTGTTGTCGCTACTGATTTTTATTGGGGAAGCGCTGCGAGATGCGTTTGACCCACGGCAGTCTTGAATTAACTAAAATTCAATGCAGCAATCAACCCAAAATGCTGAGTAAACGGAATAAAATCCCTATCGCAAAATAACAGGGGTAATTGATGTTCAACGCAAAAACTAGCAATCATCACATCATTGGCTTTACGAATGGTAATGCCTTGCTTGCGTAATTGGCGGTAATAATCAGCGTACTTAATCGCATTTTGTTGGTTTAAAATATCGTAACATAATAAACTATCAAGGGCATTTTTGGCTTGATTGTAGTCTGTATCAAGGCGAAAACCTTGCAAGATTTCCATCAAAATCACATCAAAAATCGCTACATTACTTGCCTCAAGTTGCGTGTCCAAAAAATCGGTGTGAGGTGTTGAATGACCGTTAAAATAGTCTATCCAAACGCTAGTATCAGCGATGATAGGCAAGTTCACGCTTCAACACCTGTTTTACGCATCTCGGCTAAGTCGCCTTCCCAGTGCAGTTTGCCCCGTAAGTCACGGATTTTTTGTTGTTGGCTTTTTTGCAAGAGTAGCTTTAGCCCTTGTTCGACGGCTTCTTTTTTAGTTTTAATGCCTGTGGCTTGTAGGGTCTGTTGCATTAGATTGTCATCTATTATGATGTTGGTTCGCATATCATTTCGCCTTTGTGTATGATTCTTTGATATTATACACATTTTAATAAATAGTTAAAAGGATAAAAATATGAGTTTAGGTTTTGTGGCGGGGACGCTCGTGCATACGGATAAAAGTTTAACCATTCAAGGAAATGATAAATGAGTGAGTTACTCAAAGTCAAAAACCTAACCATCAAATCCGCCACCCAAACGCTGGTCGATAACCTATCTTACACCCTTCACATAGGCGAAACGCTTGCCATTGTGGGCGAATCTGGCTCGGGAAAATCCATATCAAGCCTCGCTTTACTCGGACTGCTGCCAAATAGCCTAAGCATCACAGGGCAAGCCACTTTAACTGATGTTAGCGATAATGTTAGTGATACGCAAAACCCCAAACCAATCATTTTACCCATTGAAGACGATAGCCTAAACACTTATTCCAAAAGCAGAAAGCAAAACGAAAATATCTTCCGCCAAATCCGTGGCAAACGCATCGGCATGATTTTTCAAGAACCGATGACAGCCTTAAACCCCTTGCACACGGTAGGCAAACAAATCGCCGAATCGTTAAGTGTGGCTAACGTGGCAAAAAAACACTGGCGACAGCGTACCCTAGAGCTGCTTTCCCAAGTCAATATTGCCGACCCTGAAAGCAAACTTGCGCGCTATCCATACGAGCTCTCGGGTGGACAACGACAGCGTATCATGATAGCGATGGCACTGGCGCAAGACCCTGACATTATTATCGCAGACGAGCCAACCACTGCCCTAGATGTGACTTTACGCCATGAGATTTTGGGGTTATTGCATCGGCTAAAAAATGAGCGGGGCATGGCGATGATTTTGATTAGCCATGATTTAAACCTTGTCAAACGCTACAGCGACAATCTTATCGTCATGCAGCAAGGCAAGGTCATGGAGCAGGGGGCGACCCAAGCTATTTTTGATAATCCGCAGCAGAGTTACACTCGCTCATTGATTTATCAAGATTTTGGACAAAGTTTGCCAATTATTGACAATTTACCCAGCGTTTTAGAAGTTAAAGCGTTAACCATCGCTTTCCCCCAAAAAAACAATATATTGGGTCAAACCACCCAATGGTTTGAGGCGGTCAAAGGGTTAAACTTGACCCTTGCACAAGGTCAATCCTTAGGTATAGTGGGCGAGTCGGGTTCTGGCAAAACCACCACGGCTTTGGCACTGATCAAATTATTGGCGAATGCTGCCAAAGTGCAAGGTCAGATTTTGCTGTCAGCCAATGCTCACATGACGGACGTTTTAGCGTTGTCGAATAAAGCCTTTTTGCCGTATCGCTCGGATATTCAAATGGTATTTCAAGACCCGTATGCCAGTATCAATCCACGGTTTAGTGTGTTTGAGATAATTGAAGAAGGGCTAACTATTCAAGGTATGGCAAAAACGGAGCGTGAAAAAGCCGTATTAGCGGCCTTAGACACGGTGCGATTGCCACGAGATTTTGTCAGTCGTTATCCGCATGAGCTTTCAGGCGGTCAGCGTCAGCGGGTGGCACTCGCGCGGGCATTGGTGATGAAGCCCAAAATCTTTTTACTCGATGAGCCCACATCGGCGCTTGATAGCAGCACCCAAGTGGCAATGGTCGAGTTATTGCGAGATATTCAAGCAAAATTTGGTTTAAGCTATATTTTTATCAGCCATGATTTGCAGGTGGTTAAGGCATTGTGTCAAACGATACTGGTATTGAAAAATGGCGAAACACAAGCGTATGATACGACAGACAATATCTTCAGCCAACCACAAAATCAGTATGTGACTGCCCTAATTGCTCACAGCAGTGAAAACTAGCGGGTTTGGTGTCAAAACATTAGAAAGTTAACAATTATCGTGAACCACGTTGTTACGTAAGTTTGCTTGGTTATAGCCAATTTGCCATAGTCATTTAACCCTAGTGATTTTATTACAAGCACTTATATAGCGACTTGATTACATGCACTTCACTACAGCCCCTTTAGCAATTGTTAAAAGTTAACCATGCCAAATTCCATCATTACCGAAGACAAAAAGCCACAGCATGACGTATTTGCTATAGCGCCCTTGACCCCCGCGCAAACCAAATATTTGCCAATCGTGGTGGCAATCGCCTTGTTTATGCAAATTTTAGACTCAACGGTGCTCAATACCGCTTTGCCTGCGATGGCGCATGATTTGAATCAGCCTGCGTTATCAATGCAGTGGACAGTGATTAGCTATGCGCTCACTTTGGCAATTTTTACCCCGATTAGTGGTTTTATTGCTGATAAATATGGCACTAAGACCACCTTTATGGTGGCGATTGGCGTGTTTACCGCAGGCTCGATGATGTGTGCGGTGTCACCAACGCTCAATAGCCTAATTTTTTCTCGCGTGGTGCAAGGATTGGGCGGTGCGATGCTGATGCCTGTGGGCAAGTTAACCCTGATTAAAAGCTATCCGCGAGAACGTATGCTGTCGGTGATGAATTATGCGGTAATGCCTGCGATGATTGCGCCCGTGATTGGGCCTTTGGTCGGGGGGTATTTGGTGGAGCTTGCAAGCTGGCATTGGATTTTTTTGATTAATATTCCCATGGGGGCATTGGGGATGTGGGCAGGGTGGAAACTGATGCCCAACTATCTACAGCGCAATCCCAGCATGGATTTGCTTGGGTTCTTGCTGTTTGGTGGCGCGATGGCAAGCTTTACTTTTGCGCTCGAGTTTGCCAATAACATTCATGCCGATAGTCTGGCTTCAGCGGTTTTTCCCGTGATGGTTGCTTTATTGGCGTTTATGCTGCTTATTGGCTATTATTATCACGCCAAATACTCAGAATCGCGTAATGGACAACAACCGCTATTTGGCTTGGATTTGTTTCAAGTGCGTACCTTTCGGGTGGGTATAGTGGGCAATTTGCTGACCCGTTTGGGGATGAGTGCGATTCCTTTTCTACTGCCGCTACTGCTGCAAGTGGTGCAGGGCTATTCGCCGTCACAAGCGGGCTGGATGTTGGCACCGATTGCGGTGGGCGCACTGTTGACCAAGCCGCTAGTCACGCGTATTGTGAAGCGATTTGGTTATCGTAGAACATTGGCGGGCAACACCTTGTTGATTGGGGTTAATATCATGCTGCTATCACAACTCAATCAAACCACGCCGATTTGGTTAAGTGTGCCATTTTTGACTTTTATGGGGGCGTGTAATTCGCTACAATTTAGCACGATGAACACCATCAGTATCGCACGGCTTCGCCCAAGTCAAACCAGCAGTGGCAATAGTTTATTGTCGGTCAACCAACAGTTGGCGATTAGTTTTGGGATTGGCTTTGGGGCGATGCTGTTACATTTACTGACGCCCGCTCGCGCCTCACTGGCACAGACGCAAACCGCATTTTCATACAGTTTTATCATTTTGGGTATCATGACGATTTTATCTGGGCTGTATTTTTTGCGGTTGCACCGATCTGATGGCAAAGGACTATACCAGTAGTCGGCCTTATATTTCACTCATTTTTATGATAATTTTAATCCTTTAACCCGATTGACCCTAATTGCTATTCTATTGGCGCAATCGTTTTGGAAAACCTATGCTATCCCATGCTTTTTCAATGATAATTGATACCCGTTGGTGTCTTAATGAACTGCTAAAAGATGGCGTCATTGACCAACGTGATTATAATTTGGTGATGACCCATAACCGCAAAACCTTGCATCCCCTGCAAGTGATTGCAGGCTTTCATCTAGTCGATAAAACCACGCACATCGCGCTCAGTCTTGACCAGCTCAATCGCTGGTTGGCACAAAAAGCAGGCGTTGATTATGTACGTATTGACCCGCTGAAAACCGATGTGCCCTCAGTGACATCAATTATGTCATTTGAATATGCGCGCTCGCAGCACATTTTGCCAGTCGCCGTCACCCAAGATACGGTGGAAATTGGCACTGACCAACCATTTTATCAAGATTGGCAGCTCAATATTGCGCATATCGTGTCGCCCAAAAAAATCAAAACCGTATTAATAAGTCCTGAGCAAATCAACCGCTATCGCCAAGAATTTTATCAAGTCACCAAAGCCATTGCGGGGGCAAACCATCAGCAAAAACGCGCGGATGCCGATATCACCAATGTCGAAGCGTTATTACAACTGGGCAATGCCGCCAATATTGAAAATCCCGATGCCAATGACCAACACATCGTCAAAATTGTCGATTGGTTATTACAGTACGCTTTTGACCAGCGTGCCAGTGATATTCACTTAGAGCCGCGCCGAGATAAAAGCAACGTGCGATTTCGTATCGATGGTATTTTGCATACCGTTTATCAAATGCCGACTGGGATTATGACCGCGGTAGTGGCTCGGATAAAAATTTTAGCAAGACTCAATGTCGCTGAAAAACGTAAACCGCAAGACGGACGGCTCAAAACCCGTACTCCCAAAGGTCAAGAAACCGAGCTGCGGTTATCGACGCTCCCCACTGCGTTTGGCGAAAAGTTGGTGATGCGGGTATTTGACCCAGAAGTACTGGTGCGCTCTTTTGAGCAATTGGGACTGACAGGGCGAGATTTACAAAAATGGGATGACATGACCCGGAAAGCCAATGGCATTATTTTGGTTACAGGTCCGACAGGCTCGGGTAAAACCACGACGCTGTACAGTACCCTCAAAAAACTGGCGACAGAAGAAGTCAATGTCTGTACCATTGAAGACCCGATTGAAATGGTGGAGCCGTCGTTTAACCAAATGCAAATTCAAAACAATATTGATTTGACCTTTGCTGATGGTATTCGCTCATTGATGCGTCAAGACCCCGATATTATCATGATTGGCGAGATTCGCGATACCGAAACCGCAGAAATGGCGGTACAAGCCTCGCTGACTGGGCACTTGGTGTTATCGACTTTACATACCAATGATGCACCCAGTTCGTTAACAAGGCTGCATGATTTGGGCGTGGCGCCGTTTTTAACCTCAGCGACCATCTTGGGCATCATGGCACAGCGTTTGGTGCGTACCCTTTGCCCGCATTGTAAATCCAATAAACCCATGAATGACATTGAGCAGCAGACTTGGCAGGCGTTAGTCAGTCCTTGGAAAGCCGCAGCCCCAGATAGCATCAATCATGCCGTTGGCTGTGAACATTGCCGTAATACCGGGTATCTTGGGCGAGTGGGATTGTATGAAATCATGGTGCTCAGTAATACGCTTAAAAAATTGATTAGCGAAGGCGCTGACTTGTCGCAAATCGCGCAAAAAGCCTATCAAGATGGATTGCAGCCGTTAAGACTGGCAGGCGCGAAAAAGATTGCTGAAGGTATTACCACGTTTGAAGAAGTGATGAGAGTGGTGCCGTTAACTTAGGCGGCTACCCATTATTTGAAAGACAAAAAGTAAAAGTTAAAAAATAACCGGCAACAAAAAAGCCTAAACGTAAAAGTTTAGGCTTAATCAATGGTGCCCGGGGCCGGACTTGAACCGGCACGCTCGTAAGAGCGAGGGATTTTAAATCCCTTGTGTCTACCAATTTCACCACCCGGGCAGGGTAGTCACAGGACTGACGCTTGGCGTCGTGTGGTGTCTGTGTCAGAAGTGGGTGCTATTATAATCAGTTTTGTTAACTTTGCAAGCAATTTTTTACGATATTTTTTCGCGTTTATTGCTGACTCATAATAACAAAACACCCATAATAATAAAACAATAGTACCGCAAAATGAAAATGGAGGCTGAGGCCGGAATCGAACCGGCGTCCGCGGATTTGCAATCCGATGCATGGCCACTGTGCTACCCAGCCATTTCATTTAGGTTTGCTATGATAGCAAAAATTTTTAAAAGTGCAAGGACTTTTTTAGCCATTTGAGCAATGTAATGAAGGATTGTGAAGGGTATTAGAGCGCTAAATTAGCGGTTAAACATTTTCAATGGATGTTATCACACCGCAAAATCGGTTAAAATAACGCAAATTTTTTGCTAACCAACTTTTTGTTGACCGATTCGTTATTGATTGAGGAACCACCATGACTGCGACAGTGTTAGATGGCAAAGCGTATGCCAAACAAATGGAAGCTGAACTTGCCGAGCGGGTTGCCAAGTTAAAACAAGACTCTGGACGCACGCCGATTTTGGCAACGATTTTGGTGGGTGATGACCCTGCTTCTGCAACTTATGTCAAAATGAAAGGCAATGCCTGTCAACGTGTTGGAATGGATTCCTTAAAAGTTGCAATGCCACAAGCCACCACCACCGAGCAACTATTGGCAAAAATTGCCGAGCTTAACAACAATCCAGATGTGCATGGGATTTTGCTACAACACCCTGTGCCCAGCCAAATTGATGAGCGAGCCTGTTTTGATGCCATTTCACTGGCAAAAGATGTGGATGGCGTGACTTGTTTGGGCTTTGGCAATATGGCGATGGGCGAGCCTGCGTATGGTTCTTGCACCCCGCAAGGCATTATGTATTTATTAGAAAAAAACGGTGTTGAGCTTGCTGGCAAGCATGCAGTGGTCGTGGGTCGTAGCGCGATTTTGGGTAAACCGATGGCGATGATGCTATTAAACGCCAACTGTACCGTGACCATTTGCCACTCACGTACCCAGAATTTGGCAGAATTGGTCAAACAAGCAGATATCGTGGTGGGTGCTGTCGGCAAACCAGAACTTATCAAAAAAGATTGGATTAAATCGGGCGCCGTGGTGGTCGATGCAGGATTTCATCCGCGCACCCATGCGGATGGTACCAGCGGTGGCGTGGGTGATATTGAGCTGACAGGTATCGAAGATATTGCCTCAAGCTATACCCCAGTGCCAGGTGGCGTAGGTCCAATGACCATCAATACACTCATCCGTCAAACGGTAGAAGCGGCAGAAAAAGCAGCAGCAAAATAATGGGTTTAAATTAAAAAAGGAAGTGTTTAAAGCTTCCTTTTTTTGTACATTTTTTTTGTATTCATTTTTTCACCATGACTGGAAATCTCTACGTGACTAATGCTGAAACTTCCGCTTATAAAAATTCCCCCTATAAAAATTCAATGCTATCAAATGCTTCTGACGCATCAACCGTTTTTCATCGACTGATTACCGCATTGCAGCAAGTGTTGCCTAGCGCTAATCTTGCCAAGACATACGTGCCATTATTATCTAAGCCGAATCAACCTTTTTATTTATGGCTTATTGATCCAGATTTTTGTCATGAAGATTTGACGCCAGCGGTGATAGAAAATCTGTGGAATAATTGTCCATATTGGGTGTTTGCATGGGCGTCCGGGCAAGTATTGGCGCAGTATATTTTGCAGCAGCCACAGATGGTGCGCAATAAAGTGGTGATGGATTTTGGCGCAGGGTCGGGGATTGTCGGTATTGCCGCAAAAATGGCGGGTGCAAAACGGGTCATTTGCTGTGATATTGATAGCGTGAGCCTGACTAGTTGCCGAGCTAATGCGCAATTAAATGGGATAACGGTTGAACTGCTAGATAATTTATTTGAGTTAAAACAGCAATTGGGCATGGATAAAGTCGATGTGCTGTTGGTCGCGGATGTGCTGTATGACAAAGCCAACTTGCCGTTATTAGATGTGTTCTTACAATACGCGCATGATGTTTGGGTGGCTGATAGCCGCGTCAAAAACTTTGCTCACCCGCGCTACCACAAGGTAACGACGTTGGATAACACAACCACCTTGCCCGATATGGATGAAGCCAAGCAGTTTAACCAAGTGGTAATTTATCGCGGCACCGATTGACTGAGAAAGTAGCAGGGGAACAGCAGTATGGAGTGTATGGTTGCAAAAAACCCTCGTCTTTGTTTTCTGCATTTTTAAGGCTATGAAATAATTTGTAACATAGTTATCGCATTATCGCTATTTTCAAGGCATAATAAGCCACACCCCTATTTTCAATCATCTATCTGTTCAATACCATCCCCGATGGCATGCATCGCGGTATTATTATTGATGACAACAGCTAGATGATTACCCTCCCGTTTTACGTTTAGAAAAGGAATCCTAATATGAGTATTTGTATCACTGCCACAGGATTATATACCCCGCCTTATAGCATCAGTAACGAAGAGTTGGTCGCTACTTTTAACCAATATGTTGATAACTATAATGCCAAAAATGCCGATGCCATCGCCCGTGGTGAGAAGACGGCACTTGTGCACTCGACGGCTGAATTTATCGAAAAAGCCTCAGGTATCAAATCCCGCTATGTGATGGAAAAAGACGGAATTTTAAACCCAGATATCATGGCGCCTGTGATTCCTTATCGCAAGCTTGGCGAAGAGATGTCTATCATGGCAGAAATGGGTCTAGATGCGCTCAAACAAGCACTGGACAATGCAGGTCTACAAGGTAAAGACTTAGACGGTATTATTGTTGCTTGTTCAAACTTCCAACGCGTGTATCCTGCCATCGCCATTGAAATCCAACAATATATTGGCATGCAAGGCGGTTTTGGCTTTGATATGAACGTCGCCTGTAGCGCAGCAACCTTTGGTATCGCCCAAGCGGTCGGTCTGATCAAATCTGGCACCGCCAAACGTGTCGCCATGGTCAATATCGAAATTACCTCAGCGCACCTTAACTGGCGCAACCGTGACAGCCACTTTATCTTTGGGGATGTGGCAACGGCGACAATTATCGAAGAGATTGACGAAAAAACAGCCACACCCAAAGGCTATGAAATTTTAGATAGTCATTTGTTTACCCAGTTTTCGACCAATATTAAAAATGAATACGGCTTTTTGGATCGCAGTGAATTCTTAGCCGCTGGCACACCGATGTATCCTGATATCGACGCACCTGTGACTGACAAATTGTTCTTGCAAGAAGGTCGCAAAGTATTTCGTGAAGTGTGCCCTGCCGTGTCCAATTTAATCCTTGAACTGCTCCATAAAAACCACGTTGAGCCACAACAGCTCAAAAAAATGTGGCTGCACCAAGCCAATGCCAACATGATTGATTTGATTTTACGCACCGTGTTGGGCAAAGATGCGGATAAATCGATTGCGCCTATGGTGCTAGCAGAATATGCCAATACCAGCTCAGCCAGTCCCATGATTGTGTTTCATAAACACCAAGAAAATATGCAATCGGGTGATTTGGGTGTGATTTGCTCGTTTGGCGCAGGTTACTCAATTGGGGGTGTGTTGGTCAAAAAAGTCTAAGCTTTTTATTGCCTCTCACGAAACCCATGCAAATCCCCCCAAAATGTGGCAAAATATCCGATTATTTTGCCATTTTTATTTTTAAGCCCTAAATTAAGCCAAAACTTTTAAGCCATTATTTTTAAGCTATCATTATGAAAGAATCTTTACGTTTTCGCCTTGACCAAATGTCTGACCGTTTCGAAGAAGTCACCGCCATGCTGTCTGAGCCAGAAACCATGAATGACAACAAAAAATTCCGTGAATTATCGGTTGAGCACAGTGATTTATCCGCATTGGTCGATGTCTGGGGCAAATACCGCCAAGCGGAAGAAGATTTGGCAACCGCTGAAGAAATGCTGTCGGATGCAACGGGTGATGGCGACATGAAAGAAATGGCGCAAGAAGAAATCCAAGCCGCCAAAGACACCATCAATGAGCTTGAAGACGTGCTCAATGTGATGATGCTGCCTAAAGACCCGAATGATAAAGTGCCTGCCTTCTTAGAGATTCGAGCAGGGACGGGCGGCGATGAAGCGGCGATTTTTAGCGGGGATTTGTTTCGTATGTATGAGCGTTATGCGGCAACCCAAGGTTGGACAGTGGAAGTATTGTCCGAGAACGAAGGTGAGCATGGCGGCTATAAAGAAATCATCAGCCGCGTATCGGGCACGGGTGTATACGGTCGTTTAAAATTTGAGTCGGGCGCACACCGGGTGCAACGTGTGCCAGAGACTGAAAGCCAAGGACGGGTGCATACTTCGGCGTGCACAGTCGCGGTGATGCCAGAGGTTGAAATTGATGATACCGTGGACATCAACCCTGCCGACTTGCGTATCGATACTTATCGCGCCAGTGGGGCAGGTGGTCAGCATATCAATAAAACCGACTCTGCGGTGCGTATTACCCATATCCCAACAGGCACGGTGGTCGAGTGTCAGCAAGAGCGTAGCCAACACGCCAACCGTGACAAAGCCATGAAAATGCTGGTATCCAAAATTCAGCAAGAAAAAGTACAAAAACAAATTGATGCGTCAAGTGATATGCGTCGCAATTTGGTCGGTAGTGGTGATCGCTCGGAGCGCATTCGCACTTATAATTTTCCCCAAGGGCGTATGACCGACCACCGTATCAATTTAACGCTGTATAAACTCGATGCTATTATGCAAGGCGATTTGGACGAATTGCTCGATAGCTTACTGCGTGAATACCAAGCCGATTTGATGGCATCGGTGAGCGGGGAAGAATAACGGGTAACTGTTGGATTAATAGGATAAAACTTTATTTTTACCATTTGGCATAAAAATTTTAACTTTTGATAGCGTAACTAAAATTGTGGGAAAACATCATGTCACAGCAAAACCAAACTGAAAATGCAGCAACCGAAGCGCATGTGGAAGACAGCCAAGACGTCAACGAACTTATCAAACAACGTCACAGCAAACTTGATTTAATCAAACAAGCAGGCAAAAATCCTTACCCAAACCAATTCAAACGCAAAGAATATGCCCAAGATTTGCAGCAGCAATTTGCCGATAAAGACAAAGAAGCATTGGCAAACAGCGATAAAGTCATGGTGACTGTCGCCGGTCGTATCATGCTCAAACGCGTGATGGGTAAAGCCAGCTTTGTGACCATTGCCGACATGACAGGGCGTATCCAAGCCTACGTCAGCAAAAACGACTTGGGCGAAGAGATTTATAATGACTTTAAAACATGGGATATCGGTGACATTATTGGCGTGACAGGTTATGTATTTCGTACCAACACCGGTGAATTATCTGTGCATGCCACTGAAGTTCAGTTATTGACCAAATCATTACGCCCACTACCAGACAAATTCCATGGGTTAAGCGATACGGAGGCTCGCTATCGTAGCCGTCATCTTGACCTGATGACCAATGAAGACAGCCGTAACGCCTTTATTATCCGTAGTAAAGTCATTGCTGGTATTCGTGAGTATATGCTAAATGAGCGTTACATGGAAGTCGAAACCCCGATGATGCACGTCATTCCAGGCGGTGCGGTGGCTCGTCCATTTGTCACCCATCACAATGCGCTTGATATGCCGCTTTTTTTACGCATTGCGCCAGAGCTGTACTTAAAACGTCTAGTCGTCGGTGGTTTTGAGCGTGTGTTTGAGATTAACCGCAATTTTCGTAACGAAGGGGTATCGGCGCGTCACAACCCAGAATTTACCATGATTGAGTTTTATCAAGCCTATGCCGATTATGAAGATTTGATGAAACTGACTGAAAATATGTTTGAAAAACTGGCAAACGATATTTTAGGTACCACGGAGATTGATTATCAAGGTGAAGCAATTAGTTTTAAAGCGCCATTTGAACGCTTGCCAATGACCAAAGCGATTGAAAAATACGCGGATAATTTTGACATGAGCAAAATTGCAGACCGTGATTATCTAGCGGATTATGCCAAAAATGTACTCAAACAAGACGTTAAAGATATCTTTGGAATTGGTAAACTGCAAACCATCATTTTTGAAGAAACCGCAGAAACCAAACTGCGTCAACCAACCTTCATCACAGAATATCCTGCCGAAACCTCACCGCTAGCACGCCGTAACGATGACAATAGCGAAATTACTGACCGTTTTGAACTGTTTATCGGCGGGCGCGAGATTGCCAACGGCTTTAGCGAGCTCAATGACCCAATCGACCAAGCCGAGCGGTTTAAACAACAAGTGGCTGAGAAAGACGCAGGCGATGATGAAGCGATGCATTATGATGCAGAGTTTATCGAAGCATTGTCCTATGGCTTACCACCGACTGCAGGCGAGGGCATCGGTATTGACCGTTTAGTGATGTTATTTACCAATGCACCGAGTATTCGTGATGTGATTTTGTTTCCGCATATGCGCCGTAAAGACGTCTAAAAAATGCCAATACAGCGTTAATATAGCGATAGCTTTCAAAACCGCAGTCACCATAATGACTGCGGTTTTTTATGATAATGCAGCACTCATCGAAGCCAGCCGTCATTAAAGCCAGTAGTCAGGCCAGTAATATCAAAGATATCTTTTGAAACAAAACTAATAAAAAATCGGCTCAACTCACCAAATAATCAGTGTTAGACTAAACTGTATTTTTCGCTCAAACCCGTCTATTTTCTGACCTATCGTTGAGAAACGTTGACTATGACAGACCCCCGTTCAGACAAGCCTTTGGAAACCCCGCCCGTTTTGCCGCCTACGTATCGTAAACCTAACAAATTTACTCTAATCCTTCCTTGGATTTTGTTACTACTAGTGCTGTTGGCGGGCTTGTGGATGATGACCAAGCCAGAGCTGCCTTGGCAAAAAAATCAAGCAGTGGTAGCCAGTCAGCCCAGTTGGCAGCCGCCGAAATCTGAGCCTGTCGATACCAAAAAACTCGGTGACAATCCAAATGCTGCGGTGGCATCTTATCACAATGCTGTCGCAGTCGCTGCTCAGTCAGTCGTCAATATCTATACCACGCAAAAAATCGAGGAGCATCCCTATATGAATGACCCGATGATGCGCCGCTATTTTGAATATCACGGTATCCCCAATGGCGAAAGCGATAATACCAATTTAGGCTCGGGGGTTATCATTTCGCAAGATGGCTATATCGTCACCAACTCGCATGTGATTTCCAAAGCCGATAATATTATTGTGATGCTCAATGATGGTCGCAAGGCAAAGGCAAAAGTCATCGGCAACGATGTGGAAAGTGATTTGGCGGTGATTAAGGTTGATTTGACAGGACTGAAACCCTTAGGATTTCGTGAACAGTCGACCCAAGTGGGCGATGTAGTGTTGGCAATTGGCAACCCGTTTGGGGTCGGTCAAACCGTCACCCAAGGCATTATTTCGGCAACAGGGCGCACGGGACTGGGTATCAACACGGTGGAAGATTTTATCCAAACCGATGCCGCTATCAATCCCGGTAACTCAGGGGGTGCGCTGGTCGATGCTTATGGTCAGCTGGTTGGTATCAACACCGCGATTTTTTCACGCTCGGGCGGCTCAATGGGGATTGGATTTGCGATTCCTACCGAGATTGTCAAGCTTGTGATGAATGGCATTATTAAAGATGGTAAAGTGCGCCGCGGCTGGCTTGGGATTGAATTACAAAGTTCGATGAAAGACCCAACCAAGCTAGGTGATGACACCCAGGGCGTTCAAGTGATGAACGTGATGCCCGATGGTCCTGCCGCCAAAGCGGGCTTGCAAAAAGGCGATATCATCACCGCAATGGATAATAAACCTGTCGATGATGCCAATACACTGATTCAAATGGTCGCACGTAAGGCACCCAACAGTGTGGTCAATCTACAAGTGATGCGTAATAAAGCGCAAAGCAGCGTCAATGTGACCCTAGGCGAAAGACAACCCCAAGAGGCTTTGACCGAGCTACCCACCTCACAAGACTTTGACCAAAACAATGATAGTGCTAATCAAAATGGTTCCAGCAATGAGGATGACATTCCAGCAGAATTAATGGAATTACTGAAAAAACAGCATTAAGCGTTATTTAAAACTTCAAAAGTTTGCTGCGTTGCGGTTAATTGGGTACTTTACCTGCTCTGGCTGCCTGCTGTTATTGCCTGCTTTCATTACCCGCTAAGGTCAAACCACGCCCGCCATCCACTGCAATAATCTGCCCTGTGATATATGGGGCAGCTGCCAAAAATACCGCCACTTGCGCGATATCTTGCGGTGTGCCAATTCTTTTTAACGGTACGGCATGGCAGATTTTGTCAATCGTTTGGGCGGTGAGCGCTTGCTCAGAGCCCTCTATGGGTAAAATGTTAATACCCGGCGCGATACCATTGACGCGGATATCTGGCGCTAGTTCGATTGCTAGCGACTGCACCATCATTTGGTGCGCGGCTTTTGCCATGTTATAGACTGTATAGCCCCCAAATGGCTTGCCATTGGCGTGAATGTCCAAAATGCTGATAATGCAGCCTTGCGATTTTTTTAGATAAGGGTATAAATATTGGCTGATAAATAACGGGGTTTGTGCATTGGTCAAAAATAAATTTTGCCAGTCTTGCTGAGAGATTTGACCAAAGGGCGTCGGGTAAAACCGTGAGGCATTATGAACCAGACAATCCAATCGACCAAAGCTGTTGATTATTTGCCAAGTCAATTGTGGCAGCGTTTCAAAATCCTCTAAATCCCCTTGCACGCTTTTTGCTGACTGTGGTCGAATGGCATTACAGTAATCAACAAGTTCCATGGCTTCTGATTCACTGGTATGGTAATGGACAATGATATTATAATTGGCTTGGTGCAGTGCCAGCACAAGCGCCCGACCAATTCGTTTGGCGCCACCTGTGACACACGCCACACGGCACGGATGGGATACTTCGCTCATCGCGGCTGGATTTAACATCATTTGCTACCTATGTTTATTTGATTAAGCGTTTATTTGATTAAACGGTTTGTCGTTTTAATCATTTATGCTTTAATCCATATGAGCCCAATTGGTTGGGATTGGAAAACCCCATGATTATCACACACCTTGAACGAGCGACACAACTTTATCAAGCGCTTCAGGATTATCACCAAAGCACCCACGCCTTTAGCCAAAGCCTCACCGAATCACGCACCAAGTCCTAACGATTTACCTTAAATTTACATAAAAAAAGAGCAGGGCTTAGCCTGCTCTTAATTTTTGACACTTAAAAATGAGTTAGCTTTAAAATAGTTAACTTTAAAAAAATTAGTTACTTTGCTCAAGCGTTTGTTGATAGGCTTGGTCAAAATTGACTGGCGCAAGCAACAATTGTGGGAAGCTACCACGGGTCACAATGTCACTGACCACTTCACGGGCATAAGGGAACAATACGTTTGGACAATACGCACCTAAAATTGCGCCCAATTGTTCTTCAGGGATATTTTGCAACATAAAGATGCCCGCTTGGTGTACTTCTGCGATGAACGCGGTTTCACCACCGTTATTGGCAGTCACATTAACGGTTAATATTACTTGGTAATGGTCATCATCCAATTTTTCAGCAGCACTTGATAGGTTGATATCAAGCTCTGGTTGCCATTCACGGGTAAATACCTCTGCACCCGGTACTTCTAATGACATATCTTTAACATAGATACGTTCTAGCGCCAGTTGTGGTAAGTTTTGTTCGTCTGCCATGGTAGTGTCCTCAATTAACTTTTCTTACGTGGATTATAACAATATGACAGCTTTAACTTTGTTTGAAAACTATCAACTGTATTTATAATGGGGGTTATTTATCTAGTAAAGTTCTAGTAAAGGTTTTTAATCTGCGAACGATTAATCCGCTAATAAACCATCAAGTTTGCCTTGACGCTCAAGACCGGCAAGTTGGTCATAACCACCGATAAAATTATCGCCAATAAAAATTTGCGGTACTGTGCGGTAGTTATTGGTTTTTTGCGCCAATGCCTGACGTTCTTCTGCGGTCACATCATACATATTAACTTCTTCAAATGCTTGGCCTTTGTTTTTTAATAGCATTTTAGCTTGCATACAGTAGGGGCAAGTCGGTGTGGTATAAATTTTCACCATAGCCATAACAATCTCCTTATTTCTAGATTTTTTAAAATGGGTTAAAAGCTTATTATCAGATACCGATGAGATAAAAGCGTTATTGATGGTTATGGGGCTTGGCGATTTAAATTTCAAATTGTGAACAGTCAGCCAACCTTATTTGGTTTTGCCGGGCACGGTTTTTTCTACCACTAAAGGTAAACCTGCGGCTTGCCAATTGGTAATACCACCATCGAGACGATAAACGTTGTCGTTACCAATCATTGCCACGGCAGTACCCGCCGTCATACCCATTTGACAAACGATGATAATAGGATGGTCAGCACTGCGAAGTGCGTCAACGTGATCTTTTAGCTCAGTAAACGGGATATTGCGGCTGCCTTTGATATAGCCTTTTTCAAAATCTTTTCGTGGGCGGATATCAATCAGCTGAGCATTTTGGTTGTTGACCATCAAGCCCACTGCATTTGGATTGATTTTTTTGCCGCCGCGTTTGTTCTCAAGCATAAAAAATAGCACAATTAGCACAAACATGGTGCCAAATAAAAATGGGTGATGACCCATAAACTCAAACCAACGTTCCAAGATATCCTCCACAGGGGCATGTCGTCAAAATTATCGTTTGATTGCCCATAAAAAATTGACTGTATTATAACGGTAGTTGTCAATTTTAAGAAACTTTTATTTAGTCTAATATTTAGTCTACTATTTAGTCTAAAATCGCAAGCTTAAAAATCCTGCGAGGCCGCTTCTTGTTGCAGAAGCACCAAATTCTCCACCCGCCTTGCTAGCACTTGCCCTTCTGTCACTGCCTGCCACATCGCACAATTGGGCGTGGACTCGGTGTGTTTGCAATCGCGAAAACGGCAGTAGGGTGCAAGCGGCGCAAGCTCGATAAAGCCTTGCAAAATATCATCAGGGGTCAAATGCCAAAGCCCATATTCGCGAATACCGGGTGTATCAATAATGGCGCCTTTGCTGAGCGCCATCGGGTCAAACGCTAAAAAGCGGCTAGTGGTGGTGGTATGTTGACCCAACTGTGAAATGGTTGAAATTTCATTGACTGATTGTCCCGCAGCAGGCAATAACTGGTTGACCAAGCTGCTTTTGCCAACCCCTGATTGACCAGCAAAAATCACGTTCTTGCCGGCAACGGTGTTTTTTAGCTCAGTTAAATCACCATTGGATTGGGTCACCAAGGTGGCATAGCCAAGCTGTTGATAGGCTGACAGTAGCTCTACAACCTCGCTATGACTGCCATCTGCCAACAAATCGGCTTTATTTAAAATCAGCAATGGGGTGATGTCTGAGTGATGGCAAGCCACCAAATACCGATCAATCAGCTGGGCAGACGGTAGCGGCAGCGGGGCAAATACGACTGCTAAAATATCAACATTGGCGGCGATGGGCTTGAGCTTGTGATAACGATCGGGGCGGTTGATGATACTTTGTCTATCATAAATCGCTTCAATGCGTCCAAGTCCTGTATTTGGGTCAGCGACAAAGCGGACTTTATCCCCAGTGGCAATCAGTGGCAAGTTGGTACGGGTGTGACAACGCCAAACACTGTGCAGGGTGATGGGTTGCCAAAACGGTTCTGGCTCGTCAGCGGCGACAATCGGTTTTTCAGGCAGGGTTTGTGGTAGGCTAGTGGCTTGGACTTCGAGCTGCTTGCCGAAGTTTGCGACAACAATGCCATCCATCAGCTGGGCATCGTCCAGCACTTGCTGGGATTTTTGTTGTTTTTGGATGCGGCGGGTTTGCTGGTCAGTGAGTTTACGTTTACGGATTAACGCCATACGCTATCCACTACATCAGCCACTAGGGGATTTTTTACCATACTAACACCTTATAAAATTTTGCAATACTTTTGGACATCGCTACATGAGCAATCGCCAACAAAACCGATATTTTACCTGTAAAATCTGCTAAGATGGCGGATTATTTGTTAAAGAGTATGAAAAGGCAATAGTATGGCGGTTGATAAAAAACATCTGATTTGGATTGACCTTGAGATGACAGGTCTAGATACCCTCAACGATACCATCATCGAGATAGCGACGATAGTGACTGACAGTGAACTCAATATCCTAGCCGAAGGTCCTGTGTTTGCCATCCATACGCCTGACATTGTGCTCAACAGCATGGATGATTGGAACACGCGCCAACATGGGCAATCGGGACTGATTGACCGTATTCGCCGTAGTAACGTGACCATGGCTCAAGCAGAAAGCGAAACCATTGCATTTTTGAGTAAATATGTCGAATCAGGACGCTCACCGATGTGTGGCAATTCGATTTGCCAAGACAGACGGTTTTTGGCACGGCAAATGCCGACGCTTGAGCGGTTTTTTCATTACCGCAATTTAGATGTGTCAACGGTCAAAGAGCTGGCTTATCGCTGGCGCCCCGATATTTTGTCAAGCTTTGAGAAAAAAGGAAGTCATTTGGCACTTGATGATATCCGTGATTCAATTCGTGAACTGCGCCACTATAAAGAGCACTTTTTTAAGTTTATTGGTTAACAGTAAAATTTTTAAAACGATACAATTCATATCATAATACTTGAAATTGTCCAAAATTTTAGGCATCATAAGCTGACAAAAGGAATTTGTTAGCTTGACTTGATACAAGTAAATCAGCGTGAGTGTAAATCAGTGATAGTTGCGAGCCCATCGTCAAAAAACTGGTTATATCAGCTCAAATTTATTTCAAGCCAGATTTATTTGAAGTCAGCGTTATTTTAAGCCAGCTGGTGACCGTTGACACTGGCACTCATTCCTATCTCATGGACGACATTAGGAGCCTTTCATGGACAATCTTGACACCCAAACCGCGCAATCTACCCATCACGATTATCAAAACTACCGCTATCAAAGCTACCTGTATCAAAGCTACATTGACCAATTCAATATTGACGAACTTGAGCAGCAAATCCTGCAAGGTTGCCGCATCAATGGTATCAACGCCTATGTAGAGTGTGTGGGTCGTCATGCCCAGTCTGATAAGGCAAATAAAGTCGCGCTAGTGCATGAAGATACCCAAGGCAATATCCATAAAATCACTTACGCACAGCTCGATAAACTAAGCGGTAAAATGGCAAATCTGCTGACTTCTTTGGGGGTGGAAAAAGGCGATCGGGTATCAACCATGCTGTCACGTACACCGACTTTATTAGCAGTGATTGTGGGTGCGTGGCGCATTGGTGCGGTATATCAGCCATTGTTTACCGCATTTGGTGTCGAAGCGATTGAATACCGCCTTGAAAAAGCCGCTACCAAAGTGGTTTTCACCGACAGCCATAACCGTGAAAAATTCAATGACATAAACCCACTACCAAACATGGTGATGGTGGGCAGCGAGCAAGCCGCCAAACAATATGGCGATTGGCATTTTGATAGCTTAATGGCAGCGCAAAGCGAAGACTTTGAACCTGTGATGCTAACAGGGGAAGATCCTTTTTTGCAAATGTTTACTTCAGGTACCGTGGGCAAATCAAAAGGTGTGGCAGTACCACTTAAAGCGCTAACCGCATTTTATTTGTACATGGTACATGCAGTGGGTCTAAGCGATGATGACCAGTTTTGGAACATGGCTGACCCAGGTTGGGCCTATGGCTTGTATTATGCCATTACAGGACCTTTGCTAGTCGGTGCTACTACCCACTTTAATGAGTCAGGGTTTGATGCCAAGCATACATTAGATTTTATCAAAAACCATAAAATCACTAATTTAGCCTCATCACCCACTGCATTTCGTATGATGAAATCAAGCGGTGTTTTTGACAATAAAGCTGATGAGTTACCGCTATTGACGCGTATTAGCTCAGCGGGTGAGACGTTAAATACTGAAGTGGTGACGTGGATCACTGACCATCTTGGTGCATCTATTCTTGACCATTATGGACAAACCGAATTGGGGATGGCGTGCTGCTGTCATCATAAGTTAACCCATGATCAGCCAATTGGTTCAATGGGTATGCCATTGCCAGGTTATCGCTTGGCGGTACTGGATGAAAACTTTAATGAACTAGGCGCAGGCGTCCAAGGTCAACTAGCCGTTGATGTGGCGAATTCGCCATCCTTATTTTTCCAAGGCTATACGTGGAACGAAAAGAATCCGTTTGAAAATGGCTATTATCTGACAGGCGATATGGTCGAGCAGCATGATGATGGCACTTTTTGGTTTGTCGGGCGTGATGACGATATTATTACTACTGCAGGATATCGCGTCGGTCCTACCGATGTCGAGAACACGGTAATGGAACACCCGTCGGTAGCCGAGACCGCGGCGATTGGCGTGCCAGATGACATACGCGGCCACATCATCAAATCCTATGTTGTGCTCAAAGACGGCTACACAGGTAATGACGAGTTAGCCAAAGACATCCAAAGCTTGGTGCATGCACGGTTATCTGCCCATGCGTATCCCCGTATCGTTGAGTTTATCGATACCTTGCCAAAAACCCCAAGTGGTAAAGTGCAACGTTTTATGCTGCGTAGCATGAGCGTGGCGCACTAACAAAAATTTTATCCCTATGCAAAAGAGTATCTAGCGTTAGCTAGGCTTTTTTTATCAACAAAAAATAACAGGTTAACGGAAAAACAATGCAAGTACAAAATAATACATTTTTGGTCACAGGCGGTGCGTCAGGTCTAGGTGAAGCGACAACCCGTTATTTAGTGGCGCATGGCGCAAATGTTATCATCGCTGATTTGAACCAAGAATCAGGTGAGAAATTAGTGGCTGAATTGGGCGACAACGTGATTTTTGCAAAATGTGACATCACCAGCGAAGCGGATGTCAAAAACGCGATTGAGGCGGGTGTGACCAAATTTGGTAAATTATCAGGGTCAATCAACTGTGCTGGTATCGTGGTGGTGCAAAAATTACTGGACAAAGAAGGCAATCCAGCCGATTTAACCACCTTCGCCCGTGGTATCCAAATTAACCTCATCGGCACTTTCAATGTGGCGCGACTGGCAGCGGCTGCGATG
The DNA here is from genome assembly GCF_032017425.1 of Moraxella sp. CTOTU47618. Classification (NCBI taxonomy): domain Bacteria; kingdom Pseudomonadati; phylum Pseudomonadota; class Gammaproteobacteria; order Moraxellales; family Moraxellaceae; genus Moraxella; species Moraxella sp. CTOTU47618. Next base: position 74,540 of record NZ_DALZPW010000003.1, on the reverse strand, counting down.
GCAAAAAATACTGCAGACAATAATGAAGATAAAGGTGTGATTATCAACACCGCTTCAATTGCCGCATTCGATGGTCAGGTCGGGCAGGGCAGTTACTCGTCATCCAAAGCAGGTGTGGTGGGCTTAACTTTACCACTCGCGCGTGAGCTGCAGCGTCATCAAATACGTATCATGACCATCGCCCCAGGGGTGTTCGGCACACCGATGATGGCAAGCCTGCCAGAAGCTGCCCGTACCAGTCTTGAACAAGCCGTGCCTTTTCCCAAACGTTTGGGCAACCCAGAAGAATTTGCTAAATTGGTGGTACACATCATCGAAAATAGCTATCTCAATGGCGAGGTCATTCGTTTGGACGGGGCTATTCGCATGGGTTAATTCAGGTGATTGTTGCCTGTCACTGGGCACGGTGACTGGCAACAGAGACTATCAACTTAACCCTCTAAAAAAGCCACTCTGAGAAAGATTGGCTTTTTTTATTAACAATTTCACCGAGATTATTTGGTAAGTCACTATTTGGTGAGTATTAGGCGGTTATTACGGGTCAATCGAAGACGGTATTCTTCGCCGTCATGCTGAATACGAATCTCTTTGGTCAGCGCAAATAAATGATTGGAATATAGCGTAGGCAAGGAACTTTGTTGGGTGAGATTAGCGCGATTTAATAAGTGTAGCATGGGATACTCCTTTTCTCTGTAAGATGGGCGAATAGTGTTTTTAATTGATAATGATTATCATTTATATTTAATGGGTCGTCAAGTGACTTTTTTCACTTTTTCATCAAATTTAATGCTTTATAATGGGTAATAATCAACAGTTTGAGAAAAATATGTCAAAAGTCGTTAATGTGGCAGTCGCGGTGATACATTTTAACAATCAATATCTACTGGGATTTCGCCATGTCAGTCAACACCAAGGCAATCGTTATGAATTTGTGGGCGGAAAAATTGAGCCAAATGAAACCCCAACACAAGGGTTAGTCCGTGAAGTCTATGAAGAGATTGGCTTGGATATCGTGCAAAATACCGCAGTCAAAATGGGGGTGATACGCCATGATTATGTTGATAAAACTGTGGCATTGCACGTTTTTAAAATTGAAGTGAGTCAAGCGCAGTTTGATGGTTTGCAAGAAGGTAAAGGCAAGGAAGGTCAAGCCGTCACATGGGTTCATCAGTCAGACTTGGTCGCCAATCAGTACGCGCTGCCCGATGCCAATGCCCGCATTTTAGAGTGGTTAAAATTGCCCAATGCGATTTATATCACGCAGCCCTTAGATCACTTCATTGGTGTGGATAAGTGGGTTGATTTTTATAGCCAAAAACTGCCCGACGATGCCCATTGTTATCTTCGCCCGCAAACCAGCGATGAAAATGCCACCGCTATGATTGATGGCTTACTAAGGATAAGGGCGGATATCACCCCGATTATTCAATATGCAACACTAGCGTGCTTATTTAAGTGCTTACCTGAGCGATTAGATGCGTGGTTAAAAAACGGCATGGTGCATTTGAATCACCAACAACTCATGACGCTTGATTTCTCAAGCTTATCAAAAAATTATCGCTATTTTGCCAGTTGCCATGACCAACATAGCCTAAGCAGAATAAATACCTTGGCAACCTCGCATACTGTCATGGGCTGTTTTTTATCCCCGGTGAAAGCCACACCGACACACCCAGAAACCTTTCAAAATGGGGGCATGGGCTGGCAAGCGTTCGGCGAATTAGCAAAGCTTAGTGATGTGCCGGTGTTTGCGCTGGGCGGGGTGGGGCAGGCAGATTTAGCCACCGCCTATGAGCATGGGGCGATGGGAATCGCGGGTATTCGGTTATTGGTCGACAAGGTATAAAAACTAGCCAACAGGTTGACAATAGCGCATTCGTTGTAACAACTGGCTGACAAAAAATGCCCCAATAGTCACCGTTTGAGCGTTTATTTTGAGCTAAAATGAGTACTTTAATGCGCAGTAAGACTGAGTAAAATAAGGTGATATACACAATGAAACTGATGAGTAAAAAAACGCTAGCAGTGGCAGGTATTGCAGGGACATTGCTTGCGATGAGTGCTTGCTCCACCACCCCCACCAAAACTACCGCAACCAAAACAACCGCCAAGCCCACAAGCGTTGGCAAAGCTCAGGCGGTGCAAAGTGTCGATTTAAACCGTTATGCGGGCAAATGGTACGAAATCGCCCGTTTACCGATGTTTTTTCAGCGGAACTGTGCCAGTGATGTTACCGCCACTTACACCCTACAAGCGACAGGCAAGGTGGAAGTCAATAACCAATGTATGGGCAAAGATGGCAAACCCATGCAAAGCATTGGTGAGGCCACCAAAAATGGCGACAGTGGCAGTAAACTCAAAGTTACTTTCTTGCCGCAAGGACTGCGTTGGTTGCCTGTGGGTAAAGCCGACTATTGGGTGCTTGCTTTAGACCCCAATTATAGCCATGCGTTGGTGGGTACGCCAAATCAAAAATACTTGTGGATTTTGTCACGCACACCCACGATGGATGAAGACACTTATCAAACAATGGTCGCTACCGCAAAATCTCAAGGCTACGATGTCAGTAAATTGCAAAAAACCGTACAAAATAGCCGATAATCTAGGTAGTTGAAACACCCTGCTTTAAAATTGCTAAAACGCCTAAATTCCGTTACAATTTAGGCGTTTATTTCTTGCTGCATTTTCCACAGATTTTATTTTTCCTTCACAAAAAAAGGTCATACTATGTCTGCCAATCTCTACCAAGACCACCTCACTACTCGCAAAAATCAAGAAGCCCAAGCGGTTCAGTTATTAGTTGAGCTAAATACCCTAGCCAATAAAGGCGTCGATGTGCTGTTTTTTGGCAATCGCATTGCGCTAAACCTTGTTGATATCATCGCTCATCATGACAAAAACGCCCTTAACATCGCTGATACACTCGCTTTTGCCACCGCGTTAAACGACCAAAATCTAAGCCATACCACAGTGGACTTGGGTCAAGCGCTCAAATCAGGCAAACAAGCCGACAGCTTTACTAGCGGTGACGAAGTGCCTGCGACTGATGTCGTGTTGTATGGTTTTGGTCGTATCGGACGTATCTTGGCTCGTTTGCTGATGAGCCGTCCTGCCTCAGACAAAGGCTTACAATTAAAAGCCATCGTCGTCCGTCCAGCCGGTGAAGCAGATTTGGAAAAACGTGCAAGCTTGCTTGAGCGTGACTCGGTACATGGCTGGTTTGATGGCTCCGTGGTGGTTGATAAAGCAAACAGCGGTATCATCGCCAACGGTCGTTTTATCAAAGTCATTTATGCTTCTGACCCAAGCGAAATCGACTACACGTCTTATGGTATCGACAATGCCTTAATCATCGACAACACCGGTAAATGGAAAGATGAAGCAGGTCTTGGCAAGCATTTACAGTCAAAAGGTGCCAAAAAAGTGCTATTGACTGCCCCAGCGTCGGGTGATATCAAAAACATCGTCTATAATGTCAATGATGATACCATCGGCAGTGATACCATCGTGTCAGCGGCAAGCTGTACCACCAATGCGATTACCCCTACGCTCAAACTCTTAAACGATAAATACGGCATTGAAAACGGTCACATGGAAACCATCCATGCATTCACCAATGACCAAAACTTGGTTGATAACCACCATAAAGCCGAGCGTCGTGGGCGTGCTGCAACTTTAAATATGGTGATGACAAGCACAGGCGCTGCCAAAGCGGTCAGTAAAGCGATTCCAGAATTAAAAGGCAAATTGTCAGGCAGCTCGGTACGTGTACCAACGCCAAACGTGAGCCTTGCGATTTTGAATTTGAATTTCAAAAACCCAGTCAATTCAAGCGATGAACTCAATGCCTTTATCAAAGAAGCCAGTCAGAGCGAACAATGGCAGGCGCAAATTGCTTATTCAGATTCGGATGAAGCCGTTTCTACCGACTTTGTGGGTTGCGAAAAAGTGGCGATTTGGGACGCCAAATCTACGCTTGCGCAAGACAACCGTGCAGTGATGTACCTATGGTATGACAACGAAATGGGCTATAGCACCCAAGTATTGCGTGTCGCTGAAACCATGGCAAAAAATGCCTAAGTGTTCCTAAGCGTTAAGGACGATGACAAAACCGCTCAATTTTGGGCGGTTTTTTATTGGATAAAATTTTAAACATCGATTGTTCAAATTTTTCTTGCTAAAATTCATGCTATAATATTTGGTTATTCAAGAATTTAAGGAAAGTCTTCAATGCGTTTTATCGATGAAGCAATCGTAACAGTCAAAGCAGGCGATGGCGGCAATGGTATCGTCAGTTTTCGCCGAGAAAAATACGTCCCCAAAGGTGGTCCCGATGGCGGTGATGGCGGCAAAGGCGGGGATGTGTACGTGGTGTGCGACGACAACACCAACACCCTCGTCGATTACCGGTTTACGCGTCGATATGATGCCAAACGCGGCGAAAATGGTGGTGCCAAAAACTGTTCAGGTCGTGGGGCAGATGATATCTATCTATCCGTACCCATCGGTACCACCGTGGTTGATACCGAAACAGGTGAGGTCTTAGCGGACTTGACCAAAAAAGGGCAAACGGCGAGGATTGCCAAAGGCGGTGACGGCGGGCAAGGCAATACCCATTTTAAAACCTCCACCAATCAAGCACCACGACGTGCCACCCCAGGTTTTCCAGGCGAATTAAAAGTCTTGAAGTTCGAGCTAAAAGTGGTGGCTGACGTGGGTCTTATTGGTCTGCCAAACGCGGGTAAATCCACCTTTATTCGTCAAGTCTCTGCTGCCAAACCCAAAGTTGCCAATTATCCGTTTACCACTTTGGTACCGAATCTAGGTGTCGTGGATGTGGGTAAACACCGCTCATTTGTCATGGCAGATATCCCAGGGCTGATTGAAGGGGCATCTGAAGGGGCTGGACTGGGTATCCGCTTTTTAAAACACGTCGCTCGTACCCGTCGATTATTGCATCTTGTCGATGTACAGCCCATTGATGGTAGCGACCCTGTGGCAAACGCCCAAGTGATTTTTAATGAGTTAGAAAAATTCTCGCCAGAGCTGTCAAAACTGCCACAGATTTTGATTTTGAACAAAATCGACCAAGTGCCTGAAGAGGCATTAAACCAACTTTGCACTCATATCGTGGCAGAGCTTGGTTGGACAGGGATGGTTTTTCGTACCTCCACGCTCACAGGGGAAGGGGTTGATGCCGTGGTTTGGCATTTGATGAACGAAATCGAGCAAGAGCGCGAGATGGAAGAAACTGATCCTGACTTTGCTGAAAGTCAGCGGTTGCGTTTTGAACGACTGGAAGCGGAAGTGCGCGCCAATACGGAAGAGCAAAAAGAAGCGTATCGTGCCAAACGTAAAGCTGAGCGTGAAGGTCGCGCATTGGATGAAGATGACTTTGATGACGACGACTACGATGATGGCGTAGAAGTGGTCTACGCACCTTAGCGGTGATTGAAATAGCTTTAAAAAGGTTAGCGCGGGCTAACCTTTTTTATTAGCTGAATTTAGATAAGGACAGGTCATTTTTTTAATGCTTTGACAATGTGGGGTAATTCACCATAAAACACCCCAATGCCTGTTCCCATCAAGCCGTGATTGGCAAGTGAAATAGTCGACACGCGAATGACAGGTAAATCATGCCAACCAAAATGGGTCGCCAATAAATATTTAAGATACTCGGTGCTTTCATGATGCCCCGTATCTGTCAAATAGATAAACGCGGGTTGATTTGCGGCAAATTTTTCGACGGTTTTTCCCATGGTGATCAGGGTTTTTTCAAGCTTACGCACTTTTTCCACCGCGACAATCTCACCAATTTGATTAATTTGCATAATCGGTTTGATATCAAATAAGTTGGCAACAAATGCAGCAGGGGAGGACAATTTTTTGTTGCGAATAATATAGTCCAAGTCGCTAAGGGTAAATAAAAATTCACTGCGACGTCGCAAATCATCAAGTTTTTTTGCCACATTTTCAAACGACTCACCTTGCTCAATCAACACTTTTGCCTCGTACGCCAGCGCCCCTTCAGCAATATTGAGTGTTTTGGTGTCATACACAAAGATGTGCAGACGATTGGCATAATGTACTTTGAGTTCTTCTAGCATGGGTAAGGTTTGGCTAAATTTGGACGAGATACCGCAAACAAATACCTCAGTGACCCCGCGAGCAATCAAATCATTAAACAACAGATGCATCTCATGGATGGATGGCGGAAATGTCCTTGCTACCGATTTGAGGTTGGTTTTCATGATGGTTGCCAGACGCTCACTGGTGATATTTTTACCATCGATAAAATCAACGTTATTGATGTTTACGTGTAAGCGCAGAATGTCCATGCCTTGCGACAATCCGAGGGCTTCAAGACAAGATGAGGAAGTGGTGACAACAGCTCTTTTCATAAATTTGATAAACCCAGTAGCCCATGAAGATGAGCAAATTTATATAAAAGCAAAGTTGATAGCAAGTTATCCTCATCTAAATTGAGAAAACCTCAAGTCGATATTTTTTAGTTGACAATGTCAATTTGTTTTTCCAATGGTTGCTACTTAATTGGGATAAAAATGCGTATGATAAAAACATGTGATATTTAACGGATACCGGCATCGAATTAGCATTTATAAAGCCAGTAAAAATTGTTACAATGCTCAGCCAAGCCATTATGGCATTTAATTTGATTAAAAAATTGCACTTGACTGATTATAATAGCCAACTTATGACTGCCACCGCCTCACCTAGCTCAACTAAAAAAGCCCTTAAGTCCAACACCATTGTGGTAAAAATTGGCTCATCGCTACTGACCAATAATGGTAAAGGCTTGGATCGCACCGCAATTTATGAATGGGCGAAGCAAATTGCCAAGCTGCATAATGAAGGCTACCAAGTATTGCTAGTGTCCTCAGGAGCAGTGGCAGAAGGGGTGGTGCGAATGAATTTGGAAGAACGCCCCAAAAAATTGCAAGCCTTGCAAGCCTGCGCCGCCATTGGGCAGATGGGCTTGATTGAAACTTGGTGGTCGGCGTTGATTCAGTATGGTGTACAAAGCGCGCAGTTGCTACTGACACATGACGATCTTGCCAATCGAAATCGTTATCTCAATACCGCCAGTACGTTAAATCAGCTACTTGAGTGGCGAGTGCTACCGGTCATTAACGAAAATGACACCGTCAGTGTCGATGAAATCAAATTTGGTGATAATGACAGTCTAGGTGCGATGGTGGCAGCCATGGTCAAAGCCGATTTATACATTATATTGACCGACCAGCAAGGCGTATTCACCGATAACCCTCGCACCAACCCGGATGCCAAGCTGATTAAGACTGAGCGGGCAATGGCAGATTATTTGTTTGACGTGGCGGGAGATGGTGGCAAATTGGGTCGTGGCGGGATGATGACCAAAATTCGTGCGGCAAGGCTTGCGGCAATGGGTGGTTGTCCCACCGTGATTGTCAGCGGCAGCATCGATAACGTGATTAATCGCGTGGTCAAAGGGGAATCCTTAGGTACGATGCTCACCACCAATGACGATGATAAACGCATTGCCAAAAAACAATGGTTAGCCGCTCATCTGCGTATGGCAGGTCGCTTGGTGATTGACGATGGCGCAGTGGATGCCATCATTAAAAATAACAAAAGCTTATTGCCTGTCGGGGTGATTGAAGTGCAAGGTGATTTTGATGAGGGCGATGTGGTGGAATGCGTTGATAAAACAGGGGTACGTATTGCGGTCGGTCAGGTGGATTTCTCATCAAATGAAGCTAAGCGCATCGCTCGCAAACGCAATAGCGACATCGAAGCGATTTTGGGTAAAAATGAGGAACGGCACGTGATGGTACATCGTGATAATATGGCGATTATCGTATAATTTTCGACAATTTTCGATTGAAATTTAACTAATTTTAGACTGATTCAATAGTATTTTTACCCAATAGTATTTTTACCCAATAGTATTTTTATCCAAGATTATTTTTACCTAAGATTATTTTTAAAGGCAATGACATGACCCATAATTTTCCGACGTTAAAAAATGACCGCATTTTAAGAGCCATGCGTTTTGAACCTGTGGATGTGACCCCTGTGTGGATGATGCGACAAGCCGGTCGGTATTTGCCTGAGTATAAACAAACCCGTGCCCAAGCCGGCGACTTTCTATCGCTTTGTAAAAATACCGATTTGGCGACGGAAGTCACCATTCAGCCATTTCGCCGTTTTGAGTTGGATGCGGCGATTTTGTTTAGTGATATTTTAACCATTCCTGATGCGCTCGGTTTGGGTCTGTATTTTGAGGCAGGGGAAGGTCCAAAATTTCACAAAACTGTCAGAAGCATGGCAGAGGTCGAAGCCTTGCCAACCGTCGCGATGGCAGATGCACTCGACTATGTGATGAAAGCGGTGACCAGTATTCGTCATGCGCTGGCAGGTCGTGCGCCATTATTTGGCTTCTCAGGTAGTCCGTGGACGCTAGCGACCTATATGATTGAAGGCGGTAGTTCTAAAGAATACCGCTATGCCAAAGCCATGTTGTATGGCGAACCTGACACCTTGCATGCGCTGCTCGCTAAAATCACTGATGCTGTGATTGATTATTTGCTAGCGCAGATAGCAGCGGGGGCGCAGTTAGTACAAATTTTTGATAGTTGGGGTGGGGCATTGGCGCATCGCCAATTTGTTGAATTCTCGCACCATTACAACACTAAAATTGTGGCGGCGATCAAAGCAACATACCCAGAGGTACCTGTGGTATTGTTTACCAAAGGTGGCGGATTGTGGTTAGATACCCAATGCCATAGTGGCGCGGATGCGCTAGGACTTGATTGGACGATGCCACTAGATAGAGCCCGCAGCATCGTCTTTGAACAGCAAAAAGCATTGACCAAATTGCACAAAAAGCTGCATACAGGCATCGCGCTGCAAGGTAATCTTGACCCCGCGACATTATTTGCATCGCCTGAGCATATTCGCCAGCAGACGCATTTGATGCTACAGGACGCCTACAGCCTCGGTGATAAAACAGGCTATATAGCAAACTTAGGTCACGGTATTAACCAATGGGTTAATCCTGACCATGCCAAAGCTTTTATTGATGCGGTGCATGAATATAAACTTTAATACCAACATCAGGAGACGACCATGATCAAAGTAGGTATTGTCGGTGGCACAGGCTACACTGGCGTAGAGCTAATTCGACTATTGAGTCGTCATCCACAGGCACAAGTGACGATGCTGACATCGCGCTCAGAAGCGGGCAGACGCGTCGATGATATGTTTCCAAGTTTGCGGGGCGTGACCGATTTAACGTTTTCGGATTTGGATGAAAAAAAATTAGCAGCATGTGATGTGGTATTCTTTGCTACGCCCCACGGCGTTGCCATGAAGCATGCCAAATTTTTAACCGAAAATGGCACTAAAGTCATCGATTTGGCGGCAGATTTTCGTTTGCAGTCGCTACAAGATTTTGAAACTTGGTATAAACTTGAACATACTTGCCCCGATATTTTAAAAGAAGCTGTGTATGGGTTACCCGAAGTCAATCGTGATGCCATTGCCAAAGCCAAGGTCATTGGCAACCCAGGTTGTTATCCCACCACGGCGATTTTGGGATTAAAACCACTAATCGACGCCCAAAACAGCCAGCAGCAGGCATTGATTGAGCCTTGGATTATTATTGATGCCAAATCAGGCGTCTCAGGTGCAGGTCGCCAAGCCAAAATGAATTTGTTATTTAGCGAGACATCGGATAGTTTTAGCGCCTATGGCGTGGCAGGTCATCGTCACGCTCCAGAGATTACTCAAGGGATTGACCAAATATTGGGTCAAAGCAAACGCTTTCAGCCGCATGATATCCGCTTTGTACCCCATTTAGTACCCATGATTCGCGGTATGTTTACCACGATTCATGTTCGGTTGACGGCGGCGGGTCAAGCGTTAGATTTACAATCTTTGTATGAAACCAGCTATCAAAATGAATATTTTGTAGACGTCATGCCAAAAGGGATGTACCCAGATACCCGTAGTGTACGGGGTAGCAACTATTTAAGAATTGCGGTGCAAACATTAGAAAATAGCCCGATGGCGACAATTTTGGTGGTACAAGATAATTTGGTCAAAGGTGCGGCAGGACAAGCTGTGCAAAATATGAACGTGATGTTTGGGCTTGCAGAGCAAACGGGGTTAGCGTTGGTTGCCGTCGTGCCTTAAGTTATTTCTTTAATAAGTGGTTTTCTTAAGCTATTTATGGTCAGCGTATTTAGAAATATTAGTGCCATAGCAAGCATTGCTTTATTTTCTTTAGCCAAAAAAATATGACGCTATGATGAAATGGGCTAACTTTATTATTTTTTCGGTTAATAAATTTAGCTGAATTCATCATAATTTTTGTTTATAATGGGATTCGCTTTAATGGATGTCATATTCATCAACCCTTTTTGAGCTATCATCAGTACTGTGATTATCCATGTTTTGATCGTTTTTCAATTTGAGTATCTCTATGGATTTGCCCGAAGATAATAACTCTTCTCAATCTTTGCCAGAAGTACAACGCAATTATATTACCCAACCCAACAAGGTGTCGGGGTGGTTGATTGCGTTTGGGGTGAGCTTGTTGTTAGTTGCCATCATTGCACTGGTGTTAGGTCAACGCATTGGTTATCATCGCGGCTTAAGCTTTGCGGCTGAAGAAGCGAAAAAAACCGCCGCAGGTCTTGAAATCTCAGCAGAAAACATCAAATCACTAAAGCTAAAATCTGATACGTTGCAAAGCCAATTAACCACCGCGCAGCAAGAGCGTGATATCAGCTTGGCGAACCTATCAGCACTGCGTACCGATATTCAAGATCTAAAAGTCACCAACTTACAGCTTGAACAAGGTCAGCAATTCTTAACCACGTCGCTTGCCAAAAAAGGCGGTATGAGTTTACAAGTCATCGGGGCAAAAATCGCACCGTTGCCAGAAAACGCCTATGAATATCGCTTTGATGTCGGTATGGTCGATCCGTCAAATCAGCCAAAAAATCTGATTCCAAAATTGACCTTGCTCGATGAAGTTAATATGGTCGAAGTCCCATTGCAACCCAATAGTTATTCGATTCATGGGATTGCAAGAATTCGCGGGCGTTTTTTGATGCCCAAAAACTTTGTACCCAAACAAGTGAAACTTGAATTAACCGCCGGCAACCAAAAAACTGAGCAAGTGTATGATTGGCAACTCGGTCAACCGATTGATAACATGCCGTATACGCTTGAAGAAACGCCTGAAGCGGATAAACGACCTGTGAGTTCGACCGATAGCACGCCAGTGGCAAGCACAGCCAATACGCAAAAACCTGCCGCAACGAATACTGCAAAGTAGTAGTATAATCAATGTTTAATCTAATCTTAGGTAAATGTTCAATTAATGATGCTTCAAACGCTTAATTTTTCTCGTCAATCAGTTGTGTCACAGCCAACCACCACGAATATGGATTGGCACCTACCGGCATGGTTGCCAACACAGTCCCCTAAACAGCCACCTAGCCAATCACCAAATTCATTGCCAGCCCGTTTGACAGACATAGAAGGCGCGCCAAATACCGACCCCGTCGAAGATGTGCTATTGGCCGACCCTGAACTGAAAAAACCACAGATGTATGCGGTGGTCATGTATAACGATGACTATACGCCGATGGAATTTGTGGTGGATGTTTTGCAAAATCATTTTAAACATTCGCTAGATTCCGCTATCAGTATTATGCTTGCCATTCATCACCAAGGCAAAGGGATTGCCGGTATATACCCTAAAGACATCGCAGAAACCAAAGCCCAAACGGTCAACCGTGAAGCGCGTCAGGCAGGCTATCCGTTATTGAGTCAAATTGAGCCGCAAGGTTAGGGGTAGTTTGCTATTTAACCCCGTTTTATTTTGGGTAGCACCTTCTTTCTATTTTTTTATTCATCATTGAATTTTTTGCCATTTTAAAACCCGCCATTAACTACGTTTTATCACTTGAATTTATTAGCAATGTCATTATATTAAACGTAATGATTTTGATTTTTCCCATTTTGTCATCTTTCATTTTTACTTCCTTTTAACCGAACTGAGCGTTATTAGCCAGATATCAACAGGATATTTGGTGCTGAGGTGACGGCAAATGAAACTTGAGAAAACATCAATACACATAACCCTCAACACCAATAACCACATCAAACCAATTAAAGCGCATGGTTTTTTTCAAGTAGGGCAAAATCAAAAACCGTCGGTGACAAGTATTAAGGACATCTTATGTTAAGTTTAGAATTACAAAGCACGTTGCGGTTGGTAGTGACACTCGCAAAACAACGTGCACATGAATATTTAACGGTCGAGCATTTGCTATTGGCACTGCTAGAGAATGAAAATGCGGTAGAAGCCTTGGTGGCTTGTGCAGTCAATGTGGATCAGCTTGGCAAAGATTTGACCCAGTATATTGATGAACACACCCCAACGGTCGATATCAACGAAGATTACTCGCCACAACCAACGCGCAGTTTTGATCGTATCTTGCAGCGTGCGATTTTTCATGTGCAATCGGTTGCCAGCAGCCGTTTGGTCGAAGGCTCAGATTTGCTAGTGTCTATGTTCTCAGAGCATGACACCTATGCGGTGTACTTGCTTAAAAAACAAGGAGTTACGCGACTTGAGTTGACCCAGTACCTATCGCATGGTCAAGACAAAAAAGTGCGCGACAAATTAACCAGTGTTGAAACCGAAGAAACGGGTGAAAAAGCCAATAAAGACCCATTGACTGAATTTACCATTAATCTCAATCAAAAAGCCTCTACGGGCGGCACCGATCCGTTAATTGGTCGCCAAGCAGAAATCGAGCGTACCGCGCAGATTTTATGCCGTCGCCGCAAAAACAATCCACTACTGGTGGGTGACCCAGGGGTGGGTAAAACGTCGATTGCTGAAGGCTTGGCATGGTTGATTGTCAATGACAAAGCACCAAAACCATTATCAGGTTGTGTGGTATATAGTTTAGATATTGGTGCGCTGATTGCCGGTACAAAATATCGCGGCGACTTTGAAAAACGGATGAAAGCGCTATTAGATGCGTTAAAAGCCAAACCCAATGCGATTTTATTTATTGATGAAATCCATATGATTATTGGCGCAGGCTCATCGATGAGCAGCAATATGGATGTGTCAAATTTAATCAAACCTGCGTTGGCATCAGGTGAGCTGCGTTGTATCGGCTCAACCACCTTTGCCGAATACCGCCAAGTGTTTGAAAAAGACCATGCCTTAAGTCGTCGTTTCCAAAAAATTGATGTCAACGAACCATCCATTAATGAAACGATTGATATTCTACGCGGTCTGAAAAAACAATATGAGAAATTCCATAACGTGAGCTATACCGACCAGGCGCTACAAAGTGCTGTGCATCTGGCGGTGAAACACATTCACGAACGCTTTTTGCCTGACAAAGCGATTGATGTGATTGATGAAGCGGGTGCATTTGTTCGCTTGCAAAAACAAGCCGAAAATCAGGTTGAATCTAGTGTGGACAGCAATCAATCCGTTGATGCCGTAGCAAATGACAAGCTATCAAATCAGCCTGTGGTGGATGAAGACGCACTTGTCGATGATTTGGATGCTAGCCATGCAGCGGATGGTGTTGTCGAACCTGAAGCTATGTTAAGCGAAGCCGATAATAAAGTGATTGACGCGGCACAACAAGATGGCGAGGTGGTGATTGATGTCCCACAAATTGAATATATTATCTCAAAAATTGCGCGCATCCCGCCAAAATCAGTCTCAACGGATGACAAATCGGTGCTGCAAAATCTTGAAAGCAACCTAAAACATCTGGTGTTTGGTCAAGATGAAGCCATCAAAAACTTGGCAGATGCCATCAAGTTGTCACGTGCAGGCTTAAAACCAGATGATAAACCGATTGGTTCGTTTATGTTCGCCGGTCCTACCGGTGTCGGTAAAACGGAAGTCAGTCGTCAGTTAGCGAATTTGTTAGGCATTGAACTGGTTCGTTTTGATATGTCTGAGTATATGGAAGCACATACGGCGTCACGCTTGATTGGGGCACCGCCAGGCTATGTGGGCTTTGATCAGGGCGGTTTATTGACCGAAAAAATCAATCAATTCCCGCATTGTGTACTATTGCTAGATGAGATTGAAAAAGCCCACCCTGACGTATTTAACTTGCTGCTCCAAGTGATGGATCATGGCTCGCTCACTGACAATAACGGTCGCACATCAAGCTTTAAACAAGTGATACTGATTATGACCACCAACGTCGGCGCTGATAGCATCAGTCGCAACAGCATGGGCTTTACCAAACAAGACCATAGCCGCGACAATAGTGAGGCGATGAAACGGATGTTTACCCCAGAGTTTCGCAATCGCTTGGATGCCATCATTCAATTTAACCCATTGGATCAAAATGTCATTGTATCTGTGGTTGATAAATTCTTGGTTGAGCTGCAAGCCCAGCTCGATGACAAGAAAGTGGTGCTTGAAATTGATGATGCGGTCAGAAATTATCTGGCAGAAAAAGGTTACGATCGTCTCATGGGTGCCCGCCCAATGAATCGCTTGATTCAAGATGAAATCAAAAAACCATTGGCAGAGCAAATATTATTTGGTGATTTGGTGAATGGCGGCACGGTTTCGATTCGTATGAATGCAGATAAAACAGCGATTGAGCTTGTGCCCATTGATGAAAAGCAAGTTGACAATGTTTAGTAATGTCTAGTATAAAAAAAGGAGCCAATCGAGCTCCTTTTTTTATGCCTGCTAATTATGTTTAATGATTATACTTAATGACTATCGCTAATGATTATAATTAATAATTAGACTTAATAATTACACAAAACCAAATTTGGGTTTTTCTGCTTGTTTCTCTCGATAGGACAGATGATCCATGTTGGTTAATTCTGCCAATGAGTGCGGTTTATTGACGGTGATAGCTTTATCAATGGATGCCAAAAACGCGTTGGATTTTTCAACGGACAGTTCTTTGAATTTATACTCAGCTATCAATCGACCTTTACGCAGCAGCGCAGGGTCAATTTTTGAGATATCTGAGTTAAAGGTACAGATAAACTGGCACTCCAACACATCCGACAGCATACCATCAGCAATGTTCAAAATCGCTGATACCACATCGGTATTGGCGTTATCAATGCTACGCTCGGCAATGTAATTTTCACAGTCTTCAAGCACTAATACCGAGTTTTTGTTATCCACCAATAGTGACATAAATTCAGGGTTGGTCAAATACCCAATCATAGTAGTGGGCACAAAGATGAATTTTTTATTAGGCACTTGGCTGGTTAGCCATTTGATATAGTTAGTTTTACCTGAGCCCGCCACGCCATGCAGCAGTACCACGCCTTTACCATCATAATTGAGTGACTCTTTGATATGCTGATGCACGGGCAGAAAATCCTCGTGATACATGGTATCTAAATTGATGGGAAATGGCTTTATGCGATGGGTTTTAAACACAAAACCATGGACTTCTTTGAGTAAAATCGATACTTTAGCCTCTTGCGATACATACTTTTGCAAGTATTCATCAAACACGTTTTTGACACTCGCCGCCGAATGCGGATTGGTCGAAATATAGTAAATACTGACGACTTTTAACAGACCTGATTCAAAGATGTATTCGTCATAGTCATTGGACAAATCTTCGTTGGTGAGCATGAACACTTCATATTTGGGATGAAAATAACAAGCTTCACGCTCATACAATGTATTATTTTTATGCGAATAGGCGACGGTGGTAAAATCGGTACAACGTTCAAAATCTTTGAGCTGCTCTTTACGAATCACCATATCATGGTTGCCAACATGCACCCCAGGGAAAATATCATCGAGTAGCGACTCAAAAGGGTTATATTTGCTAGCGTATTGGAGGTTGTCTTCAATGAGTTGAACGGTATAGGGCGGCTCAGAGGAGGCGCTGAGCAGCTTTCGGGGTTGATAATAGGGCGATTGTAAAATTTTCATAGGAATATAGGCTTATAAAAGGCAGTAGAAAAATTAACATAGTTAGCAATAAACAAGCTAACTATAGAGATGGGGCAGTTAATACTAGATGCAAGCTAAAAAGTAGCTAGTTGGCAATTAGTTAAAAAATTTTTAGCAACACAGTGAGCAACATACTGGCTAACAGTAAGGCAGTAAGCAATGGTGAGATAAGATAGACAGGAATTTTAGGCATAAAAAAACCTGCGAGAGGCAGGTTAATTTAACTAATACCGATTTGAGTGGTGGGGCTGAAGAGACTCGAACTCTTACACCTCGCGGCGCTGGAACCTAAATCCAGTGCGTCTACCAATTTCGCCACAGCCCCATGAGTTGCCTCAAAGTGTTGACTCAATATTTGTATCAGTGTCTTTGTGGTTGGCTATTATATAGAAAATTTTCGCTTTGGCAAGAGGTTTTTTAAAAAAAACGCATTTTTTTATTGGTTAAGTAAAATTTTTAGCGCATTGATAATATCTGCCAAGTTACTAATACGGTTTTCCACGCGTTTTGCCAGCAGCTTGTCAATAAAAGGCTGGCAAGCTTGGCAAGCAAATTCTGATAACTGATGATTTGGGCATAAAAAAGGCACGGGCTGTTGGCGATGCGCGATTGCCCAACCAGGATAATCATCTGCCATAAAAGGCAGACATCCCATCAATAATTCGTACCATATCACCCCCAAACTATAGTAGTCGCTAAACTTGTCAACAGTCTGTCCTGTGAATTGCTCAGGACTCATATAGGCGGGTGTACCAGCGGTGTAAGTTTTGCAGTTCAGTGAGGCATTTTTCCCCATAGCATTGCCAAGACCAATATCACTAAAACTAAAATCACTCAGACCAAAATCAATTAACACCACTTCAAGATTGGGTTTTACAATAAAGTTGGCGGGTTTGAGATCCAAATGCATCAGCCCAAATTGATGCAAACGGTTGACCACTTGGCAACTATGTAAAAAAATGGTCATTTTTTGCGGAAGATTAAGTATTGGCAATTTAGCATGCGCATACAGCAAGGATTTTAACGTCTCCCCTGGATGATACGACATGACTAGACACGGACTAACAGATTGCTGCGGCTGCTGTTGGTCAAAGATGAGGGTATCGGGTAGAAGGTTTGAAGCATACAGCGTGGGAATACCGCTTGTATGATGGGTGCTGTCAATCGCTAGGCTTTGGCAATGATGAAGGGCGTTAATTTCTTGCTCAAAATGGGCGAGATTGGTTGCATTAAAGTGAGGTAGTAATTGTTTAACGACAACGGCAGTAGGCGGGGAGTGAGTTGAATGCCATACCCCGTACCAAAGCTCGGTATGGTTGAGTGGATTTGAAGGTGATAGTGGCTGTAAGTCAGTAACGAGCGACTGACAGCCATTTTTTATGATAACCAGTACTTTGTGAATTGACCTTGTCTCAATCATGATGGCTTAACGGGTCTGCCTTCAATCAACTGCTGGTATTTTCGGGTCACGGTATTGCGCCCCCAACCGAGTAGGTCAGCCGCTTGTCCTTTATGCTGAGCAGTATGGGCAAGTGCCACTTCGAGCAAACATTTCTCAAACATCGGATAAGCGGTTTGCAAAATGTCATACTGTCCTTCAGCCAGTGCTTGCTGTGCCCAGACTTGCAGTGGCGTGATCCAATCTGCAGTTGCGCCAGCTTGTGGTGCAGGTAAGGTCGGTACGACCGTCGTAGTAGGCAAAGGCGTTGGTAGCTCACTCGAATGGGGACTGAGATTAACACTGGGGCTGTCACTGCGAGCTGGCAAAGATGACAGATGTTTGCTAGCAGGTGCCTCAAACTGAGTGTCGTGCTGATAGTTATGTGTCTTATGTGTATTGGGCTCACGTGTAGTTATAGGCGTACTATCTTGCGATTCAAACGCTTGTAAAATCTCGGGTGGCAAATCACTGGGCTGAATGGTTTGCCCTGTTGTCATCACACTGAGCCAGCGGCAGGTATTTTCAAGTTGACGCACGTTACCTTGCCAAGGATAGCTTTGCAAAATATGCATGGCAGACGGCGTGATAGTTTTGGTCGAGGTATGCATGCTTTTGGCAATATTTTGCATAAAAAAATCGATTAACAGCGGAATGTCTTCGCGGCGCTCACGTAGGGAAGGTAGCGCCAGTCGAATGACATTGAGCCGATAAAACAAATCTTCACGAAACTTGCCTTGCTGCACAAGGGTTTCTAAGTTTTGATGGGTCGCTGCGATGATACGTACATCGACTTTAATGGGTTTGAGACCACCGACACGGTAAAACTCACCATTTGCTAAGACGCGCAGCAAACGCGTCTGGGTCGGTAAAGGCATATCGCCGATTTCATCCAAAAACAAAGTGCCACCATGCGCCTGCTCAAAACGCCCTTGGCGCGTGGTAGTCGCACCCGTAAACGCGCCTTTTTCATGACCAAATAGTTCAGCTTCAATCAAATCATGCGGAATCGCCGCCATATTGAGCGCGATAAATGGTTTGGATTTGCGTGGCGAATGTTCGTGTAAGGCACTGGCAATCAGCTCTTTACCCGTACCCGATTCGCCGGTGATGAGTACTGTCATCGGCATATGCGACAAGCGACCAATCGCACGAAATACTTTTTGCATGGCAATCGATTGCCCGATGATGCCCGATGGGTTGGTGGTGGTTTTTTCTGGCTCGGCTGCCACGGGTTCAGTTGGCGGCTGTTGTGCATCACGAATCAGAGAGTCGTTGTAGTTCTCAGACTTACTGCGCTTTTGTGTTTGGTTTGCCTGGCTTTGCAGGCAAGCTTTTTTCACCATGGCAATGGCATCATCCAACTCAAACGGCTTGGGTAAGTAATCAAACGCGCCTGATTGATAGCTATCCACCGCAGATTGCACATCGGCATGTGCGGTCATAATGATGACAGGAATTTGTGCAAAGGCTTGTTTGATTTTACTGCTAAAGTCCAAGCCATTCATCATCGGCATTCGAATATCGGTGACGATGATGCTTGGTAAGGAGGCACTATTGTCACTCTTCGGTTGACTGTCTTGCCCACTATCTTGTAGCAGCCGCCACGCCGATTGCGCATTGCCAAAGGTTTGCACTTGAAACCCACTATCTGTCAGCGTATCTTCTAAAATCATACGTAACGCTTGGTCGTCATCGATGACCCAAACAATAGGCTCGGTGGTTGGCGTTTTATTATTGGTATAAGTCATATAAAAACCCTATATGGGAAACTGTAGTATTTAAAAATTCATAGCCGATCAGTCATGATGCTGTGGTGTACCACGCTTAAACTATCATTTGGTTATTTGCCGAATTTGCCAAGGTAAAAAAATCGTAAACAGGGTTTCACCTGGCTGAGAGGTCACACTGATTTGCCCTTGATGGCGCTGAATAATGTCATGAGCAAGTGCCAGTCCCAATCCTGTACCATTGGCGCGTCCTGTGACCAAAGGATAAAAAATTTGCGGTAACAACTCACTATCAATGCCCAAGCCATTATCAATAAAATCAACGCGCAAGACGCTTTTATGTCGTATATCGCCAATGGTTTGTTGGTGCTGAATACGGGTCTTTACCGTGATGACAGGCGACACAATGTCGTTTTCATTGAGCGCTTGTATCGCATTATTGACGATATTCATAAATACTTGTACAAGCTGGTCTTTATCAGCGGTGATTTCTGGCAACGATAAATCAAAGTCTCTGACTAGACTAATATTGGGGTTTTGTATTTCTGCCAACGTTAGCACATGCTGCAGGGGCTCATGCACGTTGATTACTTGCCAGTTGGGCAAATTTGGCGCGCCCAGCAATTGGGTCACCAAGTTGTTGAGTCGTCTGGTCTCATCCATGATGATACTGAGATAATTGGCGACCTTTTGCGCCTGGGTGTCGTTAATATAGCGCACAATCCCATCAGATTTCATGATTTGATTAAAATTCTTCTCAAGCAGTTGGCTTGCCCCAAGGATGCCTGCTAAAGGGTTTTTGACCTCGTGTGCCATACTGCGAATCATTTGGCGGGTTATCAAATGTTGGTGATTTTGATATTGTTCTTGTTGAATACGACTTTCGCGATCTTTTGCCCAAATTTCGATCAAATAGAAAAAACCCGCAGCGGTTTCT
The DNA here is from genome assembly GCF_032017425.1 of Moraxella sp. CTOTU47618. Lineage (NCBI taxonomy): Bacteria > Pseudomonadati > Pseudomonadota > Gammaproteobacteria > Moraxellales > Moraxellaceae > Moraxella > Moraxella sp. CTOTU47618. The sequence goes on along the minus strand of NZ_DALZPW010000003.1, from coordinate 54,426 downwards.
AACGGGGAAACCCCATAATCGACCAATAATGGTGCACCAATCCCTTGAGTACTTAGCCCCAAAATGGTGCAATCATGATGGATGAATGCTTGGTACATTTTTTTAGTATGTTCAAATTGGTTTTGCAGCGCCAATTTAACCTGTGCCTTGGTTTTTTTATGGGTTATCGGGTCATCATCCGTATGCGATTGCTCTGGTGCTTGCGTTAGTAATTTTTCATAGTTTGCGGGGGTTAAAATATCGATAACATTTTTATGAAGTAAATGCTGCTGACTAACTGACAAAATCTGCTCAGCCGTCGCGTTGATATAGACGCACTCGTAGTTGCTGTCAGCGACAATTAACCCTGATAGTAGGTTGTTGAACATATCATCAAACAGGGTCTGGTTGGATTCAAGGCTATGTAAAAAAGTAGGATGGGTCATTGGATAACTACCACAAATTTGAGCAATGGTTAAAGTGCAATTTAAATGCCAACAAACTATTGAATAATTTTTGGATTATTTTCACAACAGATAAATAATTAGAGTGATGGGCAGCAAATCAGTCATTTGATATTAAAAAATCACTCATTTATAGCAACCTGCTAATCATAGTATGATATATTTTGAACCAAAATAGTGCAAAAGTTAAAGCCTAATTGCTAAAAAAAGACATATAAAAAAAGGGCATAAAATCTATGCCCTTTGATGTACTGTAGCTATAAAAATTTAGAACCATTGGTAGGTTAGTGAGACGAATGAATTAATGCCTTTTTGGCGGTAGCCATAAACGGTCTCATAATCTTTATCTGTGAGATTATTAAGACGACTGCTAATGGTTAGGTTGGGACTGACATAATAATTCCCAGTCAGGTTCAACAAGGTGTAGCTGTCTAGAGTTTGTGAATTGTTGGCATCACGATAACGCTCTCCGACGTATTGTACCTCCGTTCGAATGTCATATTTTGGCTGTTGATAGCCTAGGTAAACAATACCTTTGTTATTGGGTTGATAAATTAATTCTTTGCCCGTTTTTTTATCTTCAGTATCTAGATAATCATAACCTAGACCAAATAAAGTATTATTTAACTGCCAGTCACTGGTTAACGAAATACCGTTAATATCCGCTTTATCTATATTTTGCATTTGACCTGCATAAGTAAGTGGGTCGGTGGTTACCCAAGCTAATTTATCGGTAAATTTAGATTGGTAGGCTGTTACGCGTGTGTGTTGATGATGATTGCTGTTTTCAATAAAGATTTCTGCATTTTTGCTGGTTTCAGGTTTTAAGTTGGGATTTTCTGAGCCTGGCCAATACAAATCGTTGAATGTGGGGGCACGAAAATTGGTTGCGTATGATGCACCAATGCGAGTGTTGGGGCTAAGACGATACGCACCGCCCACATTGTAGGTGGTCTTGCTATCAAATTGTGAGTTATCATCGTGACGCACATTTAATTGCACATCATATTTATCTTGAGCGAGCTGATATCCCAAAAACTCACTGTTGATAGTGCGGTGAGTCACGTCATAATCATTAGAGCTATCAACTTCTTGTTTTAAATTCTCATAACCACCGATAAGCTTACCGAGTGGCAACTGATAGCCAAGCTGTATGGTTACTTGTTTCTGAGTCGTATTGATTACATCGTCTAGGCGACCTGTTTGCCAATCTGCACCATCATACGTGGTAGATTTATCATAACTTTGACCATATTTAATATTTGCAGACAGTTTATCTTGTTGATAATCGGCAAAAGCTGAGACAGCCGCGTTTTTTTGGTCAGCATACGCGTTTGGCACTTCTGAACCACTATCAATATCTGTAGTGGATTTTGCAAATAATCCTGTTGCTCCAATTTCAACATTGTCATTGACTTTATGCTTGGCGACCAAACTTGCGTTTTTGGACTCAAAACCGTCTTTGTCAGCATGATGTATGCCGAACTGAGCGTAAGGTTTCGTCGCGTCAATGCCATTGGTCTTTTCATAACCCGTAGAAAGGCTTAAAGTCGTTGCAGAATTAACCAGTTGTCCTGTAATTTGCCCTTTATAGCTGTTTTCTGTGCCGCCGCCAACAGTCAATGCGACATTAGACTGTTGGGCGTTTTGACCTTTAGTAAAGACTTGAATCACGCCGCCCATCGCATCTGAGCCATAAAGACTTGAGCCAGAAGCACCATAAACTATTTCTATTCTATCGATTTGGTCGACTGGTAACAGCGATAATGCTGCTCCACCTGCGGTTGCAGAGCTGTAACGAATCCCATCGATTAATACTAAGACTTGACTATTGGAGTAACCACGCAATCTGACACCACTGCTCGCACCATCCCCACCATTTTGAGTAACATATATGCCACCTTGTCCACGAAGTACATCTATCACGCTTTGACCGCGATAACGTTGTAATTGTTCTTCATCAATCACGGTGGTTTGGGCGATGGTATTCTTGACAAGCGTCGGCGTTTTGGTTGCTGTGGTGGTAAAAGTAAGGCTCGGCAAAGTCGTTTCAGCTTCGCCATTAGCAGCTTCGCTAGCCGCTGCATGAGCGCTAACACCAGTCATGGACATGCCAATAATTACCAAAACGCTTTGCGTGATTGGATGGATATTAAAAAATGGCTTTTTGATAAAACGTGGTGATGTCTGACAGGTATAACGCATAACTTGACCCAAAAAAATAGTTTAAAGATACATTGTAGAAAAATATCGTTACATAAGCTATTACTTTTGCTTGGTCATTGCTCATCAAAGCTTGAGGATTTTTCAATAAAAAACCCCTTTAGTAACTAAAGGGGTTTTAATACAAGCCTTTATATCAACAATTAGCTTGCTTGCTGCTGTAATTTTTTAGCTTTTTGGTAGCATTCATTGATGTGATTTTCAGCAATTTTTTTAAACATCAAATAACCGATGGTACCTGCCACTAATTGACCGCCAAATGGTACAAATTTGGTGACTTGCTTGGCGATAATACGGCTGCCAAAACCTTGGAAAGTTTTTTTAGCAATACTGCGCGTCACCACTAGCCCTGCAAAATCCACTGCTTTATCTTTTAATTGGTTGATTTGTGCGCCGTTGTTCAAATCTACCGCTGCTTGGACGGGTTCAATTAAACCAAATTTAGCGGAGATTTCAGGTAGCAATTTTGATAAAAGCGTGGCATCCACCGCAACGTCTAGCAGCGGCACTGGGACAACCGCGGCTGCTGCCGATATTTTGGCTTTACTTTTAATCATCGCCTCGCATTCGCGTTTGATTTTTTCTAAATCAAGTTTTGGGTCGATGGTTTTGGTCGAATTTTCTGCTGACATAATTTTTCCTTCTAAAAAATTTCAATTATCAATAGTAAAGGTAGTATTGCAAAACGCTTGCAACAAGAGATGATTATTCATTAATGGTCATTGATACTGTTTCATTAATGGTAAGTGATGACTCTTTGGTTTGATTATAACTGAGAGTAAACGTATGAATTAGCATCTTTTTGCAAAAAAATGCTAATGGTTTGTAGTGGCATTATTACGATATGCAAAACGTACAAAGGACTATGGAAGCTGATGGGATGTTTTTCACCGTTTCGCTGTTGTAATTTTGCCTATTAACTCTCATTATGCTAGTTTGTTCTCTCTACTTTATTTGACAACCATGATAAGTTTATGTTGACTGTGACTCCCCGTTTTATTGCGACCCATATTGACGATATTCCCCGTGATTTACAGCCGTTGGCGCAGACATCGATGACATTAGCACGCGTTTTGGCTGGGCGAGGCGTGCAAGATGTGGCAAATTTAGACACTTCCTTTAATAAGATGTTACCTGCAAATTCGCTTACAGGCATTACCAAGGCAGTAGCGCTGCTTGACAAGGCGATTGATACGCAGCAAAAAATACTGATTGTGGGTGATTTTGACTGCGATGGCGCGACCAGCACTGCACTGATGGTAAGGGTGTTGCGTGAAATGGGCGCGCAGGTTGAGTTTTTGGTGCCTGATCGTTTTAAGTACGGTTATGGACTGACGCCAGAAATTGTTGCGCTAGGTATTGAAACCTATCATCCTGATGTCATTGTCACGGTTGATAATGGTATCTCTAGCCATGCGGGGGTCGAACTTGCCAAAGCCGAAGGGCTAACGGTGATTATTACCGATCACCACCTGACGACGCAGGCGACACCAAACGCCGATGCCGTGGTCAATCCCAATCAGCTGGGCTGTGATTTTGCTAGTAAATCATTGGTAGGGGTTGGGGTGGCATTTTATGTGCTAGGCAACCTTGCCAAAGTCAGACGCCAAGCCAATAAATCCACCACCCAAGTGAGTCGCTATATTGATTTGGTGGCACTTGGCACGGTGGTGGACGTGGGCGTATTAGACCAAAATAATCGCATCTTGGTGCACCAAGGTATCCAAGCCATCAAGCAAGGTCGTTGCTGTGTGGGTATTTTGGCATTGTTGGAGCAGGCGAGTCGACAGGCAGCAGACATCACGGCTCAAGATTTTGGTTTTATTCTAGGACCCCGTATCAACGCCGCAGGTCGTATGGATAGTATGCGGATTGGCATTGACTGCTTGCTCACCGATGATTGGGGGGAGGCACAGCGGCTTGCGCATCAGCTCGATAAACTCAATCAAGAGCGCCGCCAAGTCGAGCAGGGCATGCGGCAACAAGCCGATAGTGTATTAAGTACGCTTGAGAATCCATCTGAGCAAAGCACTGTAAATCAAGTAACGCACCGCAAACGCAGTATTATTTTGTATCAAGATGAGTGGCACCAAGGGGTGATTGGTATCGTCGCAGGCAGGCTAAAAGAAAACTACCATGTGCCCGCTATCGTGTTTGCCCCTGCTGATACGGCGTTGATTGAAGATGACGATCCTATCAAAGGCTCTGCACGCTCCATTGAAGGCATTCATATCCGTGATGCCATCGAATCAGTCGCGCAAACCTACCCCGAACTTATTAGCCACTTTGGCGGGCATGCGATGGCGGCAGGTCTGACAATCAAACGAAAAAACTTTGAGCTGTTTTGTAAAGCGTTTGATGAGGTAATTGCAGCGGTGGCTGATGAGGTGTTTGCAGAGACGTTATATAGCGATGGCGAGTTGACAGCCGGTGAATTCACGGTCGATTTTGTAGATAGCTTACAGACGTTGGCTATTTGGGGACATGGTTTTGTGCCACCGATATTTGATGGGGTGTTTGTGGTGCAAGATTATCGTGTGTTAAAAGAGCGGCATTTAAAATTATGGTTATCGTATCCCGATGTCCCTTTTACTATCGAAGCGATTTGGTTTAATGCTGATTTTGACGCTATAGCTTTGTCTGCTATCAATCGCAGTGTGTCAAAAGTGCATTTGCTCTATGAGCTGGAGAAAAATCTATTTAATGGACAAACTAAATTGCAGTTAAGGGTAAAAAAGGGTGTGCTCCTCTAGACAAGTTTTTTGGTGATTCATACACAATCTGATAACCATAACACCCAATAAAGATGATAAACGACATAAAATGACATGTTAATATAATTTATCACCTATTCCGCCCCAAATTTTGATAAATTATGCAGGTATCGAGGTGTTAATTTTTAGTGTTAATTTTTTAAAGTTTGAATAAGGCTTTGGCGCTTAGCTAGCTATTATTTATTATTTAACCGTTTGGCTTTTAACTAGATATCTTTTAACTGGCTTTTTTTTAACTATCTGTCTTTTACCTGCGTATGGAGAATTGCCATGAGTAAATCGCTTGCCAACAATGCAACCGCAACGACGGCTCGGCAATGGCAAATCCTCTCACAACTGGATCGCAAACGTTGGCTCGGTACAACCCATATCAAAGAACAGCTTGATTTAATGGGTTTTGATATCAGTTTGCGAACCATTCAGCGAGATTTAAACGCTTTGGCAACGCGTTTTCCGATTGAAAAAAACAATACCAATCCACAAGGTTGGCGCTGGCGAGAAGATGCACCGATGCAAAGCTTGCCGCACATGAATTTGTCGCAAGCGGTGGCGTTTAGTATGATGCGCCATAATTTGACCCAGCTATTACCCCCGGCTATTTTAGATGAATTGATTCCGTGGTTTGACCTAGCGAATCGACAACTTAAAGAAAGCAAAGTAGTAAACACTTGGCTCGATAGAGTGCGTATCCTGTCAGCCAATCAACCGCTCATCCCGCCATCGGTCAATCCAGCCGCCAAAGACGCCGTCTATGATGCATTGTTTCAAAATAAAAAACTCATCGCCTGTTATAAAGCGCGCGGGCGAGAGGAAGCGCAAAAATACACCTTAAATCCGCTAGCCATTGTGCAGCGTGGTGTGGTGATTTACTTGATTGCCTCGCGAACTGACAGAGCGTCTGACGATGTGCGCCAATTTGCTTTGCACCGTTTTGAAAGTGCGGAAGTGAGCGCAAGCGACGCGCAAACCCCGAAAGATTTTAATTTAGACAATTACATCAACACAGGCGCGATGGGGTTTAATTATCCGTTGTTCCAAAAACTCATGCCTGAGAGCGAAAAAAACAACCACGAGCCCCCCATACAGCAAGTGCAGTTACTGTTTCATCCGTTATCGGGGGCAAGTTTGCTTGAAAGCCCATTATCAACTGATCAGCAAAGCTGGGAAGACGACGAAGGATTGCATATCACAGCCACAGTGAACATGACCTCCCAACTGGTATGGTGGCTACGCGGTTTTGGTAAAGGACTGCGAAAAATCGAGCCTGAGATTTTATCAATCGCCGTCTTTGAAACCCAAACGCCAAACCAACAACCCACCGCCCAAACAATAAGCGAATAACTAACAAACGCCCAAGTAAACTAACTACTTTGTCCGATTTTTCGAGAATTTTATGAAACATACTGATAATAACACCCTTGAATCCACTGCCACCGACACCAACTCACAGCAGCCTAGTAAGCCAAAAACCACGATTTTATACAGTGATTTGACGGACGATTCGCCGATTGTTAACGCTGTCAAATCGCCTGATAATCTGACACCCAGCACTACTACAGAAACGTACCAGATTATTTCGACGCAGTTTGCCGACCCAACGCCAGCACCATCGGTTGAAGTGAAAGCGCCCGTCAACTCATCCAATTTGACCGATAAAAACCCCAATGAGGCGGTATTGGCAAGCACCTCACCGCTGCACCATTCGCTACACAAAGTGCCAAAAATCAACCCCATGACTGATGACAAGATTTTGCAAAAAAGTCATCAGTTAGCCATTACCCAAGACGATCAACTTGAAGATGATAAAACAGCGACAGGTATAGCCGTTGAGCATATGGATGTGGTACTCAAGCAGTGGTATTTTACCGTGCAATGGCAGCACACGCAGATGCCAAAAGCAGGGCTTTACAATAAATTTAAAAAACGCACGCAAGCCATGGATCTAGACTTATCCTGCTTACTTTGTAACCGATATGGCGAGGTAATCGAAACCATTTGGTTCAAAAATGTCCGTGATAAAGCGCAATCAGTGCGTCATCAAGGCGATGAATTATTGGGCAAAAAACCATTAGGCGCTATCGATGACCGCAAAGAAGACCCTGACAACAATCAAAGCACCAAGGTCAATGATGTCAACCTCAATCAAGAAAGTATGGTGCTTTTTTTAAGTAAGCTCCCCCCGCAAGTATTTCATGTGGTGATGATCGTGTCATCTTATCATGGCTATGCGCTTAGCAAAGCGAAACAAGCGTCTTGTCAGCTCAGTGATGATGAAGGTAATGTGATTAGTGAGTTGGCTTTTACTAAACTGCCAGCTGAGACTAAGGCATTATGGTTTGCCAGTCTGACCCGTTCTGCCGATAGTTGGCGCTATAATACCGAGCATCAACCTTTAGATAATAACAAGATGGCGCTAATTGAAAAAGAAGTGAGTGAAAAATTGGTACGTACGGCCAGATGACAGGGCGTGTAGCGTAAGCTTATTGTTTCTCAGGGGTAAAATAACGAAGCAATTTTAAAGCCAAAAATTTATACATTTGAGGATGTTGCCATAGCGTCTGTCAGTGATTGGATATATTCGACACTGTGATACTGTGGTACACTATGAGCAACAAAAGGGATTGTCTTAATCGATAGGGATACATCGTATCTGCATTATTTTTCTCCTAAATATAGGTATTCCTAGATACATTATTGACTCATTATGCGGTAACCGTATACTTTGCGTTTAAAATGGTCAATCACATTTTATCCCATAATTAGTAATGCTTACTGTGAAATTTCTCACGCTGCTAGATGCATCATCTAGTGTCTCAATTAACATTCATATAAAAGAGGTTCTCTATGGCTAGTGGAAAGTCAAATATTATCTATACCTTAACTGACGAAGCACCGCTACTGGCGACTTATTCACTACTTCCTATCATTGAAACATTTACCAAACCTGCTGGCGTTGAAATCACTAAAACCGATATTTCCGTTGCCGCGCGTGTATTGGCAGAGTTCTCCGACTACCTGACCCCAGAACAACAAGTGACCGATAATCTTGCTGAGCTTGGTCGGTTGACCCAAGACCCAGACACCAATATCATCAAACTGCCTAATATCAGTGCCTCAGTGGCTCAGCTACAAGAATGTATTGAAGAGTTACAAGCCAAAGGCTACAACATTCCTAATTACCCAGAAAACCCAACCACAGACGAAGAAAAAGCCATCAAAGCCCGTTATGGTAAATGTTTAGGTTCTGCGGTAAATCCCGTATTACGTGAAGGTAACTCAGATCGCCGTGCCCCCGCTGCCGTAAAAAACTATGCCAAAAAACACCCGCATTCAATGGGTGAATGGAAACAATGGTCAAAAACCCACGTCTCTCACATGGAAGAAGGTGACTTTTACCATGGCGAAAAATCAATGACCCTTGATAAAGCGCGTAAAGTCAAAATGGAGCTCATCACCAACAGTGGCAAAGCTTTGGTGCTAAAACCCGAAGTTGCCCTACAAGACGGTGAAGTGATTGACTCAATGTTTATGAGCAAAAAAGCCTTAATCGAATTTTATGAAAAAGAGCTAGAAGATTGCCGCGAAGGTAAAATCCTGTTCTCTCTACACGTCAAAGCCACGATGATGAAGGTGTCACATCCTATCGTATTTGGTCACTGCGTGAGAGTGTACTACAAAGATGCATTCGAAAAATGGAACAAAACCTTTGACGAATTAGGTATTAATGTTAACAATGGTATGGCAGGACTATACGAAAAAATCGAAACCCTACCGACCACTATCCGTGAAGAAATCGTCCGTGACCTGCATGCCTGTCAAGAACATCGCCCCGCATTGGCGATGGTGGACTCAGCAAAGGGAATCGATAACTTCTATTCGCCAAATGATGTCATTGTAGATGCCTCAATGCCAGCGATGATTCGTAATGGTGGTAAAATGTGGGCAGCCGATGGCAAGCCTTACGACTGTAAAGCAGTGATGCCAGAATCGACCTTTGCCCGTATTTACCAAGAAGTCATCAACTTCTGTAAATGGCATGGCAACTTTGACCCAGCGACCATGGGTACCGTACCAAACGTAGGTTTGATGGCGCAAAAAGCGGAAGAATACGGCTCTCACGACAAAACTTTTGAAATCCCAGAGGCAGGTGTTGCCAATATCACTGACATTGAGACAGGCGAAGTATTGATGTCGCAAAATGTTGAAGAAGGCGATATTTGGCGTATGTGTCAAGTCAAAGATGCGCCAATTCGTGACTGGGTAAAACTGGCAGTGACGCGTGCACGTAACTCAGGCATGCCAGCTATCTTCTGGCTTGACCCATACCGCCCACATGAAAATGAGCTCATCAAGAAAGTTAAAAAATACTTACAAGAGCATGATACCGAAGGTCTAGATATCCAAATTATGTCTCAAGTTCGTGCGATGCGTTACACCCTTGAGCGTGTGGCGCGTGGTTTGGACACCATCTCAGTCACAGGTAACATCTTGCGTGACTACTTAACTGACTTGTTCCCAATTTTAGAATTAGGCACGTCAGCCAAAATGCTATCAATCGTCCCATTGATGGAAGGCGGTGGTCTTTATGAGACAGGGGCAGGCGGTTCAGCACCGAAACATGTCGAGCAGTTGGTTGAAGAAAACCACTTGCGCTGGGATTCACTCGGTGAGATGCTGGCGCTTGCCGTATCTTTAGAAGACTTAGGGATTAAAGAAAATAACCCACGGATAAAATTACTGGCAAAAACCCTAGACTTGGCAACGGGTAAATTGTTGGATAACGACAAATCACCATCACGCCGTACCGGTGAGCTCGACAACCGTGGCAGCCATTATTATCTAGCCAAATACTGGGCAGAAGAATTGGCAAACCAAGAGGAAGATAGCGAGCTTAAAACCAAGTTTGCGCCGCTTGCTCAAGCATTGTCAGAAAATGAAGACAAAATCGTTGCTGAATTAAATGATGTTCAAGGTCAAGGCGCGGATATTGGTGGTTACTATCAACCAGACCAACAAAAACTAAGCCAAGTGATGCGCCCAAGTGCGACATTTAACCAAGCACTGGCTTCGTTTGAAGCCTAATTCAATAGTATAAAAAAAGCCGAAGCTGGATGCTTCGGCTTTTTTAGTGTCTGTCTTTTTAATGTCTATAAATAGTTAAACATAGCTAAGCTAAGAATATAACTGAGTTAAAAAAATGGGTGAGCCAAAACCGTCAACATCATTATTTTTGCTTTTCTTCAACAAGCGCCAATGCAGATTTTAGCTGATTAGTAATATCATTTTTATCATAATTACGAATATCATGAAAATTTAAATGCAGGTTAAACCCAGGCAAGCTAAAGTCCACCCAATCGGTTTGTTGCATGGATTCGCTTTTAGGTTCAAGCAATTCCCATACATTCATGGCATCTTGAAAGCCTTTAAATTTAAATTGACCAACGGCTTGGCAATGATGAACATGACCAATTAAATTAAACGTACTTTCACTGATTAAAATTTGATTGTTTTGCGCGGCAGATTCAAGGCGAGAGGCAAAATTCGCTTCTTTTCCAACCACGGTATAAGTCATACGATTGCGGCTGCCAAAATTACCGACATAACAATACCCTGTATTGATACCCATACGTACGTGCAGGCCTTCAAAACCGAGTAATCGCCATTGGTGGCGCAGCACTTCCATTTCACGGCGCATCTCAATGGCCATACTGGCACAAGCAATCGCGTTATCACGGTCATTACCACCCATATCACCAAAATAGCACAATAACCCATCTCCCAAAAACTTATCGAGGGTCGCACCATATTTTTGGCTCACTTGGGTCATACGGTCAAGGTAAGTATTTAAAATATTGGCTAAATGGTCGGGGCTAATATGATCCGACAAATCAGTAAAGCCAACAATATCCGAAAACAAAATAGTTAGCTTGCGACGTTGATTAATGACTTCAACCTTGGTGTTATTTTTGACAATCGGTTGCCAAATCTGGGGCGGCAAAAAACGGGTTAATTTATTGGTTACATTGACCAAGGTATCAATCCGTGCTTGTTGCTGCGCAAGCATTTGATTTTTTTGGCGTAAGCGAATCACCAAAGAACAAATATGATAACCAACAATCAAGATATCGGTAAATACGATGACAAAATTTAAAATATCTTCTTGCTTGGCGGACAAACTAATGGCTGGTAATAAAAAATGCGCGGATATCAGACTAAGTAGACCCACTGCTACGGTTAATAATACCAACGAAACAGTGTGTTTGGTATCTGAAAAAATCAAGCGAATTAAAATCAACAACCATAACGCAAGGCTTGGGATATAGTTAAACTGCAACATACCCGTTGCCAACGCCATCAGGGTTAATACACTTGCCGAAGTAATATAGTGATTGGGCCGGATAACACTCAAAGCAGTGACAATAACGCCTGCTACCAACAGCAAAATACTGAGCGTATGATAAATAGGCGGTACATCAAGAGAGGTTAAGGTCAGCAATAAAATAAAAAATGCCGCCAGTTCAATGAATTTCGGACTTTTTAGATTGGTCGAAAGACCTTGAATGGATTCACGCAATTTAGTTTGTCTACCTCGTGCCTCGTGGTAAAATTTTTTTTAGACGTTCATTTGCCAATCAAATGGCATATCACGATGACCCCGTAGTGCCATCATTAGTGTCTGCTGCATATGGCTCAGCACTTCGGGGGTATAAGGGATGGCTGGATTACCCCATACTGGATTGGGCCAAGCAATGTCATTTTGGTAGCGCACGATATGATGAAAATGCAATTGCGGCACTTGGTTGCCAAGCGCGGCTATGTTCATTTTGTCGGCTTGAAAAGTTTTGGCAAGCTGACTTGATAGCCAGCTGGATTCACGTAAAAACTGGGCTTGGTCACTGGCGGATAGTTCGTATAATTCTTTGATACCGGGTACACGCGGAATTAAAATCAACCAAGGAAATTGACAGTCGTTCATCAAGCGGCAAGTAGATAACGGAAATTCGCCCACCAAAAAAGTATCTTTTGCTAGTTGTGGATGTAAATTAAACATAATAACTCAATGCATTTAAAAGTGTTTTTGGAATTTAAAACTGATAAAATCAAATAATGCGCGTATTTTAGCAGTTATACCTACAAGACGAAATACTTTATTCAGAATAAGCGCATTGCAATTTAGGATTTCTTAAAACATAAATCAAGGCCGTTTATTTAGCCTAACTATGTCTGAGCGTTTTACAAATTTTGGAAAGTTTATGCAGTTGTCAAAGTCTCTTAATCAATATCAGCGTCATGCTGATGCAGCATCTTTATTCCGCCGTTGTTTTATGATGGCATTGTTTGCTTTACTCGTGGTTATCACCAGTGTCAAACCCACCGCTGCATGGGCGGCTGATAGCAGTAAATCAGCCAGTAGCGCCAGCGGCACAGCCACCCCACAAGACACCTTTGGGCGTGACACCCCGCGCGGTAGCGTGCAAGGCTTTATTCAAGCCTTGGCAAAAAGTGATTGGATGCTCGCCAGCCGTTATGTGGATTTAAGTTCTAACAAAGACCCCAGTGGCACGCTCGAATCTTTAAAATCAGCACTCGATAGCGGCGGACGTATCAACGAGCAGCTACAAATTAGCAATGACCCTACCGGCAATCTCGATGACAAACTAGCGCCCAATCTCGATAAGGTCGGGGAGATCAACAATCCCTCCGCTGACAAAAAGAGTATCGACATCTTAATGCAGCGTGTCAAACAATCTAACGGCACCAATATTTGGCTGATTTCACAACAAACCTTGCAAGAAGTTGCGTCGTTATCACTCGTTACCCAGCCGACACTGGTAGAAAAGTACATTCCAAAACAATGGATTGAGAAAGATATTAAAGGCTATAGTCTTGGGCACATCGGGGCAGTGATTGCGCTCATGATAGCGATTTATCTCGCCTGTCTATTGATTAGCCAAATCTTATATATGATTATCACGCGGATTTATCTAGCGACTCACCCAGATAAAGAAAAGCAATTTCCAATTGATGGGCGTGTGGTCGTACCTGCCGCAATGGTGCTGACGGCGCTGATTATCAAAGAAGCCATGATTTTGGTGGGTATTAATTTGGTTGTGCGCAATATGGCGTCCAACCTTGCCGATATTTTATCTTGGGTATCAATGGTATGGTTGATTTTACGTATTTTGGATTTGATTTTTAAACGTGCAGAAAACTATGCCAGTAATAACCATCATCCAGAGCGGCTATCTGTCCTAAATCTGCTGCGAAAAGTCGTAAAATTGATTTTGATTGCGATTGCGACCATTGTGATTTTGGGTAATCTAGGTTACGACTTAACCACAGGTATTGCCGCATTGGGGATTGGTGGTGTGGCGTTGGCATTGGGTGCACAAAAAACGGTTGAAAATTTAGTCGGCAGTGTATCGGTAGTCGCTGACCAGCCTGTAAATGTGGGCGACTACTGCCGCTTTGGCACGCAAGAAGGTACGGTTGAGGACATCGGTATTCGCTCCACTCGCCTGCGCACCACCGATCGTACGGTGGTAACGATTCCGAATGGTAACTTCTCATCGATGAGCATTGAAAATGTCTCGCAGCGCGATATGTTTCATTTTTCGCAAGTGTTCTATATCTCGCGTGATAGCGACATCGATAAATTACGTGAATTTATGGAGCAAACACAAATTTATATCACCAATCATCCTGATACCAACAGCGTGTGGAATCAAGTGCGTATCTCTGGCACTCAGCAAGACGCGTATCTTGTTGAAGTGCGATGCTATCTCAATGTAAAAGGCGCGATGGATTTTAATCAAAAACAAACCGATATGATTTTAAAAATCGCGGAGATGATGAAAGAAGTGGGACTCAAAAATGCGTTACCGACCAGCCGTGTGATGATGGGCAAACCGATTGATATTACCTATTCAAATTTTGCCAATACTGTACCCGGCAAAGATAAAGTGGTAGCGTCAGAAAAACTGGCACAATCGGACAAGCCTGATACCAAGCCTTAGTGTCTCATAGTTTTGACATTGGCTTTTGAATTTGAATTGGGCAGGGTGGTGGCAGGTATGGCATCACCCAAGTCAACATACACAGGAATCGGACTGTCGTATGTTTGCGGCAAAGAAGCACACGAGGTAAGGTTCATGAGTAAAATGGCATAAACAATCAACGGGTTTTTCAAGTTCAAACATCCTATGTAATAAAAATCCATGCAATGAAAATTTCTAGGGCGTGTCCCTAATTCGGAACAAAGTATTTTTAATGGCCTAAAAATGCCTAAATCTGGCAAAACTGCGTTAAATTGTTTGACAATATTCCAATATTATCTGCACAATTTGCCTTGTTTTGCTGGCGATTTAGTCTATTTTTAGCCTCATTATCCAAATAGGGACACGCCCTAGGCTTTTAATAATAAAAACCTAGATATTACGTCAAAAAGATTTAGACAATCAATTTAATGGGTTATGCCATTTTTATTTGTATTTACAAAAGATAAATCACTGAATAAAAAACTAGGGATAATCCATCAGTATTATCCCTAAATACTCTCTTATAAAGTACAAGCACCGCCAGCACAGCCATTTTCAAGGTCGTCTTGGGCATCATTTGCACCGTCACGGGTGTTATGATAGTACAGCGTCTTAACACCTAATTTGTACGCCATCAACAAGTCTTGAATCATCACCTTCATCGGGACACGGCTATCTTCAAACTTGGTTGGGTCGTAGTTGGTATTGGCTGAGATACTTTGGTCAATGAATTTTTGCATAATCGCCACAAGACTCAAATAACCTTTGTTATTCGGCATTTGCCATAATAGCTCGTATTGATCTTTGAGCTTATCAATCTCAGGCACCACTTGTTTTAAAATACCGTCTTTTGATGCTTTGACAGATACCAGACCGCGAGGTGGCTCAATACCATTAGTTGCGTTAGCAATCTGGCTAGAGGTTTCTGATGGCATCAAGGCGGTCAAGGTTGAGTTACGAAGACCGTGGGTTTTGATATCGTGACGCAGTGCTTCCCAGTCGAGTTGTAGCGGCTCATTACAAATCGCATCAATATCTGCTTTATACGTATCAATCGGTAAAATACCTTGTGAATATGTGGTATCGCCAAATGCAGGACAAGCGCCTTGCTCTTTAGCCAGTTTATTGGATGCCACCAACAAATAATACTGTAAGGCTTCAAAAGTGCGATGGGTTAAACCGAGCGCTGTAGGATCTGAATATTTGGTACCATTTTTGGCAAGATAATAGGCATAGTTGATGACACCAATACCCAGCGTGCGGCGTTTCATAGAGCCATTTTTAGCAGCGGTGACAGGGTAGTCTTGGTAGTCAAGCAAGGCATCTAGCGCACGCACGATCAGTTCCGCTGGCTCTTTGATGTCTTCTAATTGATTGATTTCACCCAAATTAATGCCTGATAACGTACAAAGGGCGATTTCACCGCTTTCATCATTGATGTTGTCAAGCGGTTGGGTCGGTAGCGCGATTTCCATACATAGGTTGGATTGGCGAATTGGCGCGACACTTGGGTCAAACGGACTGTGGGTGTTGCAATGGTCAACGTTTTGCACATAGATACGACCCGTGCTGGCACGCTCTTGCATCATCAGGCTAAACAACTCTTGCGCCGGCACACTGCGTTTGCGAATAGATTCATCTTGCTCATATTGCTCATACAAACGCTCAAACTCGGCCTGATCAGCAAAGAAAGCATCGTACAAACCTGGTACATCCGATGGTGAAAACAGGGTCACGTTTTGATTTTTAATCAATCGGGTATAGATGGTTTTATTGATTTGTACGCCATAATCCATATGGCGAACACGGTTGTCTTCCACGCCGCGGTTGTTTTTGAGCACCAGCAGATTTTCCACTTCCAAATGCCAAATCGGGTAGAACAAGGTCGCTGCACCACCGCGCACGCCGCCTTGTGAACAGCATTTGACGGCAGTTTGGAATAGTTTGTAAAAAGGAATACAGCCGGTGTGCTGCGCTTCACCGCCACGAATTGGGCTACCTAATGCGCGAATACGACCCGCATTGACACCAATACCGGCACGCTGTGACACATACCGCACGATGGCACTGGTGGTGGCATTGATACTGTCTAAGCTATCATCACATTCAATTAGTACACATGAGCTAAACTGACGCGATGGGGTACGCACGCCCGACATGATTGGCGTTGGTAGTGAGATTTTAAAAGTAGAAGTCGTGTCATAAAAACGCTTGATATAATCTAATCGCGCAGCCTTGTCATATTGTTTGTCGTAACTGGCAAACAGGCACATACCGACGAGCATATACAAGAATTGTGGGCTTTCAAAGACTTGTTTGCTGACGCGGTCTTGCACCAAATATTTGCCTTCCATTTGTTTGACGGCGGCATACGCAAAGCTTAAATCACGGTTGTGGTCAATATAGTCATTGAGTATATCAAATTCTTCTTTGCTAAAGTCTTGCAAAATATGCGCATCGTAACGACCTTCTTGGGTCAGTTTGGTGACATGGTCAAACAAATGCGGTGGCTCAAATTGACCAAACGCGATTTTGCGTAAATGAAAAATTGCCAATCGCGCTGCCAAATACTGATAATCAGGCGTTGCTGCAGAAATTAAATCCGCGGCTGATTTGATTATGGTTTCATGGATGCTTTTGGTGGTGATTTTGTCATAAAACTGGATATGTGAGCTGATTTCTACTTGTGAGACAGACACATTATCAAGCCCTTCTGCTGCCCACTCGATGACTCGGTGAATCTTATCCAAATCAATTTTTTCCAAACGCCCGTCGCGTTTTTGCACGAGGATATCTTCAGTACGAGTCATAATACGTTCCTTTTTTTACCTGTTTATCAACGTCATATGTGTATGTATTAACAAGGCGCTGAATGAGAGGTGGTGAGATAAAAATGCCAAGTAAAACAGCTAACCGAAAGTATAGTAAGTGTGTGGGACGCTTTTAACGACCGCTTTTAAGCCGAAGCCACATCACGTATGTAGCATTACAAAGTCATTGCCGTATTATTGCAAGGTTTTGCAAAAAACTACTATATCTAGGGGTTGTTTTATTATTTCGCACAATATAGCCTAAAAAAATTTGTAATTCTAGCTTGTATTTTTTTCAATTTTTTGCCTATTTTTTTGCAAAAATCCTAGACGCTTGATTTTATTAGCAGTTCATCAAGTCAAGCAAAAAGATAAAAAATTTGTAATTGTTAAAATCAGATGGGTTCATGAACGCGTAGTCATTGTCATAAAAATTTGCAAAATTTATGCTATAGTCAAACTATAGTCAAACCATTAAAACGATTTTGCAATCGTGGTTTTTTATGAAATCAATCAACAAAAAAAGGACGGACAATGACAACTTTTAGTAATTTTACCTATGATGAATTAACTATCGGGCAAACTGCCAGCATGACCCGCCAAGTGACCGCAGATGATGTCAAAGCATTTGCGCTTGTTACCCATGACTACAACCCAGCGCATCTCGATAATGAGTATGCCGAGCAGAGCCAGTTTAAAGGTGTGATTGCGCATGGTATGTGGACAGCCGGTCTATTATCAGCCTTGATTGGTACCAAATTTCCAGGATTGGGGACAATTTATCTAAACCAAAGTTTGTCTTTCCGTCGTCCTGTGCATATCGATGATACCTTAACCGCGACCTTGACCGTGAAAAGTAAAGACGATAGCAAAAAATGGGTGGTGTTAGATTGCCAAGTGACCAATCAAGACGGTAAAGCAGTAGTGACAGGCGAAGCGCAAGTGATTCCCCCCACTGAAAAAACTAGCCGTGAAGCGGTCAAATTAGACGATTTTACCCTTCGTCAAACCTTCACAGAATAATCAGTCAGTATAGAATAGACAATATAGAAGTGTTGCAATTATTGACGACAATTATTTGCTACAATAAAGCCAAGAAATTCTTTGGCTTTTTTTATAATTTTTGATAGCAGATAACCCATGAAAACATTAACGCCTGAACAACAACAAATTTTAGCCAATGTCAAAATGCCGGACGATTGGAAGCACGCCTTGGCGACAGAGCTAACGAGCAGCAATATGGATAAGATTCGCCAATTTTTGCGAGATCAATATCATGCGCAAAAAGTGATTTATCCCTCGGGTAGTCAAATGTTCAATGCGTTTAATTTGACGCCTTTGTCGCAGGTTAAAGTAGTTATTTTGGGTCAAGACCCGTACCATGGCGCGGGACAAGCGATGGGGTTATCTTTTTCTGTGCCCAAAGCCATCCCCAAACCCCCGAGTCTACAAAATATTTTACGAGAGCTCGCCGCCGATTTGGGTATCGCCCCGTCAAAACATGGCGATTTGACCCATTGGGCAACCCAAGGGGTGCTGCTACTCAACAGTATGCTATCTGTAGAAGCAGGGCAGGCAGGCAGCCATCAGCGTATTGGCTGGGAAACGTTCACTGATGCAGTGATTGAGGCTGTCAATCAGCACTGTGAGCACTGTGTCTTTATCCTATGGGGAAGTTACGCACAGAAAAAAGGCCGTTTTATCGATACATCTAAGCATTTAATCATTACAGGGACGCATCCATCACCGCTTGGTGCCAATCGAGGTGGTTTTTTTGGCACGCGTCCTTTTTCCAAAGCCAATGATTATCTGATAGCGCATGGCAAAAGCCCGATAGATTGGCAATTGCCACAGTAGTTTGGGTGGTATCATAAATGAATGCTAGTGAACATAACTGTTGTGAAAGCGGCTTTTGTGACAGCGACTTTTGTGACACCGATTATGCCTTTATGCAAGCGGCGCTTGACGTTGCAGCCGAGGGCGGACAGCTGGGGGAAGTGCCAGTGGGTGCCGTGATTGTGCATCAAGGCACCATCATCGCCAAAGGCTACAATCAACCAATTTTAAGTCATGATGCCACTGCCCACGCCGAAATAGTGGCAATAAGGCGAGCGTGTCAATATTTTGATAATTACCGTCTGCCAGCGGATTGTGAACTGTTTGTCACGCTTGAGCCTTGCACCATGTGTCTAGGAGCGATTATTCACGCCAGAGTGTCGCGCTTGGTGTTTGCAGCGACAGAGCCGAAAGCGGGCATGATTGTCAGCCAGCAGGATTTTAGCAAAGTGGCGTTTTATAATCATTTTTTGACCGTAAAGCAAGGCGTAATGGCAGAGCAAAGTCGCGCGTTGTTGCAGGAGTTTTTTCGCCATCGCCGTGAGCAAAAAAAACAAATTCGCCAGCAGTTAAGGGCAAACCAATAACCAATCAGTCTCTCAAAACCATTCTTTAAAATAAAAAATATTGGATAAAAAAAGGCAACCCATCGGCTGCCTTGTTTGACGCAAAAAACGGTTAGATTTTAAGAATTAAGTATTTTCGATGAGCTTATGCCGCTTTTGGCGTTAAACAGTTACGCTGCATCAAAAAGCCTTGCCAGCCAAAAAAGCTAAAGTTACGGATATTGGCATGGTTTGTACCTTTTGGCTCTGCTTTAACACTGTCATAGTGCTCAGCAAACAGTTTTAGCGTATCTTGTTGGGTCAAATGGTTGAGTAGCGCAAAGCCGAATACTTTCGCACTGCCTTCATTGTCACCCGCCGCATTGTGCACTTCGCCATTGTTAAACTCAGTTGGGCGATAGTCATAGTAACTATCGATGATAGCTAGCACGGAAGCAAAATCTAGCGATTTGTTTTCTAGTTTAGCTAATAGTTTTGATAGTTCTAGCTTATCAATAGCGCTCATAGTTACTCCAAAAGTCAAAATAGCGACCGTCATTAACGATTAAAATAATCGTCCTCAAACGGATCAAAAGCTGGGTTAAAATTATTGTTGGTCTGACCAAAACCGCGGTTTTCCACACGGTTTTCTAAATGACGCATTTGCTGACCGCTGTTGCGCGGTTGAGAGGGTTTACTGCGCTCTTGCGGAAAGGCCTCATGACTGGCTGCCCCAAAACCACTGCGGTCTTGACCCATTCTATCATGGGCGGCAAAATCGACTGGGTGAGTATCATAACCCATGCGTTCATGCCCAGTCCGTTCATGCAGAATTCTTTGATAAATCTCTTCACGGTGTACGGCAATGTCTTTTGGCGCATTGACGCCCAGTCTGACTTGGTTACCTTTTACACCCAGTACGGTGACACTCACTTCGTCACCTATCATTAACGTTTCGCCAACACGGCGAGTCAAAATTAACATGCGTCACACTCCTTATGTCGCAACAAGTACCATCAATGTCCTATGATGATTCAACGATAAATTAGCTAAATTCGTCAAATATATTATCATGTATCATTGCCCAATGATACGTTAAAGACAGACTGCAAGGGCATAATTTAAGCCAACTCATCATGCTTGGCGGCTATTTGCCAACAGTCAAAATAGGCATTGAGGGGTCAGTTGCGTTTGTGCCCAATAAACGAGATGCCATTATAAACGAAATGCTGAAATAAAAAAAAGGTTAACACCCGCAAAACGCGGATATTAACCTTGTTTTTGTGGAGAATTACAAATTTCTTATAATCCAGCAACCTTGCTTTCACCGTCTTCACGGTCAAGACCAAAAGCGGTATGTAGCGCTTTAACCGCTTTTTCCAGTTGTTCTTCTTGAATCAGTACCGAGATTTTGATTTCGCTGGTAGAAATCATTTGGATATTGATGTTGTTTTCTGCCAGTGTTTCAAACATTTTGCTTGCCACGCCTGCATGTGAACGCATACCAACACCCACGAGTGATACTTTAACCACATTGTTGTTGCTCACGATTTCTTTGCCGCCAATCTCAGCAAGATTGTCACCCAAAATCGCTAGGGTTTTATCAAAATCCCCACGATTAACGGTAAAGGTAAAGTCGGTCAATCCGTTTTCTGCGATGTTTTGGATAATCATATCGATTTCGATATTGGCAGCACTGATCGGGCTTAAAATCGATGACGCAATACCAGGGCGATCAGGCACTGCTAAGATAGATACTTTAGCTTCGTCACGGTTAAAGGCGATGCCCGAAATAATTGGTTGTTCCATGCTGTCTCCCTCATCGGTGGTAATTAATGTACCTACATTCTTTTTAAAATCATCATCGAATTTACCATCGGCGTTTTCATCAAAACTGGATAAAACACGCAGTGGTACTTGGTATTTGCCGGCAAATTCAACCGAGCGAATTTGCAATACTTTTGAGCCAAGGCTTGCCATTTCTAGCATTTCTTCAAAGGTAATTTTTGATAATTTTTTGGCTTTTGGTGTCACCCGTGGGTCGGTAGTATACACGCCGTCGACATCGGTATAGATTTGACATTCATCGGCAGATAGGGCAGCAGCCAGTGCAACGCCTGTGGTGTCCGAGCCACCACGACCTAAGGTGTTGATGTCACCTTTTTCATCCACCCCTTGGAAACCCGCCACCACAACGACCATGCCAGCATCGAGTGCGGCACGAAGCTGACTATCATCGATATGTTGAATACGGGCTTTGGTATGACTGTCATCGGTACGAATCGCCACTTGTCCACCCGTCATTGACTTGGCGCTCACACCGATTTCATTTAATGCCATAGCAAGTAAAGAAATCGAGACTTGCTCGCCGGTTGACACCATTTGGTCGTATTCACGAGCGTTCGGCTCTTTACTGATTTGACGTGCCAAATCAATCAAGCGATTGGTCTCGCCACTCATGGCAGAGACGACAACCACCACTTGATGACCATTGTCATGCCAACGTTTGACGCGCTGTGCCACATTTTTGATACGTTCGACACTACCCATCGACGTACCACCGTATTTTTGTACGATTAAAGCCATTGTCAATACACCCTATAATATCGCGCACATTGTTTGCCATCGCTATGCAAGACTTGCCATACCAAGTCCTTGATGGATTGCTTAGCAGATTGTTTACAATGTCACGAAACGTAAATTAAACGGTACTTTATACCATATTTCCCAATTTTGGGGCAAGGCAAAATTGCCAAAAATCCCCAAATGACTGGCTGAAAATTGGATGGCTACGGTGAACAAAACGTTATCAGTTTATGCAATTGGTTGTAGGGGTAAGGTTATAGCGCGTTGCACGGCAGGACGGTCATGCAGGTTTTTTGCCCAGCGTTGTAGATAGGTGTAGTCTTGCACTTGTAAAAACTCGCCAGCGTTATACAATTTGCCCAGTGCCAACTGACCATACCATGCCCAAATCGCGATATCCGCGATACTGTAGTCGTTACCTACCATAAACATGCGAGTCGCTAAATGTTGATCGAGTAAATCTAATTGGCGTTTGGTTTCCATGGTAAAGCGATTGATAGCATATTCAAATTTCTCTGGGGCATACGCATAAAAATGCCCAAAGCCGCCACCGACATACGGTGCAGCGCCCATTTGCCAAAACAACCATGACAAACATTCGGCACGTTTGGCGGTGTCTGCTGGGATAAACTGCTCAAATTTTTCGGCAAGATATAGCAAGATAGCGCCCGATTCAAACAGTTTAATCGATGGATTAACACTGTTATCCACCAGTGCAGGGATTTTTGAATTGGGATTGATGGCAACAAAATCTGAGCCAAATTGATCGCCATTCATGATGTCGATTTTGTAGGCGTCATACTGTGCGCCTTCAATACCGAGCTCTGCCAATTCTTCAAGTAACATATTGATTTTGATACCGTTTGGGGTGTTAAGGCTGTAAAGCTGCAAAGGGTTGTTACCAATCGGTAAGTGTTGCTCGTGGGTCGCTCCTGCGGTAGGGCGGTTGGTACTGGCAAATTTGCCACCGTTTTGGCTATCATTTGTCCAAATTTTTGGGGGCTGGTAATGATTATCCATGATGTTTCCTTATTGATTATGAGTATTTTAAAGCTATAAGTGTGTTTTAAAGCTTTTTTGGTTAATAGGATGTTAGATATGATTATAGACACGACTATAGATGCGATTATAGAGAAGATTATACACAATGTGCTTTAGGCTTTATGATACCGAATGTTTGGCTAAAGTAAATGGCGCTTTGATTAAGCCTAATTAAACTAACGCTTTATATAGCCGCATAAAAAAATAACCCCATAAAAAAAGCCGAATAAGTCATTCGGCGTTTTTTTAGGGATAGTTTTAATTAGGCAAGTCGCTCAGCCAACCAATTTGGTAGCGCATCTAATACAGTTGGCAATCCTGCCACATCAGTTGCGCCGCCTTGGGCAAAGTCAGGTTTACCGCCTCCTTTACCGCCAAGCTGCTCGCTTAAGTGTTTGATGATATCGCCCGCTTTGATTTTACTGGTTAAGTCTTTGCCAACACTGGCAGTCAAGGCAATTTTATCGTCAGCCACGCCAGCAAGCACTACGATACCATCATGCAATTTTGACTTCATGTCATCGGCAATCGTGCGTAATGCTTTACCATCCATGCCTTGTAAGCTTGCAATCAGCACTTTTTGTCCATTGATATCTTGCACGTTGTTGATTAAGTCTTTGGCTTGGCTGCTGGCCAATTTTTGCTGCAAACGCTCAAGCTGTTTTTCAAGGTCGCGTGTTTTGTCGGTCATTTGATTGACACGGTCGGCGATTTCGTCGCGCTTCGCTTTGAGCTGACTGGCAAGTTGATTGAGCTGCTTTTCACCTTGCTGCACATATTTGACTGCGCCCATGCCTGTCACTGCTTCGATACGGCGAATGCCTGCCGCGATACCTTGCTCACTGACGATTTTGAATAAGCCGATATCACCCGTGCGTTGTACATGTAGACCACCACATAGCTCGATGGAGAAAGGCTTGCCGTCTTTATCTACCGTACCCATCGACAATACGCGAACCGTGTCACCATATTTTTCACCAAACAGTGCCATCGCGCCTTTGTCTTGCGCTTGCGTCATGCTGAGCATTTCTACAGTGGCAGGTTGGTTGGCAAGGATTTGTTGGTTGACGATGTTTTCAATGGTGATAATGTCTTGCTCAGTCAAGGCTTTGTCATACGAGAAGTCAAAACGCAACACCTCACTATTGACCAATGACCCTTTTTGGGTGACGCCTGTGCCAAGATGCTCACGAAGGGCAGCGTGCAGTAGGTGAGTGGCGGAGTGGTTTTTGGCACTCATGGCGCGTACTTGGCTTGCGACGCGTGCTTCGCTTGACTGACCCTGACGGATACTGCCCATTTTGACCACGCCATGATGAATGATGGCTTGACCAGATTTTTTGGTGTCTTGGACTTCAAATACGCCGGTCTCGGTTTGGATGTCACCCAATTCACCTGCTTGGCCACCGCCTTCAGCATAAAAAGGCGTTGCCGATAATACGATGACCCCTTCATCGCCTTCCTGCAATTGTTCAGCAGATTTGCCTTCAAGGTATAAATGGGTGATAGTGCTGCTGTGCTCTGCTTTGTCATACCCCAAAAATTCAGTGGCACTGTCAACTTGAATCAATTGGTTATAATCAACGCCAAATTTACCTGCTTCACGGGCGCGGGCGCGTTGCTGCGCCATGCCTTGTTCAAAACCGGCTTCATCAATGCTGATGTCGCGTTCGCGCACGATGTCGGCTGTCAAATCGGCAGGGAAACCGTAAGTGTCATACAGTTTAAACACGGTTGCACCCGACAACGTATCGCCAGATTTTAAGCTATCTAATTCTTGGGATAGTAGTTTGAGACCTTGCGATAAGGTTTTGGCAAATTGCTCTTCTTCTTTTAAGATGGCTTGCTCAATGTTGGCTTGCTGTTGCCGAAGCTGTGGGTAGGCGTCGCCCATGATTTGGGTAAGTGGCGCGACGAGCTTATAAAAGAAGTTGTCATTAGCGCCTAATTTGTTGCCATGACGAACCGCGCGGCGGATGATACGACGCAGCACATAACCACGGCCTTCATTGCTTGGCAATACGCCGTCTGCAATTAAAAAGGAAACGGAGCGGATATGGTCGGCAAGCACTTTGAGTGATGGCTCAGACTGTAAATCGATATCGTTTGGCAAGCCAATCACTTGCGCCGCGTGCTGCATGAGATGGGTAAATATATCGATTTCATAGTTGCTATGCACGCCTTGCATGATGGCACTAATACGCTCAAGCCCCATTCCCGTATCGACACTTGGCGCAGGCAGTTTTTCAAGTGTACCGTCTTTTTGGCGGTTAAACTGCATAAAGACGTTGTTCCAAATCTCGACAAAACGGTCGCCGTCTTCTTCAGGTGTACCTGGCAGACCGCCCCAAATATGCTCGCCATGGTCATAAAATACTTCGGTACAAGGACCACAAGGACCTGTGTCACCCATTGCCCAAAAGTTATCCGATTGGTATTGACCGCCTTTATTATCCCCAATGCGGATGATGCGTTCGGCAGGCAAGCCCACCACGTTATGCCAAATATCAAAGGCCTCATCATCGGTGTGATATACCGTCACGTAAAGTTTATCTTTGGGTAATCCAAGCCACTCATCCGATGTCAAAAACTCCCAACAAAATGGGATGGCTTGTTGTTTAAAATAATCGCCAAACGAAAAATTACCGAGCATCTCAAAAAACGTATGGTGACGGGCGGTATAGCCGACATTGTCAAGGTCATTGTGTTTACCGCCTGCGCGCACACATTTTTGCGACGATACCGCACGTTTATAATCGCGTTTGTCTATCCCTAAGAACACATCTTTAAATTGGTTCATACCGGCATTGGTGAATAGCAGGGTAGGGTCATTGTGTGGGACTAGGCTCGATGATGCCACTGGGGTATGACCATTTTCGGCAAAATAATTGATAAAAGCTTGACGTATATCGGCTGAAGAAAACGGACGGCTCACAGCGGCTCCTTAAGAGTTTTCAAAATTAAATTTGGCATATATTATCAAAAAAATGTAAACATTGTATTTTAGCAGAATTCATTCGATGTGGATAATGCTTTTATAAATAGCACCTTTTAACAACTGCACCTTTTATAAAACTCACATGGCATCTAAAACCGTGGGCGTAAAGTATGAGGTTTGCAACGTTTTTCATGGCGCTAAAAAAAAGACCGATAAGTAGCATCGATCTTTTTTGATAATTCTTTTTTGCCAATTTTTTTAGTAGCAATGTAGTTTGGAGTAAAAAATTAGCGCTCTACTTGACTGACATCACGTACCGCGCCGGTATCCGCGCTAGTAGTCATCGCTGCATACGCCCGCAAGGCGGCTGACACTTGGCGTTCACGATTGACAGGTTTCCAAGCTTGGTTGCCACGGCTCACCATCGCTTCTCGGCGTTTTTCCAGTTCGGCAAAATCAACCGCCAAATGAATCGAGCGATTAGGAATATCAATCTCGATGGTATCGCCTTCATTGACCAAACCGATGGTACCACCTTCAGCGGCTTCTGGGCTGACGTGACCGATGGATAAACCCGACGTACCCCCTGAAAAACGACCATCGGTAAGTAGCGCACAGGCTTTACCTAGACCTTTTGATTTTAGGTAAGAGGTGGGATACAACATCTCTTGCATACCCGGGCCGCCTTTTGGACCTTCATAGCGAATCACCACGATGTCACCTGCGACAATTTGGTCTGCCAAAATCGCTGCGACGGCGTCATCTTGGCTCTCAAACACACGGGCATGACCGGTAAATTTTAGGATGCTGTCATCGACGCCCGCTGTTTTGACGACACAGCCACGTTCAGCGATATTACCAAACAATACCGCCAAACCGCCGTCTTGTGAGTAGGCAAATTCTTTGCTGCGGATACAGCCAGATTCGCGGTTGACATCAAGATTTGACCACGCATTGTTTTGGCTAAAGGCTTGCGTGGTGCGTACCCCACCTGGGGCTGCAATATAACGCTCACGTGCCTCGGTATTATCAGGATTCATGATATCCCATTGGCTCAGCGCCGCTTTGAGTGACGCACTATGAACGGTGGGGACATCGGTTTGTAGCAGGTTTGCGCGATCAAGCTCGGCTAAAATTGCCATCACACCGCCAGCGCGGTGCACGTCTTCCATATGATATTTTTGCGTCGCAGGGGCAACTTTCGATAGACAAGGCACACGGCGGCTTAGACGGTCAATATCCGCCATTTTAAAATCTACTTGGGCTTCATGGGCAGCGGCAAGCAAATGTAGAATTGTGTTGGTTGAGCCGCCCATGGCGATATCAAGGCTCATGGCGTTTTCAAATGCCGCTTTGGTCGCAATTGAGCGTGGCAATACGCTGGCGTCATCTTGCTCATAATAACGTTTGGCAAGTGCCACGATACGACGACCTGCTTCTAAGAATAAATCTTTACGTTTGGCGTGAGTGGCAAGTAACGAGCCATTACCAGGCAGGGATAAGCCTAATGCTTCGGTCAAACAGTTCATAGAGTTGGCTGTGAACATACCTGAGCATGAGCCACAAGTTGGGCAAGCAGAGCGCTCAGTTTGTGCCACATCTTCGTCACTAATCAAGTCATCTGCCGCATCAATCATGGCGTCGACTAGGTCAAGTTTGCGGATTTTTTCACCCAATTCATTCATCACGGTTTCATGGGTGGTATGTCCATCGCCCAACGTGGATGCCAATACTTTGCCCGCTTCCATTGGACCGCCTGACACAAAAATCGTTGGGATATTGAGGCGCATCGCTGCCATCAGCATACCAGGGGTGATTTTGTCGCAGTTGGAGATACAAACTAGCGCATCGGCGCAGTGGGCATTGACCATATACTCCACGCTATCGGCAATTAAATCACGGCTTGGCAAGCTATAGAGCATACCCAAGTGACCCATGGCGATACCATCATCCACCGCAATGGTGTTAAATTCTTTGGCAACACCCCCTGCCGCTTCAATCTCGCGGGCAACCAGCTGACCCAAGTCTTTTAGGTGTACGTGACCGGGTACAAACTGGGTAAACGAGTTGGCAATCGCGATAATCGGTTTGTTAAAATCCTCATCCGTCATACCGGTTGCACGCCAAAGTGCGCGTGCACCCGCCATGTTGCGGCCAGACGTGGAGGTTTTTGAGCGATATTGTGGCATGGTTGTTCCTTATTTGTAACAGTCAATACAAGTGATAAATTTAGCACTTAGTGTACTCTGTCTCGACCAAAAGGGCTAGTCATGGCTCATGATAGATAGTTATAATTGGTTTTAAATAATGGCATATTAGCCACCCTTATCATTGCTATATCACGGCTATCATTCAGCCGTATCTATCAACAGTATCTAATAAAAACTCATCAAAAGGATTTTATTTTGACCAATCCCACCTTAAGCATTACGGATGTCATCCGACAAAGTCTGGCATTTTTAAGTAAAGATAAAAATAACTCATCAATAAATCAACCGTTCACCGGGCTGATTATTGGTAATGACACGCAGTCGGTTTTTAGCCAAATTCAAGCCATTGATGAAGCTATTGATCAAGCCGTGAGTTGGGAAGCGTTTGATTATCAAGCGTTTATCGCGCATCGGTTTGCTAAGCGCTATGAGTTGGCAGTGATAATATTATCAAACGATAGCGCTATCGATACCCAAATCATTCAGCGCTGTCGCGACTTGTTTGCCAAGCATTGTTTGGTGGTGCAAAACTTATCCGAGCCAGCAACAGGTGTGGATGTGGTGAGCTTTGGCTTTAGCCGATTACATGAGCAGCCGATTGTGGAAAATGACCAAGATCATCATGCAACCAACTACCAAGTATGGCAATTTAATCTGTTTGACTATAAACATTTGCCAGATTGGTTTAATAGCAAGTTTTGGGCAAATCCTGAACTATGGAATAAATTTCGTTGGTAGCGGTTTTAGACAAAAATTTAAATATCACTGTTTTAGAAATTACTATTTTAGACAGCTTGTTTCATTATCATCACTTATCTTATAACCGGTAAATTTTTTTAAGCTACTTGTTTAATCCAAAAATTAAACTGCTTTGAGAACTTTGAGAAAAAGTTGGCTAAAATTTACAGTAACACTGTTTACAAAAAGCGCGAGATTGATTTACTCTATCGAAAAGTAACAAAATAGGTAAACGCGTTAAATAATAATTTTTGAGGAAAGACTATGAAATTAACGATGCTAAAAGTAGTAAGCACTGCTGCGATGATGGCAACCATCGCCTTAACAGGGTGTTCTGCCAAACGTACTGGCACGTCTGAAGTAGTGGTTGCGCCGATGGGCGTACCCGGTGGCGTAGGCTACTATAACGGGGGCGCTGTGGTAACAAACTCAACGTCAGTCATCACTGCTGCGGGCGGGAATCCCAATGCCGTGTATTTCGGCTTTGATAGCAGTGAAATCGACGCTCAAGGTCAAGCCGTGTTAAATCAACAAGCGCAATTCTTACAAGCCAATCCAAGTGCCCGTGTCGCCATTGCGGGTCACACCGATGAGCGTGGTAGCCGTGAATACAATCTGGCATTGGGTGAGCGCCGTGCCCAAGCCGCACAAGCCTACTTAGCAACGTCAGGGGTATCAGCTTCACGTATGGAAGCTATCAGCTATGGTGAAGACCAACCTGCCGATCCCGGTCATGACGAATCAGCATGGGCAAAAAACCGCCGTGCAGAAATTTCTTACTAAGTATTGCTTAGTGATTAAAAGACAAACAAAAAAACCTGTTGATTCAACAGGTTTTTTTGTGGTTAAAATCGGCTTATTTTACCAGTTGTACGGTACCGTTGGCAGTCACCGTAATGGTGCTATCGCCCGCTTGGAAGTTTTGGTCAGCGACTTTGGCACTGGCGGCTTCTAGCATCATTACACTGCCATACGCACGCGGTGCACGATAATCGCCTCCTTGACTAAACTCCAACGAAACTAACTGATAGCCTTTTGCCCCCCATACAGGCAGCAGCGTTTGCGCTTGGCGCTGGAAGTTTTTCGAAGCTTCCATCATCAATTCTTGCTCGGTGGCTTTGCGCGCGGCATCAGACACACTAAAGTCTAATCCATCAACCGTCATAAAACTTTGCAATTCGGCAATCAATTTGCTAGCGGCAACTGTGTCGGTGCTTTTTAAATTCAAGCTTGCAGTCCCCGTCCAACCAATGATTTTTTGGTTTTTATCATATTGCGGATAGGTGGCTTGATTGCCCGTACTCACTTGCACTTGTGGGTATTTTTTGGCAATGGCAACCGCTTGGTTCAACGTGGTAGCGATTTGATTAGCCACCTCACTGCTTGATTTGTTTTGCACAGTTTTGCTAAGGGTCGCATTGATTTGGTCATTGCTGACTTTTTTACTTGCTGAGGCAGCAAAGTTAAGCAAGCCGTAGTTTAAAGTATTGGTCATTGATAGGTTCGCAGGAGATGGGTTCACAGGGTAGGTAGCGGCTGAAACACTGGTAAAAGGTAATAGCGTCGCCATAGCAAGCAAGCTGGCTGCAATACCTTTGGTGATTGTATGATTGGCATGCACTTTATGATTGAGATGATTATTAGTCGTGGTGCTTAAGTGTGTCATAGTATTTCCTATTGTTTTTTTTCTAGTTTTTCTTTATATGGGTTGGCATAAATCTGTTGCTGATTAAACTGCTATTTAGTTTATTCAATATGTTGTTGAATGGGCATTATAAAATATTTTGTAACATTTGCAGCGCAAGAATTGTAGAAAAAGGGTAAGAAGTTCGACAAAAATT
Organism: Moraxella sp. CTOTU47618; assembly: GCF_032017425.1. NCBI lineage: Bacteria > Pseudomonadati > Pseudomonadota > Gammaproteobacteria > Moraxellales > Moraxellaceae > Moraxella > Moraxella sp. CTOTU47618. Next base: position 23,403 of record NZ_DALZPW010000003.1, on the reverse strand, counting down.
TACCCAAATGTTGCTTGGTGATAGTTTAGCGTGTGTAAAAGTGAAATAAATACAAAAATTTGGCGTATAGGATAAAAATAGTTTGCATTTGGTCGCCAAATTCTCTAGAATACCGCTTCGGTAACCCCATTGGTAGCTTCGCAACTAGCTGCTGTGAACTCCGCCAGGACCGGAAGGTAGCAACGGTAGCAGACAGCCAGTGTGCCGAAGATGTGCTAGTGGGGTTATCACTTTTTTAAGTAGGTGTTTTTGATGCCTATTTCACTTGGTAAGTTTTTTAATTGCGAAAGAAAACTGACCAATAATGACTCATATACGCTACCTAAACGCTAAGAGCAACGTCAATTTTCCAATTAATCTAGCTTATCTATCTGCCTATATATCAAGCGCGCCATTGTAAGCGCTGATAATCTTCCGATGATAACCTAATATTTAGCATTGTATTTTTTAAGCATTCTTGTGAATGCCGCGATACGAACTTTTTGATGGTTTTACTGTTTCAAAAGTTTTGATAAGTCTGACAGTAGGTTTTGTCGCTATTTTTATAGTGAAAATAAGTCTTACAGACACGATTACAATGCTTTAAAGCGATTAACACGATATTTGTGATTAATGATAGCTGATAATTTTGCCTATTCATTTTGCTTATCCATTTTGAAAGTGCAGTCAGCTTGAGGGCTTTTGCTTGTTGCGTGTTTTCAATCAAGGTTACCACCGACACTTTGATTAACTTATTATTTAAGGACTTACATGACTGATTTTAATTCAACCACAGATTTTGCTGATAACTCAATCGATAATTTTTTTAGCCATACCCATAGCCATAGCCAAGCCAACAGCAATCAGCCTACTGACAATGCCCCAGTTGATGACACAAAAGCAACTGCGACAACGGATGTTGTAGCGACTGATACTGTAGCAACAGATGCGCCAACGTCTGACGATGCTAACCCTAGCGAAAATGGTTTTACTGCACTAGGTCTTTCAGGTTCATTACTAAAAAGTATTGTCGCAACGGGTTATACCACACCAACGCCTATCCAAGCGCGCGCGATTCCTGCTGCATTAGAAGGTCGTGATTTGCTATTATCCGCACAAACAGGTAGTGGTAAAACGGCCGCGTTTGTATTACCAATTTTGCATCAATTAAGTGAACTACAAGCCAAAGAAAAAGCGGCAGAAAAAACCGCAAGTGGCAAACGTGGTCGCCAACAGCCAAAAGTCGTACAAGCGTTGATTTTGACACCGACGCGTGAGCTGGCTAACCAAGTACAAGACAGCATCCGCAAATATGGCTCAGCCATGAAAGATTTATACAGTGTGCCACTTGTGGGTGGTGCGGCATACAGTGGTCAAATCCGTGCGCTGAAAAAAGGCGTACAAATCATCGTGGCGACGCCGGGTCGTTTGCTAGATCATATCAATGCGCAGCGTGTGAACCTATCTGATTTGACTATGTTGGTACTTGATGAAGCAGACCGTATGCTAGACATGGGTTTTGCCGATGATATCAATGCGATTTTGGAAGCCACACCCCCGCATCGCCAAACCATCATGTCATCTGCGACATGGGATGGTCCAGTCGGTAAAATCGCTGAAAGCTTTACCAAAGACCCAGAGCGTATCAACATCAAAGTTGAAACCGCACACATCGATGAAAAAGTGTACTTCTGTGACAACTTTGACCACAAAAATAAATTATTAGAGCACCTGATCTGTGACCCAGAGCGTGGTCAAGCGATTATCTTCACCGCGACCAAACGCAGCAGTGAAGAAGTCGCTGAGCGCTTACAACAATGGGAACACAAAGCCTGTTATCTGCATGGTGACTTACCACAAAGCAAGCGTAATCGTATCGTCTCAGATCTACGCAGTGGCAAATTTGACATCGTGGTAGCAACAGACGTGGCAGCTCGTGGTCTTGATTTACCCAACATTACCCATGTATTCAACTATGATTTACCGCGCCAAGTAGAAGATTATGTGCATCGTATCGGTCGCTCAGGTCGTGCCGGTCGTACGGGTATTGCCATCAACCTATGTAGCCGCGATGACCGTCGTCAATTTGGCAATATTGCCCGTTACCTAAAACGTGATATCAATGAAGCGCAAGTTGAAGGCTTAGAACCGCGTTTTGTGGAAAAATTTGAAGGTCGTGGTAAGCCCGATGGTCGCGGTCGTGGTCGCAGCGGCAGTGATAGCCGTGGCGGTCGTGATGACCGTGGCAGTCGCTCACAACGTTTTGGTGGTTCAAGCGAGAGACCTTCGAGCGAGCGTCGTTTTGCGGACAAGCCACGTTTTGACAACCAAGAACGCTATGGTAAATCAGCGAGCAACGATAGTTCGGCACGTTTTGAAAAACGTGAGCGTTTTGACAAAGGTCACCAAGGCAACAGCGATAGTCGTTTTGGGCGTGATGATGCGAGTGCGCCGCGTCGTCATCGTGATTCAGATAACCGTCATGGCAATAGTCAGGGCGATTTTCACCGCGCCGCTAAATCATCGGACAAACCAAATTTTGACCGTGATTCACGCCAAGGCAATCGTGAGTCTCGCCAAGGTGAGTATGCAGATCGTCGCCGCGATGATAACCGTAGCTTTAACAAAGATGGCTTTAAAGGCTATCAAGGTGATAAGCCACGTTACAACACTGACCGTAACAGCAGTGAGCGTCATGGCGAGCGTCCTAACCGCTTTGAAAAAAATGACCGGTTTGGTGACAAACCTTTTGCCAAAAAGACCGACCGCTCTAGCGAGTTTCGTGGTGATGACCGCGCTCGCAAGCCACGTCCAATCGTAGAAGAAACATTCGGTCAACCGCTTAAAAAACGTAGCGACAGACCGTATCCGGCAAAAGAGGGTCAACGTGCGGGTGATTCACGCTCAAATGGGTTTAAATCTGAGGGTTTCAAAAAATCAGATAAACCATTTGCAGGTAAATCGTCAAGATCGGAAGGATTTAAGTCATCGTCTGACCGTTATGCTTCATCAAGCAAGCCATCCGCTAAACCGGCTGGTAAACAAGATGGTTGGGATGCGCCAAAACGTAGCCGCCGCAATAGCACAGGCAAACCGCTATAAGTTATAAGCAGTAAAAAAAAGCACCTAATTGGGTGCTTTTTTATTGGCTAGATTATTTTGGCTTGTCATCAGACTGGGCAAATTTTATCCGGCTGTGTAGGTGTTTGGGGCGTTTGGTTATTGGCAGAATTCGCCAACGGATTGATACAGTTGTTGGCATTGCTCAGGGCACAGATTTTCCATATTCAAAAATGCGTGCGGCATATCCGCAAAATGGACGAGTTGGGATGGCGCGCCTGCGGCTTGTAATACATCATGATAGCCGATATCTTCATCACGCAGCGGACAATAACCAGACGTTAGGTGCAGTGTCTTTGGGGCTTGATACGGCGAATGATGTAGTAGGGTAGCCATATCGGTCCAAAACGGTGAGCTCAGCTCACGGTCATCATATGCTGAAAAATAATTGTCAAAATACCAGCGGATTTTGCTGGATTCCAGTAAATAACCCGTGCCATTTTCCTCAATCGAGGGTTGTGACATGGTGTAGTCTAGACTGGCATAAATCAAAATTTGATGGGTGATAGCTAAGTCTGTGCTCACACGGTTGGCAAGCCAATCTTGCACCAAGGTGGCAGTAATCGCTCCGCCACCGCTATCACCCGCTATGATAAGCTTGCCGTTACAGGCATAACCGACTTGCTGTAGGGTCGCTGTTAAATAGGTTAAAATCGCGTGGGCGTCATCAATCGCGGCAGGGTAGCGGTTTTCCGGCGCAAGGCGATATTCGGGCGCTACCACCACACAGCCTGTCGCTTCAGCCAATTTTTTATAGAGTTTATCATACACAGTGACACTGCCTGTCATGCCACCACCACCATGAAAATACACCATTACCGGCACGTCAGCCGCTGCTTGTTCATTTGGCAGGGGGCAGTTGCTCGGTACAAATAGCCTAAGCGGTACGTTATAACCACGAAAATTGCTTGGCGCCACCAGCACCGTATCGATGATTTTTGCCATGTTGGGTGCGTCAGTGACAAATGCGGTTGTCAAATTGGCTAACGCCTCACGTGCGTTGATGGCATTGGGCGTAACCCCTTGCGCTAACAGATATGGAACAATCACTTGATGCAGTTGTGTCAAATACGCTTGCATGGCAGCGGGCATTGGCTGTTTTAAATTCTCCGGCATAATTCAATCCTATTGATTTTAAGGTTAACTTCCACAATGTGCTAAATATTACTGCAATTTTGTCATAGCTGGATAGTCATGTTTTGAAAAATACTGATGTTTTGACAAACAGCCATGTGTTAAAAATATTACGCTCTAGGACGCCAAATTTGTCATTGAAGGCCTTTAAATACCTTTAATTAACGTGAAGGGCTTGCAAAGTACGGCTTAGGGTTAAACTTCTTTTAACAATAAATACCGCGCTTTAGTGCTAGTATAGGCATTTTTATCACAGGCAATACTTTGTAAAAAGGTCACCTATGACTTCTCAAGCACAACATGCCACTGGGCATTTAGATTCTTCCAATCATTTCACTGATACTGATACTCACACACTAACATCCATTAACTTAACTAGCCGCAATCCACCCCATAGCCAACCGCAAAATCAACCGCCTTCTCAACAACCGCCCTCTCAACAACCGAATGCCAAACCACCGACAATGCCACCCTCATTGATAGTCAAAATCATGATTGGCATGATTGGCGCGTTTGCATTTTTGCAGGTTTATTCGATTCAAGCGATTTTGCCGATTATGATGCAAGCGTTCTCAGCGACCGAAACGCAAGTGGGCATGACAGTTGGGGCGACGGTGATTGCCATTGCCATGATGTCACCGTTTATGGGGATGTTGTCTGATGCCGTGGGTCGTAAAAATATCATTGTGGCATCCATTGCCTTTATGGCAATACCCACGATGATGATTGGGCTGTCTGACTCACTCTCTAGCATCGTTATTTGGCGATTTATGCAAGGGTTGGCGGTACCTGGCATTACAGTGGTGACGATTGCCTATGTCGGGGAAGAGTACGCCGGCAAAGAGATGGCAAAAATGATGTCCTACTATGTCTCAGGTACCGTATTTGGGGGATTTTTAGGGCGCTTTATCTTGGGGCATTTAGAAGAGCTTATCGGCTGGGAAAAAGGCTTTTTGTTCATGGGCGTGTTAACGGTGTTAGGCGCTGGCTTGGTGGCTTGGTTATTACCGCGCTCACGTCATTTTCATGCCAACCCAAATTTTACATCGGCGCTGCACATGCTAAGTAAACATCTGCGCAACCGTTATGTGGTGACAGCAGGACTTCTTGGTGCGTGCGTGTTGTTTTCACTAGTAGGCTGTTTTACCTATGTCAATTTGCACTTGGCAGACGCACCCTATCATCTATCGAGTGCTGGGCTTGCCAATATTTTTGCTGTGTATTTGATTGGGGTGGTGGTCACACCGATTGCAAGTAGTTTAATTGCCAAATACGGTGCTGCCCGTATGGTGCGCGTGGCCGTGTTGATTTCGATGATGGGTGTGCTGATGACACTGGCTGCGCCTATCTCCTTGGTGATTGTAGCGCTTGCGGTGATGTCAACGGGGGTATTTATTACCCAATCGGCGACCATTACTTATATCGCGGTGAATGTCAAAGAAGGGCGGTCGCTGGCGTCAGGTTTATATTATATGGCGTATTATATCGGTGGTAGTATCGGTGCGTGGGCGTGTGGTCTGGCATATGCACAAGGCAAATGGCTATATACAGTCTATACGCTGCTGGCTGTACAGGTCATCGCCTTACTGATTGCGTTTTTTGGGTTAATTAAAATCCCAGTCAAAAGATAATCATTCATCACAAAAATAAACCCCAGTCAATGGGGCTTATTTTTTTTAACGGTTATTAAGTGAAAGCATTAAAGCAGTCACATATTAAAATTAGGGTGCAAAGCGATCATGGTTGGGATGTTCACCAAATTCTTTACGGTACTTGGCTGAAATTTCATCCCAAACTGGCGCATTGTGTACGCCATTGGCGCGCGCATCATAGATAGGATCTTTGCCTTGTTTGACCTGTGCTTCATAATCGCGCAGTGCGGCAAATGCAGGTTTTTGCAAGAATAAGATACCAATGATGTTGAGCCAAGCCATCAAACCAACGCCCAAGTCACCCAGTGCCCATGCCAAGTCGGCGGTTTTTAAGCAGCTATAAATTACCACAAATAAAATCACTACTTTGAGTACAGGGATTGCCCAATTTAGTTTTACGGTACGAGTGAGATAACGGATATTGGTTTCTGCAATATAGTAGTACGCCATTATGGTAGTGAAGGCAAAGAAGAATAGCGCAACCGCCACAAACACTGCGCCAAAACCTGGCATGATGTTTTCCATCGCAGTTTGAACGTAACCTGGACCTGCGGTAACGCCTTTAACCCCTTGATACAAGAAGGCTTCTTTGCTGGCAGGGTCTTGTACGTTATACATACCGGTAATGATTAGCATGAAACCTGTCGCCGAACAAACAAATAGCGTATCGACATACACTGAAAACGCTTGTACTAAGCCTTGTTTGGCTGGGTGTGATACATCAGCGGCTGCCGATGGGTGAGGACCTGTACCTTGACCTGCTTCATTTGAGTAAACGCCACGTTTCACACCCCATTGGATGGCAAGACCCAACACAGCACCAAACGTAGAATCCATACCAAATGCAGAGCGGAAAATCAACGCTAGCACATCAGGTAATTGACCGATATGCATGATGATAATAACAATCGCCACGATGATATAGGCAAGTGCCATAAAAGGTACAATCAACTCAGCAGAGGAGGCAATACGCTTGACACCACCAAAGATGATAAAGCCAAGTAATGCCGCAATTACCGCGGCTGAAATACTAGGTGCGATACCCAGTGAATTGTTCATCGCTTCAGCAATCGAATTGGCCTGTACACCGGGTAACAATAAACCACAAGCGGCGATTGCCGATATCGCAAATAACACCGCGTACCATTTTTGCCCTAGCGCTTTTTCAAAATAATAGGCTGGACCACCAATAAAAAAGCCTTTATCATCACGTTCTTTATAAATCTGCGCAAGCGTTGACTCAACGAATGCGGTACTTGCACCCAAGAACGCTACCATCCACATCCAGAATAATGCACCAGGACCACCAAACGTAATCGCTGTTGCGACACCGGCAATATTGCCTGTACCCACACGACCTGCGAGTGACATAGCGAGTGCTTGGAATGAAGACACACCCTGATCGGTGCTTTTGCCATCCATCAGCAATCGAATCATGCGACCAAAATGGCGCACTTGTAAAAAACGACCACGAATTGAAAAATATAAACCAACCAATAAACATAGATAGATTAATGCGGGACTCCATACCCAATCATTAATCGCATTGACAAAATCTTGCATTACCTTATCTCCCACTACCGTAGAAAGCTAAAATCCCATAGGATTTTTGACTATTTGCCAACTGTTTAATTTATAGAAACGATAATCTATCACCCAATAATAGTTTCTATAAACTTGCTGAATTATTACAGTTTCCTTATCTTATAAGAAAAAATTGGTTTTGCAAATGGTAATGATAAAAATTGGCGATAAATAATGCGAGAAAAAGTGATTGACTAACCTGTTTTTACCCCAAACATTTCACCGATAAGGTTGGTAGTAACCAACGCGACCACGCCCCAAATTACCACCCGCACAATGGCAGGGAAAATTTTGGCACCCCCCAAATACGCCGATAACCACCCCAAAACTGCCAATCCTATCAAGGTTACTGTGCCCAAACCGCCGACCAAATATTGTTTTGGTAATAGCCAAATACACAGCACCGGTAGCAGCGCCCCTGTGATAAAGGATAAAGCCGACGCCACGGCTGCCTGTAGTGGATTGGCGGATGCGGTATCGGTAAGTCCAATTTCATCGCGTGCATGCGCTTCTAGGGCATTGTGAGCAGTGAGTGCTACCGCAACATCATGTGCCATAGCAGGCGTTAAGCCGCGCTGAACATAAATATGCGTCAATTCTTTTAGCTCGCGGTCTGAATTGTGCTCAAGTTCATAGGCTTCTTTTGCCAAGTCGGCTTTTTCGGTGTCGGCTTGCGAAGAGACGGAGACATATTCACCCGCTGCCATACTTATTGCGCCAGCAATCAGCGATGCCACCCCTGTCAGCAGCAAGGTGTGACTGTCCACTTGCGCTGCCGCAACCCCCATTAATAGACTGGCAGTGGAAATCAAACCATCGTTGGCGCCGAGCACGGTTGCGCGTAGCCAGTTGTTGCGATTACTAAAATGCGGTTCATGATGTGCTGAATACATGGTATTGCCCTCAAAAACAAAAAAATTAACATAGATTAAAAGATAAATTAAAAGGTAAACATAACAAAATTAGCTTAATAAATTCTTATAATAGGCTTAACAAGGCTAGATAGTTTTTAGCCAAGTTTTTTATCATGGTTGTAGGTTGATAAGTCAGCGTCTTAGTTGGCGTGATAGTTGCCAAGCCGCCTCATCACGCAGCTCATGCGACTGCTTGGCAGATACAGTGGCTTGTCTGCCTGTGTTAAGCGATGACCATTCGGGCTTACCACGCGCTTTTTTGAGCAAACTTGGCAATCTATCAACTGACCAAGGCGCGAGCGATTGGTTCGCCATGATGCTATCAGTCGCCGCATGACCACGATGGCGTAGCGCAGTCAGCAAATCCATCGCTCGAGTCGCCAGTAAGGTCAGGGTAGCAGGGTCTATGTGCAGCCGTTTGACGCCACTGATTTTGTCAGCAATCGCGCTGGTGTTTGACAGTAAGCCACCTGCCAAACCACCGAGCGCTGTACCCAGCCCCAGTGATGTGCCAAGGGTGGCGACATCGATACCCAGTCCAATCAGCGCGCCTGCCGCTGCACCGCCTGTGGTACGAATCCCATAACTGGCTAATACTTCTTTATCGAACGGATCGCGGCGATATTCAGTCAGCTCAAGCGGTGTGGTGGTGACCGTATTGTCATAAAATTTATACAGGTTTAGCAGTTCATCTTGCATACTGCGTTCAGCTTGGCGTACTTTTTCTTGCATTTTTTGTAAGGTAGGCAGCGGATCATCTTCCTCGTGAATGGTTTCAACAAAGGCGGCAACGTTTAATAAAAAATGCGCAATGATAATATTGGCATCATCGTACAAATCATCCCAATCGGCTTTACGACGCTCGATCAGCTGTTTGATAATTTCAGGTTGTATCAGCATGGTTTCTAAGTTTTGCCACAGTTTGATTTCATCATCAAATTCAAACGCCACTGAGTCAAACCGCGTAGATACATGCAAGTTGCGGCGCGCGAGCATCTGCTGCCATTCATTGATATTGCTATCTTGACCCTTAGTAAAGTTAAATACGGGCATGACCGGGATGGCTGACCATGACAGCACCGTCAACTCATCTTTATATTTGGCGAGCACAGGCTCACGCGCATCAATCACATAAACGGCCATGTCACTGGCAATCAGCTGACGAATGACCTTGGCTTCTTGGCTAAACTCATCCTGTGCAGGCGCGCTTGCCAAAAATTGCTGTAACCGCTCCACACCGTCACGGCGGGCGGCGGTGTTGTCTTCTAACCAATCAAGTAGCCCTGACGCATCTTCTAAACCGGGCGTGTCATACAGTGCCACCAAGCCTTGCCCCGTTTGGCTGTCATTGATCATGGCTTTTTCCACATGACGCGTAGTGGCAGGCGCATTTTTGACTTCGCCAAAGTACATATCACGCAACAGGGTGCGTAGTAGCGAAGTTTTACCGGTATTGGTATGCCCCACGATCGCCAATTTTAACGCTTCATTTTCACCAATGCTGATTTTGCGGCTTGGATAGGGGTTTTGTTCAGCTTGGGCTAATGGATGGTTGGGCGATTGTGTGGCGATGTCGGTGCTTGGATGGGTCGCACTGTCAGCCACCGTCTCTGGCAAGGTGGTATTCGCTGGCAAATAATCTTTGGTTAAATCAATTGTCAATTTTTCTTGGGTGGTTATGTTTTTGTTATCCATTATTTGTTAACCTTTATGTATTCAGCACGAGCTATTTTTGGCAAGTTCTTTTGGCAAGTTCTAGGGCATGGGTGACATGATTGAAGGCGGTTTGGGTCAGTGGATGTGCCAGCCAATCATCAAAACTATGGGCAACATCGTCCGTGTTTTCGCTACTATCTTCTGCCAGTTGGTCGTAATAATCCAAATAGCCTTCAGCGGTTAAAATCACCCAACCATCACTCACTGCAGATTTTTCTTCCATGGCTGTCAAAGACAGATAAAACCCAAGCATATCAAGCATCAGCAAAATCGCGTCACTAGTGCTGTGTGGATAGCTATCGCCCATAGCAAACATGATGTCATCGAGCGCATTTAGCGCCTGTTCGATGCTATCGGTTTGCCAAGTTTGCCTGTTTATGATGTCAAACAGGGCTTGATAGTGCGGTTTTTCACTGTCGAGTTCGTTGTCAAGCCAGTCGGCTGGTAGGTTTTGAACGAATTGACGCAGTAGATTTTGCACAAAAGCGCTTTGCGCTGCGAGCGTAAGCTGTGAAGCAGTTTGGACAATGCTATTAATCACATCGGCATAGCTGATTGTGGCATTCATGGTTAATTTTCTCTTACTAGGGCAATTTGGCGTTCTGCCAACGCGGTTTCCCATTGTAGTTGACGGGCTTTGATGGTTTCAATTTCGCTCGGACTTGGCAGGTAGCCTTGATTGGCATCGAGCAGTTGCACAATCATACCGCCTTTTGCCGCGCTTGCGATATTATCGAGTTTTCGCAGGGTACCACGGTCGGGGAGTGCGAGATTGGAGATACCGACGAGCACTTGAACAGGGTTAATTTGAAGGTAGGCAATCAGTTTTTCCAAGTCATCACGATCATCGATACGACCAAAGTTTTGCGCCGCTATACCGACGGTTTTGACATACCATTGCGGGTTGGCTTGCGGGTATTCGAGCAACACGGCGAGTTTATTGGCTAGGCTGATTTGGGCAGTGGGCGCGATAGGTTTTTGCTCAGTCGGGCTGTCATCGGGGTCAATCACTTTGCGCTGCCAAAAATCGATAATTTTTTGATAGTACGGCTGTTTGATATCAAGTTTCATACGGCTTGAGCGTACCATCATCAGACAACATAGCCATGCGAGCAAACGTGGCACGATACCGTACATCAGTAGGCTACCGATTAATAACATCGCCCAGCGAAACGAAATCATCTGTGGCGTGGTTTCAGGATTCATCTGCGCGGTGATAATATCTTGCGCTGTTGGCGTAGGAAAGCCTACCCAATGGGGGAGCCAAGACATCAGTTTGACCACTTCCACCACGTTGCTGTCTTGCAGTAGGGTTGATTCCCACACAAAATTATAATTTTTGACCAATAACAATAGAATCAATGAAACCAACATCCCCGATAGACTGGCTAACCAAAACTGGTGGCTGATACGACTGACGTACCATTTGGTGCCAGCGTGATTGAGCTGGTCTTGATATAGCTCAACCGCTGTTTGGGTAACAACATCTTTGCCACGCACTAGGGTTGCCGGGGTAAAAAAAGTACCAAAAAAACTGGGTTTATTGCGCGGTGAGAACAGCATCCAACCGAGCCAAACCACTAAGATAATGGTATTAAACCCTAATAAACTGGCTAGCACATAAAAAAAGTTCACCACCTGCGCTTGCATCAAGCCAAATAACGCGACAAAGCCCAAAATAAACCACAGCACGGTCAATCCCCAAATCACGCCATTGATGCGAGTGTCGATGGTGGTAAGTAGCTGCGCAAGTTTACCATCATTATCAATGCGGCTGGCGCGGCGGCGCAATTTGGTCAGCGGTTCGCCCGACTCATATTGTAGTTTTTCAGTGATAAGGATCGGGTCAGCGGCAAAAATATGCTGTTTTTCTTCCAGCCTGCGCACCAGTTCGGTCAGTTGGTCTTGAGATGTGTACATGTTAATTTTCCAACCTTTTCATGCCAATAAAATACCGACTAAACTGATAAGCCACGCGCCCAGAGCGTCCACCGCGTTCACTGGCAAAGCGCAAGGCAGCGGCTTTTGCTTGCTCATCAAAGGGCAAACTTGCTTGCGCCAAATAATGCGCACAAATATCCAAATACACAGGTTGGGTCATCGGATGAAACGACAGCCACAGCCCAAAGCGGTCAGACAACGACACGGTTTCATCAATCGTCTCGTACGGATTGACTTCATCGGTTTGCCCATTATAAATACTCACATTGTCTTTCATCAGTTGTGGTAGTAGATGACGGCGGTTACTGGTCGCATAGACCAGTAGTTTGTCTTGCTCGCTGTCTAGCGCGCCATCGAGCACGCTTTTGAGTGTGCGATAATTCTCATCTTGTCCATTGAACGCTAAGTCATCACAGTACACCACATAATGACAGCCATGATTGGGCTGGGTTGTATGAAGGTCCCGTACTGCTTGGCGAATCGGCTCTAACATCACCAAATCATCTCGTGACACTTCGATAATACGAAGACCATCCGCTTTATATTGATTGAGCAATGCCCGAATGAGCGACGATTTTCCCGCCCCACGGGTGCCTGTCATGAGTACATGATTGGCAGGTAAGCCTGCTAAATATTGGCGCGTGTTTTGAACCAGTTTATTTTTTTGCACCTCAATACCAAGCAAATCATCCAACGTCAATCGCAAATCTACGGTTAAAGGCACCAGTTCACCGCTACCCGTGCGGCTATTGGATTGCCAGCGGTAGGCAAGCACGCTTGGATCAAGTTGTATGGGCTTGGGCAACTGTGCCTGTAAAAATTGGGTGAGTAAGTGTTCTAAATTAGCGGGTAGAGTGAGTTGCGACATACAAGGGTTCTTCTAAATGGCTTTTAAGTGATTGGTTTTTAAATGAGTGGTTTTTAAGCGTTTTTGCGGTATTTAGTTCGTATGATAGCAAAACTCCGTTAGATTACCCATTATCTTTGTAAACATTGCAGCATAACACTGGCTTTTTGTTTACAAAAAAATCAATTCAGTTATAAAGATAGGATTTATGATAAAATTTGTTAAGGAAGATCAATGAATGCGCAACAAGCCATCGCCTTTAGTATCAAACCTCTCACTTTTGCTATTGTCATGCTGGGGATTCACGGCTGTGCCACGCAGCCTAGCGCGAGTCAGCCGCTGTCTCAACGTGTGTTGCAGGCCAACCAAAATTTGCTCAGTCGCCAAAGTTATGCTTATGACTATCGAGTCAATGTGGTGCGCCCGCACTTACGTAGCGCACAAGCGTTAGCTGCAAGCCCTAATCGTTTAAAACTTATCGGGCAGCTGAGCAAAGCACAGCACCTTGATGCTCGCCAACAAGCCTTGGTTACAGAGGGGGTCAATCACCAAACCCGTGAACAAAGCGAAGTGGGGCAAGTGATGGATATTTTAACCAAGCGCTTTGAGTTTGCCTCCACAGGTGTGGTAGATCTTCGCCGAGGGCAAATGTCAATCGTGCCTGAATTTCGCTACGTGCAGAACAATGCAGGGGCGTTTATCAAAGTGCCGCTTGCGGCTGATTTTGCGCGCTCCAAAGTATATGCTGACTTGTCGGGACTCTCTGAGTTTGCCACCGACCCGCAATATGATGGACGCTACATTGAGTATGACTATAGCAAACTGCTAAAAGATAAAAAGATAGATAAAAGAGCCTTATTCAAGGTATTTGAACAGATGTCACTGCTAAATGCCACCCTTGCCAAAGAAAGCGATTATCAGCCATTGGCTTTGACTACTGAAGATAAAGCCAAAGGTGTGAGCCAGCGTATTGGCTACCGCATTGGCTACAATCAAATGCTAGCCGAGTATTTGCTGTTCTTCCACGTCAATGAGCGCTACCTAAAATCATTCATCAATCCAGCCGATTTTGCCAAAGATGATGAGCTAAAGCAGCTTGGCAGCCTTGCCGTTAGCCCAAGGTATCTGATGAAAAAAGCCTTTGACAGCCATGAGTTGGCAAGCGTTGAGGAAAAAGCGTATGAATCTGCCATGCGCCTGTATGAAGCCATTGACAAAATGCGCGCGCAATCAGACGACAGCGCTGCTGACCCAGCCAGTGCCGATGCTGCAGAGGCAATGGACAGTTTAGAAACCCAAACAGCCACTGACGAGCCAACCACAGACGAACCAACCAGTGAAGAATTAGCTCAAACTGCAAAAGCCTTAGCAGCCTTTGACAAATACCAATCAGACAAATTGGTCAGTGCCGCTGCACTGGCAAAAATCATCGACGCCAATCCGCAAGCCTTTAAAGCGCTGCAAGCTGAAATAAGCAAAGAGGCAAATAGCAGCTTTATCTCAATGGATGATGACATCCGTATCAGCTATGGACTCAACCGCCAAAATCAACTACTTAATGTGGTGGCAATGAGTGATTTACCAGCATTTGAAAAAACCACGCCGACTACCAATCAGCCCAAGACCCAAATGCGCACAGTGGTTAATTTTTATGATTATGGCAAAGCCCGCGTCAATCCTGATATCTTCAACAAGGCAATCACTTGGCAACAAGCATCAAAAAATAACAATCTATTGGCGGCGACAAAACAATCCAAAGTCTTTGACAGTGATAAGAATTTAGAAGCTTTGTCCTATAGTTTGCTCAAACAAAACAAAGGGTTTGTTGAGACGTTTGTCACCCTTTATAGCTACCAGTTTGTGTTGCAAAAAGATGAAGCAAGCCTCAATGAAATAGATATGGCGGCGCTAAACGCCGCTGCAACCAAACTTGCAAAAATACAAGCCGATAATTATGCAGTCATGAATACTGATAGCCGTCAGCAAAAAGCGATTACAGATGTTGATGCGTATGTCGATGATGAGCTTGCCGAACATATCGCAGGGATTGTTGATAAAACCTATCGTAATCAACAATACTTGCAACAGATTGCCAAACTTAAAGCGCAAGGCAAATCTGACGCCCAGATATTTAGCCAGTTGTATCAAACTATCAGCGACAAACCCAGCGATGTAGCCAGCGATGTAGAAAGTGCAGCTGCAGCGGCGGCGGAAGCTGCAGCGGCAGTAGATGTTGTTGAGGAAAGCCAAGAACAACAAGCTTGTTCGCTACTGTTGGACACAGATAAACTTGATAAAACATCACGCACACGCCTTGCTAAAATCTGTGCAAAAATCGACAAAGCCACCGCCCAGGAACAGGCAGCCAGCCAACAATCTGGCAGCGCTGATACTGCACCCGTCCCCATGACGACTGCCGATATCGCCAAGCAAAAGCAGGCGCGAGATAAGTTTAATCAATTACTGGGCGAAATCGCTATCGAAGACATGCACACCCAAGCCAAGCATATCAGCCTATCTGATGAGGGGGATGATGAGTTAATCGAAAAACTCAAACCTCACTTTGAGGCGAGCTATGATTTTGATTATGATGCCTACAAAGCTGCCTATCAGTTGTTACTTTTGAGCCAATAATCAGGCAAGCATATCATCAACTGCTGATAACCCATATAAAACAGATAAGAAAAGCGGGATAACTGATGTATCCCGCTTTTTTTTACGTCAATCAATCGTGCCATTTTTAACCATGACAGGTTTATAATACGGTACGAATACTTGCCGCTTCATCTAGCATTTTATACAAGCTATTGACTTGCTCAGCGTCTGTCAAATACACATTAGCACGTACGGAGTGGAAACGACCGGTACGCGAGGGATTGATAGTCAAACTTGCCAAATCAAATTCAGGAAATAAAGTACCCAAAATTAATTTTACTTCATCGAGTAACGCCTCTTTGTGACCCTCATGACCGATGATACTTAACGGATAATCCATGGGAAAATTCCACAATTCTGGGTGCTGGATATCCGTAGGTTTCGCCGCTCGCGTACTACATGCAGCGGCTTCCAAGTTATTAAGCGTAATTGTTTTATCGTTCATAGCATCACCTAAGGTTATATAAATTTCTTTAGAGTCTAAATGAGGGTAAAACCGATAATTTCAAGACGTTGGGGTTTGGGGTTGAAAAAAGCGCCATTCATAAACCTATCCATAACCCCATTCATAAAAAGCCACATTTATAGAAAAATCACATTCATAAATCCGCCCATAAAAAAACCGAGAACATTGTCTCGGCTTTTTTGGATGGATATAACATCAATCATTCTCTAGGAATGAACGTAGATGTTCAGAGCGAGAAGGGTGGCGCAGTTTACGCAGCGCTTTGGCTTCAATCTGACGAATACGCTCACGGGTGACATCAAATTGTTTACCCACTTCTTCTAAGGTATGGTCGGTAGACATATCAATACCAAAACGCATTTTAAGCACTTTGGCTTCACGTTCGGTGAGGTTGGCCAACACTTCACGGGTAGCTTCTTTTAACCCTTGTGCCGTTGCTTCATCCACTGGGCTTGAGATACTCGAATCCTCAATAAAATCACCCAAGTGACTGTCTTCATCGTCCCCAATTGGGGTTTCCATTGAGATGGGTTCTTTGGCGATTTTGAGTACTTTACGGACTTTGACTTCGTCCATCTCTAAGCGTTCGCCCAATTCCTCAGGAGTCGGCTCACGTCCCATTTCTTGTAATAGCTGGCGCGATACACGGTTGATTTTATTGATGGTTTCAATCATGTGCACAGGGATACGGATGGTACGTGCTTGGTCAGCAATCGAACGGGTGATGGCTTGGCGAATCCACCATGTGGCATAAGTGGAGAATTTATAACCACGGCGATATTCAAATTTATCTACCGCTTTCATCAAGCCAATGTTACCTTCTTGAATCAAATCAAGGAACTGCAAACCGCGGTTGGTGTACTTTTTAGCAATCGAGATAACCAAACGTAAGTTCGCCTCAACCATTTCTTTTTTGGCGCGGCGGGCTTTGGCTTCACCCACAGACATGTTACGTGCGACCACTTTCATTTGGTCGATGCTCATGCCAAGATTTTGCTCATGCTGCTGGATACGCCCTTGATACTGTAACACTTCGTCAAGTACCCGCTCTAACGTGTCGGCAAAGGCAGGTTTGCCTGCGATACGGTTAGGGAGCCAGTCAAGGTTGGTTTCATTATGCGGAAAGGTTTTGCGAAACTCATCTTTTGGCATTTTACCGCGGCGAATCACCAGTTTCATGATGTGACGTTCGTTTTTACGCACGTCTTCATACACCTCACGCATCATATCCATGATATTGTCAGAGACACGGCTATTGAGCTTAAATAGCATAAAGCAGTTGGCAAGCTCATTCATCGCCGCTTTGACGACGTCGCTATCACGGTCATGAGTGGCTAATAAATCTTTGACCTTGGTGAATAATTGCTCTAATTCTTCAAAGCGCAGACGCACTTCTTCAGGGTCAAGACCGCTCGCTTCTTCGGTATCGGCATCTTCGCTGACTTCGCCATCGGCTTCTTCGATTTCATCGGCGTTTTCGGCTTCATCGTCGAGTTCATCCTCGGCTTCGTCGTCTTTGACTTTAGGTTTGATAATCGGTAACGCAATTTCCACCTCTTCGTCATCGGCAAGCGGGATGACATCAGCGGCTTCAGGGTCAAGAAAACCGGTAATAATATCAGAGACTTTCTTTTCACCTTCAAAGGTTTGGTGGTATTCATTAATGAGCATGGCAACCGTACCTGGCCAGAAGGTCATGGCATGTTGTACATCTCGGATACCATCTTCGATACGCTTAGCAATCGCAATCTCGCCTTCACGGGTGAGTAGGTCAACCGTACCCATCTCACGCATGTACATACGCACAGGGTCAGTAGTGCGACCTGGCTCAGATTCTACTGAGGCAAGTACCGCAGCGGCTTCATCGACAGCAATCTCGTCATCATCCGCATCATCGCTAAGCATAATGTCGTCTTCATCAGGCGCGGTCTCAAAAATCTTGATGCCAACGTCTGTGAGCATTTGAATAATATCATCAATTTGGTCACTTTCAGTTACCGATTCGGGGAGTTGGTCATTAATCTCAGCATAGGTGAGATAACCTTGCTCTTTACCTAATTGAATCAGCGTGGCTAATTGAGAAGTTGAATGTTCGCTCATGAGGGCTCGCTTTGATATTGGTTAAAAAAATAAATAATGTAATAGCACGACAAATAAGCTAATGACTGTATTTCTTCATTTTTATCAAGGGATACACCCTGCAAATGACAGTCGAGGACTAAATAAAGATTTAGTATGATTAAAAAGCGGTAGTCAACCTATTATTATAACGGATTATATGAGGTTCGCGGGGAGAAAATTAAAGGCAAAGCGGGTAAGTTTTCGCTTTATGCGGCATTTCGCGCAGTTTTTGGCGGGTTATTTGGGTAAATCAATCGATATCAAGCTCGATTGCCCCTCTGACTTGACAACAGCAGGGTAGGATTTCGTCATCGTCTAACATCACCAGTGGCTCATTGATATAGTCGATACGGGTGTCATGGTGGCGACGGCGGTATTTGAGCTTACAAGTACCGCAATAACCTTCAAGGCATTGGTGATTGGCAGGGATTTTTGAGCGAAGCATGCCTTGTAGCAACGTCTCGGCGTCATGCAGATAAAACTGCGTATTGTTAGTAAAAATCCATGCCATAATCGATTATATTGCCTAAATAAAATAAGCGTATGACGAATTACAATTCAAAATCATCAAACGCATCATCACTCAGCTCTGCGTCAATTTGACCGACTAAGTAAGAGGTGATTTCTGACTCTTGTGGGGCGACTTGCACGTTGTCTGAGGACAGCCAAGCATTGATCCATGGAATTGGGTTATTTTTAATTGCCGCAAAAATAGGGGGTAAGCCAATCGCATCCATACGTAGGTTGGTAATGTACTCAACATATTGCACCAAGATATTTTCATTCAAGCCAATCATCGAGCCATCTTTAAACAAATATTTTGCCCATGCTTTTTCTTGTTCAGCCGCGTCTTTGAAAATTTCAATGGCTTGCTGTTGGCAATCTTGGGCGATTTCTACCATGTCAGGGTCATCTTTGCCCGATTGCATCAAATTAATCATATGCTGGGTGCCGTTTAGATGAAGCGCTTCGTCACGGGCAATCATTTTGATAATTTTGGCATTACCTTCCATCAGTTTGCGTTCAGCAAAGGCAAATGAACAGGCAAACGACACATAAAAACGAATCGCTTCTAGCACATTGATAGCCACCAAACATAGATACAATTTGGTTTTAAGCAGGCGTAAATTAACCTCGACGGGCTTGCCATCGATGACATGACGACCTTCACCGTATAGGTTATATAGCTGAGATAGTTGATACAGCTCGTCATAAAACTTGGCAATCCCTGTCGCGCGCTCTAGGATAAAAGGATTGTCAACGATATCGTCGAATACTTTGCTTGGGTCATTGACCACGTTACGAATAATGTGGGTATAGCTGCGAGAATGGATGGTCTCAGAAAATGACCATGTTTCAATCCAGGTTTCTAATTCAGGAATCGATACCAGCGGCAGTAGCACGGCATTGGGGCTACGACCTTGAATCGAATCAAGCAAGGTTTGGTACTTTAGGTTGCTTAAGAAGATATGCTGTTCATGCACTGACAAGTTGCTAAAATCCAAGCGGTCTTTGGAAACGTCAATTTCTTCTGGACGCCAAAAAAACGACAATTGCTTTTCAATCAACTGCTCGAAAACAGGGAATTTTTGTTGGTCGTAACGTGCCACATTGACAGGCTGACCAAAAAACATCGGCTCAAGCAATGGGTCATTTTTGGTTTGGCAAAAGATGGAATATGACATAGCGGTGAATCTTCTTCAATCAAAGTTCAAGACAAGTGGCGTAGCAGTATCAGTTAACAAGTAAATCAGCTAACAAATGCATCAACTGGCTAGTATGCTTGGCTATTATAGATAACAACATATAGAAATTGCAATCCACCCAAGGACTTGATTTCTAAGGATAAAATTTATAACATATTGAAATATATAACTATTTGTATATCAAAAAATTAGTAATTAAATTTATTGACATTTGAAAATCTATATATTGTGTTTTTATTTTACCACGCAATAAAAAAGACGACTATTAAAGCCGTCTTTTTGGTCAGATGGGACGATTAGCCAAGATAGGCATTGTACATCCACACCAATTTTTCTTGTTCTTGCACGTACGCAGTCAATTGGTCGGCAGTGCCTTGATCGTCATCTTCATCCGCTAAGTCAATGATTTCGCGTTCTTTAGCGATGGTCATAGTCAGACCCGTTAAAATACCTTTCACACATGCCACACCGTCAGAGACGTTTTTGTCTTCTTTGATGCTTGAGATTTTTAAGAAATCGCTATAAGCATGTAGTGGTGTACCTTGTAAGGTCAAAATGCGCTCAGCAATTTCATCAATTTGGACTTGCAGCGCAGTATATAACTCTTCAAACTTCACATGGAGGGTAAAGAAATCTGAGCCACGCACATTCCAGTGATAGCCACGAACATTGGTATAGAACACATGATAGTTGGCTAATAAGGTATTTAATTGCTCAACAATGGCGCTCATGTCTGCAGCGGCTAAGCTGATATCGCGTGTTTTACTTGAGCCAGATTTGGAAGCAGTAGATTTGGAGGCAGTCACTTTTTCACCTGATTTATCGGTATTGTCTAATTGTTCTGAGTCTTGTTTGGTTGCTGATTGCTTTGTAGTGGCTTGTTTTGCCATGTTGTTATCTCCTAAAATGATGATTTTTATTTGTTTAGGACTTAATTGTAAGCCTAAACAAGCTGTTATTAAAATTAATCGTTTTTATCTATATATTTAATTTTATCAATTAAAATGTACGGTATTACCCTAAAAATAATATCAAACATTTGGCGCAGCTGTGTGCAAATTTAGTAAATAGTTTTGCTTGCTGCCATAAAAAAACTGCAGTTTCTTGGCTGCAGTTTTTGTGGTCATCGATAATTAGTTGTTGTCTTAATCTTAATCGTTGTCTTAATTGTTTTCTGGAAAATATTTATCAGTCGGTTTGTCGGTTAAATCAAAACCTGGTTGTCCAATGTTTTGCTGTAAATGATGACGTAGGGTATCAATCGGGAATTTTTGGTTGGCAAGGCGTTTGGGCACGATTTGGCTGCCTTGTTGGCTTTCACCCGTTTTTGGATTTTTGACATCAAACATCATAAAGATATAGTCAGGCGTTTCTTGCCAGTTGGTGACACTATCCCATTTGATGACCGCTTGCTGCATACCGCTACTACGTACCAAAGGCTGATTGTAGCCGCGTGGCATGGCGGGCATGTTGGGGGCAGGCATGGACATTACTACCCCGTGCTGTTGTACGCCAAGCTTGATTTGTTGCATCTCTGGCGGCATGCTTTGGCTTGCCATTTGTTTTTCAAATTCGCGTTTGACATACCATTTAAGACCGTAGGTACGCGCCAGCAAATAAACCACTACACCCACGAGCATCAACCAAAAAATAATGGTGGAATAACCGTGCACAAAAATCAGACCTAAAATCGCTAGCACCACAATGACTGCCAAAATTGCCCAAGTTTTTGGGGTGATTTTGGTCAAAGTTTGGTTGTTGGCATCAAATAGCTGCAGCTGTGCTTGACGAAACTCGTCCTCGGTCAGATTCAAATCCACAGGTTGTAGGGTGTAAGGGTACAGAGCCATAAACAATTCACTCACTATCAAACGATAGTTACAAAACGATAAAAGAAGGCTTATCTTACCCAACCTTGACCCAAAAATAAACCTAACAACGCACTTTTTGATAAATTTTTGTTTTTCCCCAATGCAGCGAGGGGCGAACGCCGATAAACGCATACCGATAAATCGTCAATTTACCGTGTATTTCTAGTCGCTACCGTGAAAAATCGCCGCAATCTTGCTATCATACACGCTGATATCAACAGCCATTTTGCTGCTTTAACTCAAGTTTGAACAATTTAAGGAACTTATCGCCATGATCGACCCAAAATTACTGCGTACAGAACTAGACACGGTCGCCGAAAAACTTGCCAAACGCGGCTATGAGCTTGATAAAGCATTTTGGCAGCAAGTCGAAGAACAGCGCAAATCCATTCAAGTCAAAACCGAAGAACTACAAGCCAAAAAAAATGCGGGCGCCAAACAAGTCGGCTTGATGAAACGCAATGGCGAAAATACTGACGCCTTAATGGCAGAAATGGCAACCATCAGTAGCGAGATGAAACAAGCGGAAGACGCGCTCAAAGCCTTGCAGGAGAAAATTCTAGCAGCAGCTTTAACTATCCCAAACTTGCCTGATGACAGCGTGCCGGCAGGTAAAGATGAAAACGACAATGTCGAAATGCGTCGATGGGGCGAGCCACGCCAATTTGATTTTGAGGTCAAAGACCATAGCGACTTGGGCGAAGACTTGGGGTTACTTGACTTTGAAATGGCGGCCAAACTGACTGGCTCACGGTTTAGCGTGCTAAAAGGTCAACTCGCCAAACTCAACCGCGCCTTGATTGCCTTTATGCTTACTACCCATACCGACAAATACGGCTATACGGAAATGTATGTGCCGTATATGGTCAATGCCGACAGCCTGCTTGGTACAGGGCAGCTACCAAAGTTTGAAGAAGACCTATTCAAACTGCGCGGTGAAAAAGAGTATTACCTAATCCCTACTTCAGAAGTGCCACTTACCAACAGCGTGCGCGACAAAATCCTAGACCCCGAAGCCTTGCCCATCAAGATAACTGCCCATACCCCCTGTTTTCGCAGTGAAGCGGGCAGTGCCGGGCGAGATACCCGTGGCTTGATTCGTCAGCACCAGTTTGAAAAAGTGGAAATGGTACAAATCACCCATCCAGCGCAGTCAATGCAAGCCTTAGAGGACATGACAGGACAAGCGGAATATATCTTGCAGCAGCTTGGTTTGCCGTATCGGGTGATTGTGCTGTGTGGCGGTGATATGGGTTTTGGCGCGGTGAAAACCTATGATATCGAGGTGTGGCTACCGTCTCAGACTACCTACCGTGAAATCTCTAGCTGCTCAAACTGTGGCGACTTCCAAGCGCGCCGTATGCAAGCGCGTGTCAAAGACGGCAAAAAAACCGAGCTGGTGCATACCTTAAATGGCTCAGGTCTTGCGGTCGGTCGTACCTTGCTTGCCATCATGGAAAATTACCAAAATGCGGATGGTACTATCACGGTGCCTGAAGTGTTACGTCCTTATATGGGCGTTGATGTGATTGGTTAGTAGTGGTAACAATGAAAAAATAGCCAGTTGATTGACTGGCTGTTTTTTGTTTGGCTAAAAGATATTGGTAGTTTACCTAAAAATTGGGTTAAAAAGTCTTTTAAGGTAAGCATCCGACCATTCCCTATTGTGGGGATTGCCACACATGAGGCAGCAGCTC